>JAFSSQ010000050.1 GCA_017450965.1 Clostridia bacterium
CATCCCCCACCAGAAAACCCGATGCGAAAGCATCGGGTTTTCAACTAAGTGTTCCGCTAACGCGGAACGTGAAGTGTCCTTCGGACGTGAAGTGCGCTTCGCGCGTGAAGTGTGCCTTCGGCACGATATGCGGAACACTTATCTTCACTTTGCGGCACAGCCGCAATACTTCACTGCGCCGTAAGGCGTAACTTCACTTGCGCCGCAGGCGCAAACTTCACTGAAAGGAAACGAATATGCAGGAATCAAAACTCCGTGATCAATCTCTGGATTTTGCCGTCAACATCATAAATCTTGTCAAAGATTTAAAATCCAAACATGAAACGATTATTTCAAATCAGATAGGACGTTCCGGCACTTCCATCGGCGCGAACATCCGCGAAGCGCAGTACGCTCACGGCAAACCCGATTTCATTTCAAAACTGCAGATCGCATTGAAAGAAGCAAACGAGACTTGCTACTGGCTCGAATTGCTTTATAAAACCGACTACATAGACGAGCAGACGTATAAATCCCTCGATTCCGCTTGCGCAAGCATCCGCGTTATGCTCATATCCTCAATCAATACGGCAAAAGGAAAACAAACAGAAATATAGCAAAAAACGGAAAAACAATGATGAGAATCAGTTTTTTGAAAGGATATTATTATGGATAAAACACATTTCTTTGAATTGATAATGGAGATTTGTGACTGGGATAAATCCGGAAATGATGATTTGGTTCTTGCTCCTCTGATCAACTATTTATCCACTCTTTCAAATGAAGAAATCTTTTCTTTTGATGATATAATGGCTGAGCTTTTGTATGATTTGGATACAAAAAAGAATTTCAAAAAAGCTTGCAAATACTACGATCATTCTGACGACAGTTTTCTATACTCCCGTTGCTGTGCGTTAATAAACGGTGAAGATTATTATGATAAAGTCCTTGCGGGTAAAAACAACAGGATTTGGACGATGGAATTTGAGGCAATCTTGTCAGTTCCAATGTTATCCTGGAGCAAAAAGAACAACAAAAGCTGCGATGATTATCCGCATTTAACTGCAAAATCCTATGAGACCGGATCCAATTCGGAGGGGTGGAAGTAACTTCAAATCAGTATATTTAAGCTTGCAAACCTATATACGATCTAAACTGTTCGTTTGCCCGATCTGAATTGTTTGCACGTTTTTCTGAAAAACACCGAAAACGCGGCTTTTTGGCAATCCGATCTAAAATGTTCGTCGCTTTCAGCAAAACAGGCACTGCAAATGCAGTGCCTGTTTTGCTGGTGGGAGCGGGAACGTTTCGCCGCGTGAACGCGTGGTTCGCATTCGCCGCGAAGGCGCGGGGAGCTCGCTCACCGGCGCCGAGCGCGCCCGGCGGTCGAGCAACGTGTACGATCTGTATTTTTCCGAAACGCTCCTCCCGCCGAAAAACGACTTCAAAAAGAAGCTGAAGCGGAGAACGCTCCGGATCCCGCTGATCGGGAGCGAATACGAAGAAGCCGTCAACCGGATCCTCCCCTTCTGCCGCGAAAAAACGGCCGTTTTGCCCTTTGTTGCCAAAGACGTTTTTCATTGGTTCTGATCCCGCCGCCCGCCTCCGTCCGGAGGCGGGCGCGTTTTCTGCCTCCCGCGTTTTCGCAAAAAAGCAACGGCTTTTTGCAGAAAATTTTGTGAGAAAAAAAGCCGCGAAAGGTTGACTATCACAAAAATCCGTGATAGAATAAAAACAGGTTTATCCAAAGTAAACAAAAAGGAGCAAATCATGAAAAAGTACCTCTCCCTTCTTCTCGCGCTGGCGACCGTTTTTTCTCTGACGGCGCTTGCGGCGATCTCCGTCTCCGCTGACGGCGTGGCAAAAGCCACAAACGCGGTCTTTGTTGCCAATTCCGGCGACGATGCGGCGGCCGGCACCAAGGAAGCCCCCGTCAAGACCCTGGCAAAAGCGATCGAAAAGCTCCCGAACGGCGGCGTTGCCGTCCTGATCGGCGCTGTGACGATCGAGAGCCCCGCAGACAAGTCCCACAACGCGATGCCCGCGCACTCCGGCGTGATCACCCTCACGAGCTTCTACGACGGCGTTGACTACCGCAACACCAAGTACGGCTCCGAGACGCTGCTCCCCTGCCTTGATCTGCGCAACGGCATCTACTCGCTCGACTTCCACGGCGATATCGTGATGGATTATCTCCGCATCAACGTCGGCGTGAGCGACAGCACCAACAAGCCCATCGCCAACGCCCTCATCACGATGGATTACCACAATCTCACCGTGACCGCCAACGTGGAAACCACCTATTTCTATGCGAACGGCAATCCCGTTGACCCCGAAAAGTTCGACCAGACTTACTACACCACCGACAAATCCGGCAACAACGCCCGCAACTATCCCCCGATCATCCTGATGGGCCAGAACGCCAACAACACCGCGGCTGCCGACGACGCGGATCCCAACGCCCCGAAGGGCGGCGAGACCATCACCCGCGACGTGACGCTGAACGTGGCCGGCGGCGTGTGGCAGTCCGTCCGTATCGGCGACCGCGACCTCAAGACCGCCAATACCCTTGATATGCACGCCACGATGAACATCTCCGGCGGCACCTACACCGTCTGGACCGGCGACCCCGTCCCCGCCAACATGAACGTGATGGGCGTGGCGCAGGCCGGCACCACCGCAAACTACGTCTGCGACATCAACGTCACGGGCGGCACCTTCCTCGGCGAGATCGCCGGCTTTGGTATGCCCGGCGGCGTCGTCCAGCCCGAGCGCGTCCAGAAGGGCACCGTCAACATCAACATCCTCGGCGGCAACTTCATCCGCAACTACGGCAGCCAGATCGCCTTCGTTTTCGCCGCTTCTTCCGGAAAAGCGGGCGCCCAGTCCTTTGACGGCGCCAAAGCCAATATCGTGATCGATCCTACCAAGATCACGCTTGCAGACCGGATGACGGTGGCCACCCTCAAGGATACCGCCGGTCTTACCGCCACTCTGACTTTGAGCTCGGCATCCGACAAGATCGGCTACTTCCTCGACGGTGAAAAGAATCAGGACAAGTACAGCGTCTTTGAAGGCCTGACCGCCTCCGTCACCGCGGGAGGCGACACAGGCACCCCGACGCCCGCTACCGGCAGCGCGACCGTTTTCGTCGCCGCCGCCGCGGTCCTCGCGGCCTCCGGCGCGGTTCTCGCTCTCCGCAAGAGAGAAGAAAGATAACCTCAAAGCCGAAAAGGCGAAAGACGGAAAATCCGTCTTTCGCCTTTTTCTTTGATGCGAAAAGAAAAACGGGAGAGCTCCTTCCGGGAGGGCCCGATTCCCCTTGCCGTTTGGCTCCCTCCGGGAGCAGATGAAAGCTGCAAAGCAGAAATACGGCAGGAGCAAGCCCCTGCCCTACAACGCCCGAAACAGGAATCCGCCCCGCGCTTACCGGGGCGGATTTCGTATTTCTTTTGCTTTGATCGCTCTGACTCTATTTCTTTTCCCTTTTCAAAAAGTCTTTTCGCTTCCTTTTCTTCAGAAAAGGAAGTTAAGCTTTCTTCTTTTTGATCAGGATGACGGCGACGACCGCGGCGGCGACGGCGGCCGCGGCGACCGGGATCGCCCAAGCGGGGAAGGCGGAGGATGAGGGATCCGCGGTTTCTCCGGGCACGCTCATATCCAGCGTCGGCTCGGTCCGCGGGACCTTGACGGAAAGGAGGAGCGGATCCGTTTCGGGCGCCGGGGGCAGGTCGTAGGAGACCTGTTCTTTGTTTTTGAAAAGCTTGGTGACGGCAGAGAAGGTCTCTTTGGCGGCGGAAACGTCGCTGAAGGTCAGCTGATAGCCGTTTTTGACGGAGGTCTCCGCGCCGCCGCCGGCGGGGGAGAACTCTCCGATCTCGCCGGAGAGCCAATTGAGGGTCACCGAGTCGAGCGTTCCCTTGCTCGTCCCGCCGCAGATCTTCTCTACTTTGGCGTGTTCCCAGACGTTCACGACCGCCTTGGCGGTCACGTCGAACGCCGCGCCGATCGGCGCGTAATAGAGGATCCCGACCTCGGCGTTCCCTTCGACCGTGACGGTGGAGGTGCCGGTCAGCTTCTGGTTTTTGATCTGGCGGGAGAAAGCGGCGATCACGAGGTTAGAGCCGCTGCGCACCGTGACGGAGGCATTCTTGCTGACGGCGGTCGGCGGATTTTTGCCGCCGTCGACCGTTGTCTGGCCGCTTTGATATCCGGCGAGGATGGTGAAGGCGTTGCCGACGGCGGAACCGTCAAAGGCGGCGTTTTCACTTACCATCCGCACGCCGGTATCGAGGACGAAAGGATAGTGCTGGGCGATGACGAAATAATACTTTCCGGTCAGATGATAGTCCATGTCGCGGACGGTAACGGCGCCGGTACAAACGTAGCGGAACTCGCCGGTGATATAGACGGCGCCCGCCGTTTTGCGGTAGTCCACGCCGTCCCAGACCGAGGTGAGGGTCACGCTGCCGCCGTAAGCGGCGGTGTGCTGGAAGGTCTTGCTCTGCGTATACTCGCCGCAGACGACGATCGTACACGCCTTTTTGAGATCGAGCGCGGCGTACGCGTCCTTCATCGAGCCGAGGGCCGCTTCCGGCGAGGAGCCGTCTCCCGTCCCGCCGTTTTTCAGATAGACGACCTCCGCCGTCCCCGCGGCGCCCGCGGGGAACGCGAAAAAGAGGAACATCAGAAACGAGAAAAGAAAGAGAAAACCGATTTTTTTCATAGGAGCCTCCTTTCCGGTCACTCACAGGCAAGGAGCCTGTCTTTGACCGTTACGACCTCGGCGCCGTAGACGATAAGCGAGTCGTTGCCGACGTCGATATCGACCGAGTTGCTCTCACGCCGCAAAACGATCGGGATGTAGACGAAATCCCGGGAGCCTTCCTTTCCGGCGTCTCCGGTCTTATAGAACGGAACGGCGCCGAAGGAATTGCTGTTGACGGAGATCGCGCCGTCCACGATGGAGCCGCCCGGGTTGGCGAAGTTCACCTTGAGGAAGACCTCTTCCTCCTCGTGCACGCCCTCGATCTTCACCCGGATCCGGCCGCTCACGCTGCCGTCCTCCGCCGTTTTGGCGGAAACGGTCACTTCCCCGATCCCCTCCGGCGTCTGCTCGAAGATCCGCTCCACGCGGATGTCGTCGAGGATCGCGTAGCGGCAGGCGGGCTCGTCCCGCAGCATCATCCCGAGCTCCATCGTCTCGCCGAGGGCGGTGAAAACAAGCTCCCGGCGCACGTATTCCGACTGCCCGCTGACCGAGACGTGCTGCGTCCCCTGCGCGCCCGGGGCGCGGGCGTAGATCAACGCGGTGGTATCCTGCGTGGCGATCGCGTAGAAGGAAGCGCGGTAAGTCTTGCCGGGGATCAGGCCCGTGAGGGTCGTGTACGCCTCGCTCGTTCCCTCGCCGGCGCCGTTCACCTGCAGCGCCCAGTCGCCGAAATAGGCGTAGGAGGTCAGAGAGGCGCTTCCCTTCACCGTCCACGAATCGAGCGTGCCGCTCTCAAAGTCGGGGTCGCTCAGCTTGAGCGTGTCCGCGACGCGCATCGCGGTCTTGGGGATGTAGTAGGTGTCCCCCTCGATCCGGCCGCCGGAGGCGAGGAGCAGCTTTTCAAAGTTTTCGCGGAACATCTCCATCAGATCGGAGAGGTAGTAGCGTTCCGGATTGCCGAGGTGGCACATCCAGAGACCGGTGTTGTCCTTCGTTTCCTCGACCGGCTTGTTGACGATATAGCCCTTGCCGTCCTGCCAGATCTTTTCGTGCGCCTCCTCGGGAAGAGAGGAGAGACCGCCGATGATCCCGAGCACCGGGAGGAACATCACGCCGCGGGCGTCGTACCCGGAGAGCGAGAAGATCCGGCTCGTGGCGAGGAAATCGCCGTCCCCGTAAAGGAGCGCGAGAAGGGAGAACGCGATGTTGATGTCCACCCGGCCCTGCGAGTGCAGCGCGCGGTCGGTGTGGTAATAATAACCGCGGCGGGTGCAGGTCTTCTCCGCCTCGATGATCGCGGAGCGCCAGTCGTCGGGGTACTTGCGGTAAAGGTCAAAGGACATCTCCACGACCGTCCGCTGCCAGGAATCCTCCGGGAAGATCTGCGCCGCGCGCCGGATCAGCGTGGGGATATCCGACTCGAAGTACGCCATCGAATACATCGCGATGATGAAGTCGCCCCAGTAGACGTTATCGGAGTCGCCGGTGACCGGGGTGAAGACCGCGGAAAGGTCAAGCGCGACGTTCGGCATCCCCGCCGCGACCATGCCGAGGGTGTTGTTTTCGATCCACGGCTCCTCACACCACGGGTAGCGGTTGCCGTACTCGGCGCTGCCGAGGAAGGGGGAAACGTAGTTTTTGTTCTTGGCGAGGGCGTAGGCGCCGACCGAGCGCTGCCCGCCGCCCATATCGTAAACGTCGTACTTCACCCAGTCCTCGGTGATCGTCTTCGTCGTGACCGTGCCGTACTTTTCAAACATATCGCGCAGGATATACTGGTCGAGGATATCGATGCCGAAGGCGTCGGCGATCCAGAGCTCGTAGAGCTTCTCCTGGTCGTTGTAAAAAAGCTTGGCGACCTTCTGATGGTAGGGGTTGTTCGGCGTATCGCTGCCCGCGCAGACCCGGTACCACTCGTCCGGGAGCGCGATGCGCGGCGTGCCGTCCTTGTTCCAGACGAACTTATAGTCGGTCGTAAAGGAAACGAGCTTGGAGACGTAGCCCGCCGCCGTTTTATTGAGATATTCCTCGCGGGAGATCTCGTAATACCCCGTCACCTCGTCCGGCTCCTCCGCCGGATCGGGCTGCGCGGACGCCGTATCGTCGGGCGAACCGGCGGGCTTTTCCCCGCAGGCGACCAGCGCGAGGCAGATCAGCGCAAACAAGAAAAGCAGTTGTATCTTTTTCATATAGGGCCCTTTCTCTTTTTCGGTACGGCCGTTTCCGGCCGGCGGGAGTTACAGGTACATTATAACGGAAAAAAACAAAAAAGGAAATCTCTTTTTCAACATTCGCTTTTGTATTTTTCGGTTTTCCCGTCTCCCGCTTTCTTTTTTTCAAAAAACCGCTTTTTTGTCACAACTCTGCAACAACCGGGAATTAGAATAAAGATAAAAGGGGACGGCTTGCAATCCGGGAGCCCGTCTGCTACAATAAAACCGGACCGCCCCGCGCGGAAAGAAAAAACGGAGGTAACGGCATGGCAAGGATCCTGATCGTGGAAGACGAGATCCAGATCAACGACCTCATGATGAAAAATCTGCGCCTTGTGGGGCACGAGTGCACCCAACTCTACGACGGCGCGGAGGCGGCGCTGCGCGCGCAGACGGAGCACTTCGATCTGATCCTGCTCGACGTGATGCTGCCGGGGCTCTCCGGCTTTGACGTGATCGGAGAGCTGCGCGGCACGAAAACGCCGGTCATCTTCGTGACGGCGAAAAACGCTCTCCCGGACCGGCTGAAGGGGCTGCAGCTCGGCGCGGACGACTATATCGTCAAACCCTTTGAGATCCTCGAGCTCGTGCAGCGGGTGGATACGGTGCTGCGGCGCGCCGGAGGACCGCGGCGTTCCTTTTCCTTTGACGACGTGACGGTGGACTTTGACAGCCGGCGGGTCACCAAGGGAGGAAAAGAGGTGGAGATGACGCCGAAGGAGTACGATCTTCTGGAAGCGCTGATCATCAACCGCAATCTCGCCCTCTCCCGCGAGCAGCTGATCTATCTCGTCTGGAGCCGCGATTTTGACGGAGAAAACCGCACGGTGGACACGCACGTCCGCCGCCTGCGCAAAAAGCTGGGACTCGAGGACCGGCTGAAAACGGTCTTTAAGACCGGGTACCGACTGGAGGTGTGAGATGCGGAGGCGTTTCTGGCTGAGGACCTACCTTGTGACCCTGCTTCTCTTCCTCGTCTGTCTTTACGCGGGGCTTTTTTCCCTTGCGTTTTTCACCTACGGGCGCAGCGTGGAAAACACCGAAAACGCCTGTCTCGCGGAGGAGCGCTATCTGGCCCGCTCCTTTGAGCGGGATCTTTTTGATATGGAGGAAGCGGAAAACGGCACCTCCCCGAAGCTTTTGATGCAGTCCTACGCGCAGAACTATGAAAAACAGCGGGTCTCCCTCGCCTTTTTTGAGGAAGACCGGGAGGTCTTTTCCTCCTTTGCCGCAACGCCGGCTCTCCCCGAAAACGGCACGATCAGCCAGATCAAGGAGGACGGGGAGCGCTGGATCCTGATCTCCGGGGAGATCGGCGAGGGCCGCTACCGGCTCCTCTACGGCCGCTACGCCGGGGATCTTGACGCGGAGTTTACCTCTCTGATGCTGACCTACGCCGCCGTAGCGTCCGGCGTTTCCCTTTTCCTCGCCGTTTTCCTGCTCTTTCTTCTGAAGCGCCTTTCCCTGCCGCTGGAGAAGCTGCGCGTGACGACCGAGCGGATCGCCGCCGGGGATATGACGGTCGCGGCGGAGGAAAAGGGCAAGGACGAGTTCGCCGCGCTCGGCAAAAGCTTCAACCAAATGGTGGAAAAGGTCCGCGCCCAGATGGAAGAGCTTGCCGACGACGCCGAGCGCAAGCAGGCGCTCGTTGACAATATGGCGCACGAAATGCGCACGCCGCTGACCTCGATCCGCGGCTTTGCGGAGTATATCGAAAAAGCGGCGGTCCCCGAGGAGGAACGCCGCGACGCGGCGCTCCGGATCGTCTCCGAGACCGACCGGCTGAAACGGATCTCCGAAAAGCTTCTGGACACCGCCTTCCTGCGGGAGAACAAGATAGAAAAGGAGACGGTGGATCTCGCCGCCCTGCTCGGCGACACCGTGAGGCGTCTTTCCCCCCTTGCCGGGGAACACAAAACGGCGCTGCGGGTCCTGCCCGGCGCTGGGAGCGCGCAAGGAGACCCCACGCTTCTCTCGATGCTCCTTTACAACCTGACGGAAAACGCGATCAAGGCCTGCCGGCCGGGCGGAGAGGTCGTCCTTTTTGCCGACGAAAACCGCGTTTCCGTTTCCGACAACGGCAAGGGGATGACAAAGGAACAGCTCGCCCACGTGACCGAGCCCTTTTACCGCACCGACAAAAGCCGTTCCCGCGCCGAGGGGGGCGCGGGGCTCGGCCTCGCCCTCTGCCGGCAGATCGTCCTCTCGCACGGAGCCGAGCTGACCTTCGACTCGCAGCCGGAGCGCGGCACGACGGTCACGGTCGTCTTCCCCGAACAGGAGGGACAGCCGTGAAAAGAACCGCAGCCGCTCTTCTCCCCACCCTTGTTTTCATCCTCTTTTTCTCCGCGCTCCTTTTAGGATGGGCAAAAGTCCTTCTCCTGCGGCCGGGAGAAACGAAGACCGCGCCGGACAATCTGCGGATCGACGAGCGATTCTTTGCGCTCGGCGCGCCCGCCGCGCAGAAAAAAATGGAAAAAAAGTTTTCCGCGTATCAATACGAAAGCAAATCTGCGGAGGGAAAAACGCTCGTCCTCTTCTCCTCCGCTCAAAGCCGGACCCTGCTCGGCGACCGGACGAACGGAGTGCGCGATCCGCTTTCCTCCGAGGAGATCCTCTATCTGATCCGCGACTCGATCCGTCTCTACGAAAGCTATGACCGGCTGATCCTCACGGACGCTTACGAAACGCCCGTGGTCCCGGCGGAGAAAAGGATCGCCGGCGCCTCCGATCACACCGTCTCCTGCTATCACGGCGACTATACCGAATTTTCCTATTACAATGCCCTTTCCGCCTACTTAAACAAACTGAGCGACATCCGGACGGTGATCCTCTACCGCATCTGGCTTTTTGACTCCGGCACGAGAGGCGGTACCTTGGAAAGCAAGCCCCAGGCAAACGGCGACGCCTTTTCTCTCGGTCTGTATTTCTCTCCCCCGACCGAAAGAACGAATTCCGCCGGGATGCGCTTTCGCAGCGTTTTCTGTCTTCTGCTTGACAACGAGAAAAGAACGGGCCGCGCCGATTACGACGAATACTACAACGAGCTGGAGCTGCGGTTTTACTCTCTTGACAGCGCCCCCTCCGGCCCGCTCCCCCAAACCCCCATGCTCCTCTTTTTCGATTACTCAGATCTGCTTCTTTCTCTCTTTTCGGAAGATCCGGCCTCCCGGAGTTATCGCTCCGACAAGGCGGAACTGGATCGTCTTTCCGCCGTTTCTTCCGAGGCCGCGCAGCTCGGCGCCGTGATCACACTGGACGGCAAGACCGTCTTCCCCACCGAGGAGCTGGAACGCGAAAAGCCGGTCTTCCGGTGGAAAGCGTTCAGCCTCGACGCGTCGGAGGTCAAGATCTCTCTGCAGAAAAACGGTCATGGGCTCAGAAGTACCGGTTACACGTTCAAAGGCGAAGAGGCAAAACGGCTGCTCGCCTCCTTGGGGAGCCCTTCCGCGTTTGCTTCCTCGTACGGCACGGCGGGACACTACGCCGGAACGTCCGATCCCGTCTATACCTATCGGATCGAGCTGGACAACGGAACGGTGTTCTCCATCCCCTTTCAAAAGGATCTGCGCTGTTTCATCACGTCGCTCCCCAATCCGAACGGCGCTCCCCTCTCCTACGTCCGCGCCGTTCCCTCTGCCTTCTGGGATACGCTCGAGGAGCTGTTTGCCACCCAGAAGGGCTGGTCCTACCCGCTCTACCCGGTCGCGCTCTCCGCGACGGAGCAGCGGATCCTCTATGAGTTTTACAGCGTATCCTATCTCCAAAAGCGGGAGGACGCGGCCGCCGCCTGTACCGCCCTGTTCCGGGCGATCCGCGCCGCCGGACTTTCCTATCTGAGCGAGGAGGAGAAGGAGCTCGCCGCGATCCGGCGCCTGCCGGAATACGCCGCCCTCTCCGCCCTGCTCGGCGACGAAAGCGGCCGCTATTACACGCTTTCCTTGCTTGCGGAGGAAAAATACGTACCGGCGATCACCCTCTCGCTCAAGTCGATCCTCGCCGAGCAAAACGACGCACTCCGCGCCTACGCCGACCGGCGCGGGGGACTTGCCGCCGTCAGCACGCTTTCCTTCCTTTCCGAGATCCTCTCCGATCCCGACCGGTATCTTCCCTGATACCGGCATAAAAGAAAGAAGAACAAAGAAAGGAGAACAAAGAAAGGAGAACTCGCATGAGTAAAACAAAAAAGATCCTTTGCATTTCCGCGTTGCTTGTCGTTTTCTTCACTGTTTTGCTCCTTGTCTGGGCGCATTTTCTTGCTTCCCGCCCCGTCGAACCGAAAAAAAGTCAGACCGCGGATTCGATCGATTCATCTTTTTTTGAAGTCGGCGTTCCGGCCACGCAAAAAAAGTTGCAGCAAAAGTTCTCTGTCTATCAGACGGAGGCCGAGCGCGACGGGAAGCGGACTCTGACGCTGTTTACCCGGGAACAGACGGAACGGCTGCTCGCTGTCCGGGAAAACGGCGAACGCACCCCCCTCTCCTACGACGAGATCCTCTTTTTGATCAACGATTCGATCCGGCTCTACGAACGCTGCGACGAGATCGTCCTCACCGGCGCCTCCGACCTGCCGATCCTGCGGGAGGACCGGAAAACCGGCTCCCCCGACCACCGGATCGTCTGCGACCACGCCGACCTTTCCGCCCTCTCCTACGAGGCGGCGCTGCGCCGCTATCAGACCAAGCTGCAGGACATCCAGACCGTGATCGTCTACCGCGTATACCTCCTTGACGCCGGTATGATCGCCGGGACGATCGAGAGCGGGGGTTTTTCCGGTCTCTACGGCTGGTACAGCCGTTTTCTGCCCGGCAAGCGCGCGGAGGATTACCCCCGGAACACGTACGCGACCCATACCAACGCCTGGCTTCTGCTGCTCGATCCGGAAGGCGAGCTACCGCAGGACAAGACATACGCAGAGTGCCTTACCGACTGGCACTACCTCGCGTTCGGCGCGAATTACATCGATCCGACGACCAGGGAGCTCGCGCCTTCTGTCAACGCCAAAATAAAAAAAGCCGTCGATGTGTACGGCGCATCGACCTCTCTTTTGATTTTCCGTGATCTTCCCCTTTCCTTTGCCGACGTCCTCGCCGCCGAGCCGGAGGTCCCCTCCTCCGCCGTGGTCTATCCCCTCGAAAAGCCGCTCCTTTCTTCCCGCGCGCTCACCTACGGCACGCCGCTTCTGACCCTGGCAGAAGAAGGACAATGCCCTTTTCTTTCGATTACCTGCAATCAAAATCTGCTTTTCCCGACCGAAGCGCTCCTGGAGGACGAACCGTCTCCCGTGATCGTTCCGGCGTCCTTTGAGACGGATACGCTCACGTTTTCCGTCCAGTACGGAAAAGCGAAAAACGTTCTTCTCTGCTCCGTAACGGGGGAAAAAGCGGCGGAGTTCCTCTCTCTGCTCGGGGATCCCGCCGCACTCGCAGAAGCGTTTTCCGCCGAGACGGAAAACGCCTCCTCTTCCCTTTCCGTCCCGTACTACGTAATTGACTTCAACACGGGATCGGGCCTGCTCCTACCCGTTTCCGCCGCAAGCGGATCGACAGTCTTTCTCGGAGAGCGGGAAGACCGCGTGACGATCACCGGGCGGGACATTCTCCTGTTCCCGGAATCGGGGTCCCTGCTCCGGGCGGCCGAAGGAGAGGACGCCAGAACCTTCTCCGGGACTGTCTCCGAGGCGTTCTGCGACCGCGTCCGGACGTTCCTCGCTCCTTACGCCGAGTGGTATCTCGACAAGAACGCGTGGGCCGCGCTCAGCAAAAAACTGAACGAACGCTATTCCGCGCTCCCTATGGAGGCGAAAACGGATTTCACCTCCTGCCTGAATCATATGAAAGACGTTCTCCGGTTGATGCCCACCGCCTTCTTCGGCCCGGACGAAGCCCGCGCCCTCTCCTTCTGGGAGGATCTCACCGAGCGGATCAAAACGGACGGAGACGCCCGGGAGATCCTGGTCTGCACCGTTTGCAACGCGGTGCTCAACGAGCGGATAATCGCCGTCTGCGGTCTCCACGCGCTGGTCGAAACGGATCCGGCGCTTTCCGCCTTCTGTGAGGAAAACGGCTACACGCCGGAACTGACCCCCGCCCCGATCATCCGGCGGCTTGCCGAGGGATACGGGATCTCCTGAAAAAAACCGCCGCGCGGACCGCGCCGGGAAAGAAGACCGCGCGGTCCTTTTCCGGGACCGCCCGCTGCCGGTACGGCGGGACAGAATTTACAAAACGTTCACTTTTTTTCCTTCCGTTTTTCCTATAATTAAAAGGAGAAACGGAAGGAGTTTTTTATGGCCAACGTATATTTCAGCCGCGATCTTTCCCCCGATGGCGTCGTTGCCCTCTACCGCGCGCTCGGCAAAGAGCTGCCCGGGCGGGTGGCGATCAAGCTGCATTCCGGCGAGGAGGGCAACCAAAACTTCCTCAGGCCGAAGTTCTGGAAGCCGATCATCGACCTGGTCGGCGGGCGCGTCGTGGAATGCAACACCGCCTACGACGGCTCCCGCGACACGACGGAAAAACACAGAAAAACGCTGGAAAAGCACGGCTGGAGCCGGTACTTTGACGTCGACCTGATGGACGCGGAGGGACCGGACGGCGAGCTGCCGGTTCCGGACGGCAAACGGATCAAGCGAGACATCGTCGGCCGTCATCTCTTTGATTACGACTCCTTGCTCGTCCTCTCGCATTTCAAGGGGCATCCGATGGGCGGCTACGGCGGCGCGCTGAAGCAGCTTTCGATCGGGATCGCCTCCTCCGCCGGCAAAGCGTATATCCACGGGGCGGGCGAGCCGGAAAAGATCTGGACCGCCGACCACGACTCGTTTCTCGAGAGTATGGCGGACGCCGCGTGCGCCGTCTGCCGGCGTTTTGCCGGGAAGATGATCTTCATCAACGTCTTAAAGAACCTCTCGGTGGACTGCGACTGCTGCGCCGTGGCGGAGGATCCCTGTATGAAGGATATCGGGATGATGATCTCCTCCGACCCCGTGGCGATCGACCGGGCGTGCCTGGATCTCGTCTACGCCTCCGACGACCCGGGCAGGGCGCATTTTATCGAGCGGGTGGAATCCCGCAACGGCGCCCACACCATCGACGCCGCCGCCGCGCTGGGCGTCGGCTCGCCCGTCTATGAACTGATCAAACTCTGACCATCAAAAAGAAAAAACCGGCAAAAAAGCCGGTCTTGCCAAAGGAGAACCGCTATGAAAGTGCTTTTTATCGGCAACAGTCACACTTTTTTCAACGATATGCCGCATCTTTTCGCGCGGATGGCGAAGGAAACGACAGGCGACGAGCCGGAGACGGTCATGCTGGCGTTCGGCGGGCGGAAGCTCGTCTGGCACAGGACCGAATACTTTTCTCTGCGTTATAATCTGATGTACGGCGGCTTTGACTTTTGCGTGTTCCAGCAGGGCGCGCACCCCTATCCGCCCGTGGAGGACACGATGCGGGACGGCGCGGCGATCGCCGATCTCTGCCTGCGCTGCGGGACGAAGCCGGTGGTCTTTACCACCTGGGCGGAAAAGGACAACCCGGAGCACCAGGCGATCATGACCGAAACCTGCCGGCGCCTCGCCGGGGAGACCGGCTCCCTGCTCGCCCCGATCGGCGAGGTCTGGGAGACCGTGCGAAACGCCTGCCCGGACGTTGACCTCTACCACACGGACGGAAAGCACGCCGGCGTATACGGCGATTTTCTCTGCGCGGCGGTCCTCTGCCGCCTGCTGACCGGCGCCCTCTCCGACGGCGTTTCCGGCATGGGATCCTTCTTCTTCCCGCCCGATTACCGCCCCGGCGCGGAGTTCCGCCGGCTGATCGAGGAGCCGGAGAAGGTGGAAGTCTCCCTTGACCGGGAGAAAACCGACCGGATCCTCGCCGCCGTCAGGGCCGCGTTTTCCGCGTGATTTTTCCGACTTGTCAAAAAGCCGGGAGCGGTACCGCTCCCGGCTCTTTTTCCGTTTTATCAGCCGTTTCTGCTTTTTTCCATTTTTTCGATCGTGGAGTAGAGGCGCTCGCCGAGCTCGTCCCGGTCGGGGCGGGTCTCGCCGTACCGGCGGCAGAGCTCGTCCACCCGGCGGGCAAACGCCGCCTCCCGCTCCTCCCCGCCCGCGAGAAGGTCGTCGAGCGTGAGCTGGCGCTGATAGGAGGGGGAAAGGTTTTGCAGCGAAACGCCGATCAGCCGGACCTTCCGCTTTTCCACGCCGGAAAGCAGCTCCTGGGCCGCCGCGGAGATCTCCGCCGCCCGGTTGGTGCAGTCCACCCCGCGGGAGCGGGTGATGCCGCGCATATCGGCGTAGGTGATCTTGAGGGTAACCGTCCTGCCGTAGAGCGGGATCGCCGCGAGGCGGCGGGCAACGTCCCACGCGAGCAGATCGAGCACGTCCGAGAGGAAGGAAAAATCGTCGGTATCCCGCTGGAAGGTGACCTCCCTGCCGAGGGATTTGGCGTCCGCCTCCTCGTAGTGCGTGACCTGCCGCCGGTCGATCCCGAAGGAGAGATCGAAGACGTCCTCCCCGAACTTGCCGAGCAGCTCCCGCACGCGCGGATAGCTCCGCTGAACGTCGCGGACGGTCAGGATCCCCGCGCGGCGCAGCCGCTCCGCCGACTTTTCGCCGACGCCGGCGAGCACGCGGACGTCCCGGTCGGCGATCAGCTCCACGAACTTCTCGGGCGTCGGGATCACGAAAAAGCCGTCCGGCTTTTTCTCCTCGCTGGCGAGCTTGGCCGCCGCCATCGAATACGCCACGCCGACCGAGCAGGTCAGCCCGGTTTCCGCTTTGGTCCGCTCTTTGATCAGGCGTCCCACCGCCACGGCGCCGCCGTAGGCGTCCGCGGTGGAGGTCACGTCGAGATACGCCTCGTCGCAGGCGATAAACTCAGCCGTTTCCGCATAGCTCTCCCAGAGGCGGTGGAGCTCTGCGGAAACGGCGAGATACTTTTTCATATCCGGGTGCTTGTAGATCCCGTTCGGGCAGCGGCGGTAGGCCTCCGCGATATTCATCGCGGAGCGCACGCCGTAGCGCCGCGCCTCGTAGCTGCAGGTGGACACGACGCCCCGCTCCCCGGGCAGGGAGCCGACGATCAGCGGCTTGCCCCGCAGCGAGGGGTCGTCCCGCTGTTCCACGGACGCGAAAAACGCGTCCATATCGACGTGGATGATCTTACGCCCGGTCATCGCTCGGCAGGTTCCGGGACGGAAAGTTTCTCTTTTTCCGGCCGGCGCAGGAACTTCCACGGGATCCGGTAAACGACCGGAACGAGAAGGAGCGCGAGCGCAACGCCGGAGAAGAGATCCAGGACCGAATGCTGCTTGACGAACACGGTGCTGAGACAGATCATCACCGCGGTAAAGAGCGAGATCGGGTAATACCAGCGGATCTTCTTCCCCGTCTCCGAATGATTGACGACGATATGGATCGCGACCGCCTCAAAGCAATGCAGACTGGGGAAGACGTTGCGCGGATTGTCGTGCGCATAGATGAAACGCACGAGGAAGGAAAAGAAATCGCTCCCCTCCGCCGCGTACGCGTCCCCGCGGAAGTCGATCTGCGTGGGGCAGATGAGCATAAAGATCTGCGAGAGATACACTCCGAGCAGGCAGAAAAAAACCGCGCGGAGAAAGTCCGTTTTGTTTTGGAAGCCGAGCCAGAAAAGCGAAAAGAAAACGTAACCGTACCAAATCACGTAAAATACGATGAAATACTTGCAAAAGGGGATCAGATCGTCGAGCCGCGAGTGGACGGTCCAGACCGGCTCCATCCGCTGGGTGACGAAAAAGAGAGTGACCTGCGGGATGTAAAGCAGAAGCCAGAAAAGATGCCGGTAGCGGGAAAGAAAAGATTTGATCATAATGAAGCGTCCTTTTGGGAACGGCCGATCCGCTCGCCGTAGCGGACGGAAATCTCCTTTCCCTCTTTACTTGCTTTGAGAATATCCCCGTCGAGCCGCGCGGCACCCGCGGGGAGCAGCAAAACGACGGTGGACCCGCCGAAACGGAAAAAGCCCGCTTCCTCTCCGCGCGCAACGCGCCCGGCCTGCGGATGCGAGAGAACGATCTTCCCGACGAGGAGCGCCCCGATACAGCAGAACGCCGCGCGCCCGAACGTTTTACTCTCCAGATAGGAGACGGTGCGGCAGTTGCGGGCGAAGATGTCCACGCCGGAGTCGGTCGCGATCGGACGGACGGTATGCAGCCTGCCGCGGATGAAGCGGGTCTGCGTTTTTTCCCCTCCGTCAAAAAAGCAGAAGCGGTGATAGTTGTCCACGCCGAGCCGGAAAACGAGGCAAAGTCCCCCGGCGAAAGCGTCTCCGTCCTCGCCGGTGAGGGAGGAAACGGAATAGTCCGCGTTCTTGATCCGGAACAGCGAATCCTTCCGGATGGGATAAACGGAAAGACGCGCGTCGCAGGGAGAGACGAGCGCGTCCGGCGCCGGATCGACCGGACGGTTTTCCGGTTTGACGCGGCGGGTGAAAAAATCGTTGAAGCTGCGGTAGCGCCTCTCCTCGTACTCGGAGAGGTCGACGCCGTTCTTTTTTACAAAGCGGGGAACGAAAAGACGGGAGACGGGCAGAGAGAGAAAGGCGCCCGCAATTCCCGAAACGAAGCGACAGGAAAGGACCGCGAGGAGAGCGCGGCCCGGGACCGTTTGATAAAGAAACCGCAGCGAAGCGGAGGGCTTTTCCGGCTCGGCGGCGCTGCGCCGCCCGCTCTCACACAAGGCTGATCGCCCCGTAGACAAGGCGGAACACGACGTTGAGCGCGATGATCAGCGTACCCGCGACGAGCATCAGGATCACGCCGGTTTTCCCCGGTTTGCGGAGGCGGAACTTGGAGATAAACAGCGCCGCCGTTACGAGCATCACAAGCGTCCAGAGATCGACGAACAGGGGGGAACGGAAAAAGGAGAGATACCGCAGGAGGTAAAGCGCGGGAAAGATCAGCGCCGCCGTGGTGATGGGGAGCCCGGTGAACTCGCCGGTATACGTTCCCTCCTCCAGCGCTTCCTCCGCGCAGATGTTGTAATGGGTCAGGCGGATGACGCCGCACAGAACGTACAGCACCGACGCGCCGATCAGCGGGAAGAAAAGAGCGCCGGACGCCTGCGGCGGCAGAAGCGAGCCGCCGATCGCCGCCGGAAGAACGCCGAACGCGATCAGATCGCAGAAGCTGTCGATCTGAATGCCGAAGCGTTTTTCCCGCAGGGAGCGGCCTTTTTTCGTGCGGGCGATCCTTCCGTCGAACATATCGAAGACGCCGGAAACGATCAGACAAAGCAGCGCGGAAAAGGTCATTCCCTGAAAGGAAAGGAAGATCCCGATCACAGCGGAGGCGAGGCTTGCGTACGTCGCGATCACCGTGTAATCGTAAACACCTATCATATCCGTTTTCCAATCCTTTCTTTTTTCAAAAAGTAGAGGTAGTAGCCGACGGAAACGATCCCGCAGAAGAAAAAGATGCAGTAAAAGCTGATCGCGCGGGTAAGCAGCATCGCCTCGGCGGCCAGGCCGGGCGGGTAGTACCCGCGGTAAAGCTCCAGGAAGACGAACTCCGCCGCGCCCGTGCCGCCGGGGAGAGGCAGCCCGTTCACCGCCAGCGCGGAAAAGGTCTGCAGGCAGAGCACCTCGACAAGGCCGTGGGCCGAAAAGCCGAAAGCCCGGTAAACGAAATACGCGATGGAAAAGCTGCACAGCCGCTGAAGAAGGTTCCAGAGAAAGATCTTTGCCTGCGCCGCGGGAGTCCCGCGGATCATCTTCTGACAGTCGGCGTATTCCGCCATCGCCCTTTCCAGCCGCTGCTCCGCCGCTTCCCGGCGCCGGATCAGGCGGATCCGGGAGAGAAAACGGATGGCGGGAAAGCAGATCTTTCGCACAAGCTCCCGCCGGCAGAGCAAGAGCAGGCAGACGGAAAACGCCAGCAGATTGAGAAGAAATCCAAACGCGAGCAGGATCTTCAGAACGGGGGAAAGGGCAGAGACGAAGGGAAAACTCAGCGCGACCGCCGCCGTTCCCATCACAATGAGCGAGAGCATATAATGCAGCGTGTTGTTGATCAGGATCACCGTCGCCTTCGGGAGAGGCGTTCCGCCCCGCGTAAGAAAGAACGCGGCGGCGGGCTGCCCGCCGGAAGCCGAGGGAGTGATCGCGGAAAAGAAAAGCTCGGTCGAGGAAACGAGGGTGGAGCGTACCGGCCCCATCGGCGCTCCGATCACGGCGCCGACCGACGCCATCGCCCGCCCCTCGCAGAAAACGTATCCGGCAAGGGCGAGGATCGCGCAAAGGACGTAGGGTAAGCTGATATGCTTCAGCGAATCGAAAAAGCCGCGCAGCGTCAGTCCCGTGCAGTGATTGAGCAAAATCACGACCGCGGCGGTCAGAACGAGGAGAAGCAGGACCCAGATCAGATTTCGCTTGAAGGAAAAGGAAGGACGGCCGGACGGCTTCTTCCCTCCTCCGTCGATCCCACCGTTATATTCGTTCATCTTGTGTTTCGGACCTCTACGGTTCTATCAAAGCAGAGTGCTCCGATTATTGATATTACAGGTAGTATACCACGCCCGTAAAAAAAAGTCAACCGGCGGAGCAAAGTGTTTTTCCGTGCGCGGCCGTATTACCAGGGAGCGGTCGTCAGCGGCAGGGGATCCGCCGTCAGGGCGATGCGGTCGCACAGTTTTTCGAGCATCCGCACTTTGATCGCCGCGTGATCCGGATCCCGGTAGAGGTTATGCCGCTCCGCGGGATCCGCGGCGAGATCGTAAAGCTCCCCCTCGCAGTCCGGGGCGTAGCGCGGCGCCAGCGCGTGGATCTTCGTCAGTTTGAAGCGCCCGTCAAAAAGCATCGTGCAGAAGGCGACGGGGTCTCCGTTTTTGTCGGTCTTGCAGAACTCGCAGTAAACGTCCTCCCGGAATACGTCGGCCGGCGCCGCGCCGGTGAGGAGCGGGAAAAGCGATCTTCCCTGCATCCCCGGGCAGGCGGGCAGTCCGCACGCCTCCAGCAGCGTCGGCGCGAGGTCGGTCAGCTCCGCGAGCGCGTCCGTGCGCACGCCGCTTCGGAAATGCCCCTTCCAGGAGACGATCAGCGGCACGTGCACGCTGCCCTCGTAAAAATACGCCCCCTTCAGGTACATCCCGTGGTCTCCGAGACTTTCCCCGTGGTCGGAATGGAACAGGATGATCGTGTCGTCGAGCTGTCCGCTTTCCTCCAGATAGCAGAGAAGCCGCCCGACCTGCACGTCGAGGAAGTCGACCATCGCGTAGTAGGAGGCGCGCAGCAGCCGGTGATCGTATTCGGTCATCTCGTCGTAGGCAAAGCTGCCCGACTTGCCGTAGGCGCCGAGATGCTCGCTGCGCTGCAGCGAGGATTTATCTTCCAGCTCACCCGGCTCGTAGTTCGGGAGCGGGAGCTGATCGAGGATCGGGAGATACCGCTCCAGATACTCCGCCGGCGGGTCGAAGGGATGGTGCGGATCGAACCAGTTGAGCGAGAAAAACCACGGTTTCTCTTCCCGCTTTGCCGTTTCCATAAACGCGATCGCGCGGTCGGCGCACCATTTTGTGTGGTGCAGCTCCGGCGGCATCCCCACGCGCACGTAACGGCTGTCCTCCCGGAACGGGCGCGGGCGCGGAGAGGGCTCCACCCCCTGCTCCCGCAGCCAGTTTGCGTATTCGTTGCCCTCCCAGGAGAAGGGGTTGCCGTGGTCGTGGCTCCAGTCGAAGACGTCGTAGCCGTCGTCGATGCGGCGCTCCCGCGTCGGGCAGACGGAGGGATGGCAGTTGGAGAGGTGCAGCTTGCCGGAGAGCCCGCCGGTATAGCCCGCGTCGTGCAGAAGCTTTGTGACGAGGATCTCCTCCTCCGGGATGTTCTTGCCGTTCTGGCGCGCGCGGCAGGTGCGCGGATACCGCCCGCTCAGAAAGGAGGCGCGGCTGGGCGTACAGACCGGGTTCTGGCAGTAGGCGCGGGTAAAGAGAACGCCGCTTTCCGCCAGCCGGTCGAGGTTAGGCGTGCGGACAAAGCGGTTGCCGTAACAGCCGAGGGTGTCAAAGCGCTGCTGATCGCTGCAAAGCCAAAGAATATTCGGGCGTTTTTCCATCTTTCCACCATCCGTAAAAAAGTTTATCGTTCCGTTCTCAAAAAAGATTTGCCATCGCCGGGGACGTGTGGTAAAATAAAAAGCGAAAGAAAAGGAGTGTTTCCATGCCGCCGATCCATATCATGGTCAAACCCGTCTCCGGCTCCTGCAATCTGCGCTGCCGGTACTGTTTTTACGCCGACGAGACCTCCCGCCGCGCCGAGCCCTGCCGCGGCGTGATGGGGGAGGAGACGGTGCGCGCGCTGATCCGCAAGGCGTTTTTCTACGCCGACGGGGCGGTTACCTTCTCCTTTCAGGGAGGGGAGCCGACGCTGGCGGGCGCCGGCTTTTACCGATCCTTTCTCGCGGAGGTCGGCCGCTCTAACACGCGGGGCCTGCCGGTCGCCTTTGCGCTGCAAACGAACGCGACGGCGCTGACGGACGAGCTGTGCGAGCTGTTCTCGCAAAACGGGTTTCTCGTCGGCGTTTCGCTCGACGGGCCGAAGGAGATCCACGACGCGCTGCGCGCGGACGCGGGCGGCGCGGGATCCTACGACGCCGTCCGGCGGGGGATAGCCCTTCTCCGGCGGCACCGCGCGGACTTCAATCTGCTCTGCGTGCTGACCGAAGGATCCGCCGCCCGGATCGGCGAGGTCTGGGAGGAGCTGGCGCCCTTTGGGCATCTGCAGTTCATTCCCTGCCTCGACGCGCTCGACGGGAAGGAAACGGCCTTTTCTCTCCGCGCGGAGACCTACGGCCGGGCGCTGGTTGAGATCTTCGACCGCTACCGCGCCGCCTTCTTCTCCTCCGCGCCCGTCCGGGAACGGAGAATGGACAACTATCTTTCGATCCTGCTCGGTTACCCGCCGGAGCATTGCGGGATGAGCGGCCGGTGCGGCGTCTATTTTCTCTGCGAGGCGGACGGCAGCGTCTACCCCTGCGATTTTTACGCGCTGGACGAGTGGAAGCTCGGAAACGTTTGCGAGAGCTCGTTTGCCCGGATGGCGGCGAGCCCCGCCGCAAAACGCTTTGCCGAGGAGGGGAGCCGGCGGCCGGAGCGCTGCCGCGATTGCCGGTATCTCTTTCTCTGCGGCGGCGGATGCCGCCGCGACCGCGAGCCCGGGCTGACGGAAAACCGCTTTTGCGAGAGCTACCGTTTCTTCTTTGACCGGCGGCTCGGCGAGCTGCGGGCGCTGGCCGAGGCCGTCAAAAAGCAAAACCGGCTCTGACGAAGAAAAAACCTCCCGTCATATCCGATCATATTCCCGTTCGATCCACGCCATGAGCAGATCCACGATCTTTTTCTGCGCTTCGGGGGAAAGCGGCGTTCCCTTTTTGACCCGATACCACTTTTCCAGACAACCGCGGCAACAGCAGGCGCAGGCGTGCTGCGCCTTGAAAACGGGATGTCCCCGCATCGGCGTTTGCGCGCCGTCGTTTGGCGGAAAGGCCGGGGCGAGCCGTTTTTCGACGAAATCCGCGCAATGGCGGCGGATCGTTTCCATCCCCTTTTCTTCGATATAAACCCGATCCTCCCGCGAGAGATGAAAGCGGGAACGGAACGGAGAACGCGCCAGTTTTTCCAGCGCCTGATCGATCGTCTGCATACGCTCCTCCGATACCAAAAGGATACCACAGTCCGCGGTGTTTTGCAAGAGAGAACGGCCCGGGCGAAAGAAAAAAACGAAAAACCGGAAAAGGAGAACGAACCATGCCCTTTTTTCTGCGAGAAGGCGATATCACCGCGTACGAAACCGACGCGATCGTCAACGCCGCCGCCCCCGGCCTGCTCGGCGGAGGCGGGGTGGACGGATGCATCCACCGCGCGGCGGGCCCCGGTCTTCTGGAAGAATGCCGGGGGCTCGGCGGCTGCGCGACGGGGGACGCGAAAACGACCGGCGCCTACCGCCTCCCCGCGCGGTACGTGATCCATACGGTCGGCCCCGTCTGGCAGGGGGGCGGAGCGGGCGAGCGGGCGCTGCTCCTCTCCTGCTACCGGCGGTGCCTGGAGGAGGCGGAGGCGCGCGGATGCGAGCGCATCTCCTTCCCGCTGATCTCCTCCGGCGCCTACGGATACCCGAAAGAAGCGGCCTTTGACGCCGCCAAAGAGGCGATCCTCTCTTTCCTCTCGCACAGCGAGATGACCGTGACCCTCTTTTTCTACCGCAAGGACGACTTTTGCCCGCCGGACGGGGAGCGTTTTTCTCTCCCCGAAAACGCCCTCCCCGCGCGGGAGGAGGCCGTTCTTCCCCGCCCTGCCCTTTTCCGGGACAGCGCCAAAGCGCGGAAAACCGCCCCGGGCGTTTTGCGGAAGAGGACGGCGCCGGCGGCGGACGCGGAGGCGTTTTCGCTCTGCTCGTCGGTCGGGGACGTTCCGCTTGAGACCGCCGTGAACGAACTGGACGAAAGCTTTTCCGAGATGCTGCTGCGCAAGATCGACGAAAAAGGGATGACGGACGCCGCCTGCTACAAAAAGGCGAACGTGGACCGCAAGCTCTTTTCCAAGATCCGCTCGAACAAGCACTACCGCACGAGCAAGCAGACGGCGCTCGCGTTCGCCGTTGCGCTGGAGCTTTCCCTCCCCGAGACGCGGGAGCTCCTCGAAAAAGCCGGCTTCGCCCTCTCCCGCTCCTCCCGCTTCGACGTGATCGTGACCTACTTTCTCGAACGGGGAGTCTACGATATCTACCGGATCAACGAGGCGCTCTTCTCCTTTGACCAGACCCTGCTCGGCGCCTGAAAAAATGTCGCCTTGCAGGCGACCTCTTCCCTCCGTTTTTCCGCTATCCTGTTAACGGAACCGAAAAAAAACGAAAAACGGAGGAACAAAAATGGCAGACGAAACGAAAAACACCCAAACGGAACTGGTCTTTATCCTGGATAAGAGCGGCTCGATGGAGGGGCTGGAGCGCGACACGGTCGGCGGCTTCAACGCGATGATCGAAAAACAAAGAAAAGAAGCGGGCGGCGCGTGGGTCACGACCGTGCTCTTTTCAAACGAAAGCGAAACGCTCCACGACCGCCTGCCTCTGGAGGCGATCCCCCCGATGACCGAAAAGGAGTACAGCGTCGGCGGATGCACCGCGCTGATCGACGCGATCGGCGAGACGGTCCGCCACATCGAAAAGATCCACAGGTACGCGCGGAAGGAGGACGTCCCCGCCCGCACCCTCTTCGTCATCACCACCGACGGGATGGAAAACGCCAGCCGCCGTTTCACCTCCGACAAGGTGAAAAGCATGATCCTCGCCAAAAAGGAGGAGGGGTGGGAGTTTCTCTTCCTCGGCGCGAACATCGACGCGGTGGAGACCGCCGCCCGCTTCGGCATCGAGCGGGAGCGCGCCGCGACCTACCGCTGCGACGCGGCCGGCACCGCGCTCAACTTTGAGGCGGTCGCCTGCGCGATCTCCGACCTGCGGAACCGCAGGCCGATCCGTAAGAGCTGGAAAAAAGCGGTCGAGGACTACGAGCAAAGCGGGAAACAATAACGGCGTGAAAAAGGAAACGGCGAAGGGACTCCCTTCGCCGTTTTTCTTTCTTTGGTGAATTATACTTTCAAGTGCAACAGTTTAGAAAAAAAGAGCAGTTCATGCGAATCTCTGGTAGAATAGAATCACCACACCCCAAACTACCAAAAGG
>JAFSSQ010000051.1 GCA_017450965.1 Clostridia bacterium
GAATATCTTCCCAATACCGTGATCGCCTGACAAAAACGAGCAGACTCACCGAGCCTGCTCCCTTACATACGAATATCAGATAAGTTGAATATATATAAAAACTGAGTGTCCATAACTCACTTGCGTTATGAACACTCAGCATGGTGCGAGAAACGGGACTTGAACCCGTACGGTGTGAACCACACGCCCCTCAAACGTGCGCGTCTGCCAGTTCCGCCACTCTCGCGTGCATTTTTGAATGCTTTTTTATTATAGCGACCAAAGGCCCGCTTGTCAAGGGCTTTTCTTAATTTTTTGTTTTTTTCTGCGCGCGGCGGCGGGATCATATATATAAAGGAAGAAACACGCGGCGTCCGTCTACTCCTTCACCCGCTGCGCGGGAGCTCCCTCAAGAGGGAGCCAAACGGGGAGAGATCCGGTGGTAGGGGCGCCGCGCGGCGGGAGATAAACCCCCGCCCTACATGAAAAGGGATCTCCCGCCTCGGTTTTGTTTCCGTCTCCCGCCGGGCGAAAAAAAGACCGGAAAGCCACGGGCTTTCCGGTCTTTTTTGTTTCTTTTGATCCGGGATCAGTCAAGGGCGCTGGCGTCCACGTCGGTTCCGTCGCCGTTGCCGCCGCTGATGGTGGCAACCGTCGTATTCAGAACGTCGAGCTTGATCAGCTCCAGTTCGGGTTTGGTATATCTTTCTTTCATCGGATTAACCCCCTTCTCAACCGTTGACCGCGTCCAGGACTTTGGCCGCGATTTCGTTTGCCGAACCCAGACGATCTGCGATCGTGTAGGCGCTGTCGGTAACCGCGTCGCCGTAGACGATGCGGTCTGTGCCGCCCACGGTCACGACCATATACGGACGGAAGACGTACCCGGTCTCATATCTCCCCTCGTCGATCCCGCTGAGGGTCGTGTAATACTCCACGTCGTTGGTGCCCGCGTTCGGATCGTAATGATAATTCTTGATCTCGGAGTCGCGGAGGAACGCCACGCTCTTTGCCACCTTGTTCTGATAGGTGAGCTGCCCCTCGCTCTCGAACCACTCGAGGGCGGCGGCGTTGTCCGCCTTCTTGACAAGGATACCGAACTCCTTGACGGTGAAGTCCTCGTCGTCGATCACGTAATCCTTCAGCAGGACGCCGTAGCGGATCTTGACGCCGTTTTCGCCGTTATCCTTCAGGCCGAAGCCGAGGATCATATCGATCGCGTCGTTGTAGGTATCCGCGGTCATGTCGGTCGTAACGGTCGCCTGCGTGTAGGTGTTCTTCGCCGCCAGGTAGGAGGAATAGGTGCTGTTGACCTTCATCGTGAAGGCGGCGGGAGCGGAGTTGATGTTGTTGTAATTCTGAACGGTCGCGTTTTCGCCGACGGTGACGTTGAGGCTGCCGGCAACCGCGCCCATATCCGGTTCAAATCCGCCTTCATACAGCGCTTTGACCACGCCGCCGTTGATCGCGATCTCGGCGTTCCCGCCGGTCGCGTCGCGCTTGCTCACCGGGCCGGCGTAAAGCGTGTTCACCGTGCCGCCGTTGACCGTGACGTACCCCGTGCCGGGGAGGGTGACGTAGCAGCCCGTCATCGGGAGCACGCCGCCTTCCACGCGGGAGAACGCGGTGATCCACCAGGTGCCGGTGTTGGAAGCGGAGAGCGTGATGTGGGTATCCGCGTCAGACCAGAGAGCGAACGGCTCGTAGAAGCTCTGGGTGGTAGTGGACTTAAACCCGCCGTCCGCCTGCTCAGCCGCGTACGGCCGGTTAACGGAAGCTTCCTGCGTGACGAAGCCGCCCGCAAGACGGACCGTTCTGGCGGTGGAAACGTTATCGCCGATCGTCAGGTTGTGGAAGTTGGCGGCGATGTTGGCGGCGTGCTTGGCGAAATTGATCGTCAGATTTTCAAAGGTGGTATCGCCGCAGAGGTTGTAAAGATCCAGACCGGTGTTCTTGGCGTAGGTGTAGTTGTTGTGGGTCTTCGTCCCCGCCACGGGCGCGGAACCGTACAGCTGCGTGGATCCGTCCGCGTTCTGCCCGGTGATCGTGATCGGGAGAGCGTGATACGGCTCGTTGAAGCGGTAAGCGTTGGTATTAAAGTCGGAGTTGAGAGGCTGAGAATCTCCGCAGAGAACGACCGTGCCGCCGGTGCGGGTCAGCAGGGCGATCGCGATCGCGACGCTGAACGCGCCGTCCTCGGGCGTCAGACCGGAATTTGTCGCCACGCTCAAATTCTGATTCACATAAACGACTTCATCCGTGCCGGAGCGGAGCGGGAGCACTCTCAAAGGAGAAAGATACGTTACTTTCGTCGATTTTCCGCCGCAGGAGAACGCGCCGGAGGTGTTGGCCGAGATCTGCGTATTCCCGTAAGAGGAGGTCACCGAACCGCCGTAGAAGCAGTACGGACGTGCGAGCGTGCGTCCGGAAACGATCTCCGTGATATAACCGGAGGTATAAATCAGGAAAGAATCGCGCATAGCAACCGAGTTCGTGTTCTGCCCGCCGATATAGAGCTTGGTGATCGTCGCGCCGTCCGCGTAGACGTACGCCTGACCGCCGACGGAAAGACCGACGCCCGTGTTATTCACGCCCCAGTTGGTGGCGATCACGTTGTCGATATTCCCGCCCTCGAGGAAGAGGTAGGCGGTGCCGAGCAGAGATTTAGGCGTCGAAAAAATGCTCGTGACGCGCGCGCCGCCGGATACCACGCGGTAGCTGCCGCTCTTGATCGTGACCCAGGTATCCATAAACTCGCCGGCGTTCATCGAAGCGCCCATGACGGAGAGTTTGGTCCCTTTCTGACCGGCGAGAGAGGTGCCGAGCGTTTCCTCGACCACGATCCCCTCGCCCATCGTCAGCTTGGCGCAGTTGGCGAGGATATAGGTCTGCCGAGGCGCGTAGAGGTGGATGTTTTCAATCACGACAGGACCGGCCAGTTTGACCCAGTTCTGCCCGTCGGAAGTCTTGGGACACGGAATATACCAGTAGTCTGTCGCTTCGTCGCCGGTGATGGTGATCGTGCCGTAGTGGGTGTTCAGCCCGGCGATGTTGTCCGTGTTGATCGCGCCGTACACGTCCACGATGCGGATCGTGCCGCCCTCGGGGCAAAGCGCGTTGTACGCCGCTTTGAAGGTAGCAAAGGCAGCGCCGGAATCGTTCAGCTCCGCCGCGTCGTCGTCGCCGTTCACCTCGTCGAGGTACGCGACGTTGGTCGGCTCCGCCGCCGTAACGGTCTGCGCGAACGCAAACGGTATCATCGTGAATACCAGAAGCGCCGCGAGAAGCGCAGCAAAGAGTCTCTGTTTCATGATATCCTCCTTGTGTTATGAAAAACTGCCGGGGCCGGACGCTCCGGCGGCGTTTTTCCGCCGAAGAGCTCCGGTGATCCGATAATTATACATCTCTATTATAGCGGGGATTATTTTCAAATACAAGGCAAAAAGAAAGAAAAATACGGAACAATTTTTGTCTTGACAAATGAAAACGGAAGCGGTATAATAATATTTTTATCAAATCAGACGAACGGGAAACGTCTTTTTCTTTCTCGCGCGGCGCGCCGGAGGCGTCAGGAAGCCGTTTCCGCGTTTGCCGCGGGGGTCTTCCCCTCCTCCGCCGGGGCGGCAAACGAAAAGAGATGGATCCCGCGCAGGGGGCTGCGGAAGACGGAGATCTCCTCCTCGGCGGGAAGACTTCCCGGGTCGAGGATCTTTTTATTATAGACGTAAAAGCTCCTGCGCTGGTAGATCGGCGCCTCCACGGCGAGAGAGGCGGCGAGAGACAGCGCCTCGGCGTACGCCGCCTTCTGCCGGTCGGGATCCGGGTCCGAGCGGGCGGCGAGGATGCGTTCGTTCAGTTCGGTCAGAAGCGAGACGGTCTCCGCGTCTCCGTTTTTATAGAGCCAGAAGATCCCGCTGTTCCCCGCCTGGGCGTTCTGGTTTGCCGAGGGGTCGGAATACCAGCGCGGGAACAGGTCGGGGTCGGCGCCGTTTGCGGCGCTGACGCTTGCATAGACCTGGAGGCCGGACTCGTACGCCGCGGCGACCCGGTCGGAGAGGTCCGGGTCGATCTCCACCGTGACCTTGACGCCGATGCGCGCGAGGATCGCCGCGGAATCCGCGAAGATCTCGCCGAGCGGATGATCCCCGACCGGATATGGGAGCGTATAGGTCAGCTCGACCTGCTGCCCCGCCTTTTCGTGCCCTTCCGGGTATTTCATCACGTTTGCGTTTTCGTCGTAGACGCAGCCCGCCTCGCGGAAAAGAGCGAGCGAGGTCTCGCCCGTCGGATCGTAGGGATAGAAGGGCTCGGTCCGGTCGTCCGGGTACGCCCAGAGCGCCTTTGACATCACGTAAACGACCGGCCCGGCGAGCTCGCCGTAGTAGTTATCGTAGGCGAGGGCGGCGTTGAAGGTATGGATCAGCGCCCGCCGGACGGCAAGCTCCGGCACGGCGCGCGCCTGGATGGAAACAGATCCGTAGGCGTTCACATCGTAATAGAGCGCGGCGAGATCCTCGTAGCCGGAAACGCCGGAGACGACGTTGCGGCTGAGCGCGGGCGAGGACGCCGGCGCCGCGAGCGCCACCTCCCCCGTCCGCAGGGCGTTTACCTCCCCGCCAGAGGCGACCGTTTTGCAGAGGAGAAGACGGATCTTCGGCGAGCCGAGGCAGTACGCGTCGTTTGCCTCGTAGGAGGCGACGCCCGCTTCATACCCTGTCAGCCGGTAGGGACCCGCGCCGACGGGCTGATCCTTCAGACTTTTGACGGAGTCCATAAAGGCGCGATCGTTGAACACCACGCCGTTTTCGCCGCGCTCGCCCTCGTACGCCGAGGCATAATAGAGCTCGGGGACGACGGGAAAGCCGAACTTTTGCAGATCGGTGGGGTCGTACGACTCGGTCTCAACGGAGACGAAGGCGCGTTCCGCGCCGTCCTCGCAGACCTTTTTCCCCCGGGAAACGCCGGAGATCGCCGCCACGCCGCCGGAGAGCTGCTTGGAGCCCTCTCCGAGGGTGTAGAGACTGTCGAGCGCCTCAAAGAGATCGAGCCCGGCGGACTCGGAATTGATACCGTCGCGGTCGGAAAAATTGTAGCCGTAGCAGGAAAGGATCAGAGAAAAATAGGTGTCCGCGTCGAGCCGGAGCGCGGGATCGGAAAGATCGTGCAGCGCGCCCGCCGCGTCCAGAAAGATTTTTTTATATTCGCCGGCGGCGTAGCGGGCGCCGGTATATTCCGCGACCGTCTCCCTCAGCGTGTAAACGAGCGCGCCGTCCTGCTCGGAGAGCGTAACGCGGGAGAGGCCGGAGGCGGGCAGAAGGCGCCCCTCCTCCTCGGTCCAGCTGCGGACTCTGCCGTCCTCCCCGAGGGCATATTTGCCCTCGGGATCCGCGACGAAGCCGTAGCGGCCGTCCTCCGCTTCCCCGTAATCACAGACAAAATCGCCGAAGCCCCACATCTTCATCCCAAGGACGGTGCGGAGCGTTTCGCTCTCCGCCACCTCCTCCTCGGTAAAATTGGGGAAATTGACGGTGCCGACCGCCCCGGCGTATTTCTCCCAGCAAACGTCGATGATCTTCTGCGCGAAGCGGGCGCCCGCCTGCGGCAGATAGCTCCAGTAGGCGCGCTGCTGCTCCGCGGGGACTCCCTCGATGCGGGGATAGGTCCCGTCGTCGTTGATCCCCGCCGCGCGGATCTTTTTTGCCAGCTCCGCGCAGGCGAGGCGCACCTCCTCCGTCGTCTGCGTGCGGTAGTCGACGAGTCCGACGATATCGACCTCGCTCAGGCGGTAGGGTCCGTCGTAGAGCGGGTCGCAGAGCAGATAGATCGTGAAGATCAGATCGTCCGCGAGAAGATGCGAGCCGTCCGAGAAGGTAAGGCCGTTTTTTAAGAAAAAAGTATAAACGGTCCGGCCCGTCTCCGGATCGACCGTCTGCTCGACCGACCAGGCGGCGGACGCGGCGTCCGCCGACGCCGTCATCCGGCCGGACGCGTCGCAATCGAGCAGGGGAAGCTGCGTCAGGCGCACCGCCTCGCCCGCGGCGGAGGGGTAAAACAGCGGGTGGAACCGCCCGTCCATCCCCGAAACGGCGACCGACAGGGGGGTCGTTTCGTTCCGTTCGGACCGGGGGGAGACGCCGGCGTCATACCGCCCCTCCGGGAAATCGGGAAGGACGGTCTTTTCCGGGATCGGCTGCGTCTCCGCCGCGGCGGCGGTCCCGGAGCCGGCCGGATCCGTCTGTGCGGGATCCGGTTTTCCCGAGCAGGCGGCGAAAAGCGGCAAAAGAAAGATCACAAGCGCCGAGAAAAAGGCGATAATCCGTTTCATGAAAGTCCTTTCCGGCGGAAAACCGCGCAAAAAGCGTTCTCTTCCCGCCGCGCGCCCGCGCGGGAGAGCGCCGCAAGGCGGGTCCCGCCCGGAGCGTTGCGTTCCGTGTCAGTTTATCTTACCACACCGGGGGTCTTTCGTCAAGACGGAAAACGTCGGCGCCGGAGGAGGGGCGGAGGGGCACTTTCGTCGGTTTGCCCCTTGACAGGAAGGGATCGCGGGGGTATAATCTGCATTTGTAATCCAAATCCAAACGCAAAGAAGGTTTTATTTTGGCGACGCTTCTTTCCCTTTCCGTCGCCCTGCTCGCAGGGCTTCTTCTCTCCCGTCTGACAAAAAAGATCGGCCTGCCGGACGTAACGGCGTACCTGGTCGCGGGGATCCTCGTCGGTCCCTTCTGCCTCGGCGCGCTCGGGTGGGCGGGGGTCGGTTTTTCCTCTCTTTCCGACGTGCAGGACCTCTCCCTCGTCTCCAACACGGCGCTCGGCTTCATCGCTTTTGCGATGGGCAACGAGTTCCGCTTAAAACAGCTCCGGGCGATCGGCCGGCAGGCGACGGTCGTGGCAATCTTCCAGGCGGTCACGGCGACCGCGTGCGTCGATCTCGCCCTCATCGCCTTCCATTTCCTCGCGCCCGAAACGCTTCCGCTCGAGGCGGCGATCACCCTCGGCGCCATCGCGGCGGCGACGGCGC
>JAFSSQ010000052.1 GCA_017450965.1 Clostridia bacterium
GTCACGGAAGTGACCCTGCTTTTTTGGAGCCACTCCCCCGGCGGACCGGGCGCCGGGCCGCCGTGCGGCACGGCATCCGGTCCGAATACGCCGCCGAAGCGCGGGGGGCTTGCAGACCGAGCGAGGCGAGCGTATCAGCGGAGCTATTCCGGGTGAAGAAGCCCCAACGGGGTGCTTTTTCGTTTGGAGCCACTCCCCCGGCGGACCGGGCGCCGTGCCGCCGGACGGCACGGCATCCGGTCCGCGCAAGCGCGCCGTTCGCCGCGCAGTACGCTGAAGCGCGGGGGGCTTGCAGACCGAGCAAGGCGAGCGTATCAGCGCAGCTATTCCGGGTGGCGCCTCCATACGACCTGTACAAAACCGATCGGGTCCGGAAAACCAGCGGTTTTTCGCTGGTTTTCTTCGTTTTTCTCGCTCTTTTCAAAAACCGTGATTTGTACTCCGCAAATGGCTCGCATTTCGGTTTTGGGGGCTCTTACCCGGATTTGGACTGCTGAAAAGCTTCGAAAAGGGTGCGTTCTGTCCCTTTACAAATTCTCCGTAACAAGTATAATAGAATCAGTGAAAGTTGAAGAAAGGAAGGTCGTTTGCCTGTGAATATCGGAAAAAGAATAGCCGAACTGAGAACAGAAAACGGTATGTCGCAGCAAAAACTTGCCGACCTGCTTTTCGTCTCGCGTGACCTCGTCTCAAAATGGGAATGTAATTCAAGAACTCCCGATTACCCAACAGTCGAGCGTATGGCTGAACTGTTTGGCGTAGATTCGGATTTAATCATCAATAAAAAAGATTTAGTTTTTGAAGAACTTTCCGAATGCGTTATAGAGATCAGTCAGATCCCTCTGGAAATTCTGTCAGGATTCTTAAACGATTTTGTGCGAAATCTTAACGAAATGAGCGCCGGAATTTTTTTGGAAAGATATTATTATTTGAAAACACCCGCAGAAATATCCGGTAAATACCGAATAAGTGAGAATTATGTCAGAAGCATCCTTTCAAAAACAAGAAAAAAGCTGAATAAGTACATAAAGGAGAGATTGTCATGACCGGTATTGAATTATTTAATGCGATCACTAAAATAGATGATGATGTAATAGACAGAATTTCTGTAGCAAACGATCGTACTCGTGATCTACATATAAAAAAGCGTAAAGCGTTCATTAAATACGCCTCTATTGCCGCTTGTTTCGTTCTTGTTGCTGTCGTTTCCGGAATCATTCTGGCAAATCGCAATCACTCTCTTTCGGGAATCAATGAATTGGCATCCGGAAATCCGGACACTTCTAACAAAATCGTCTTGTTTATGGACTGGCCGTACTATAAAACCTCAGAAGAAGTGATCGAAGCATCGACGCATATTTACGCAGGCAAAGTAACAGGTATTTCCTTTACCGTTCTTGACGGAAGAACGGGATTGGAAGACCTTGACCCTGTATCGGAAAGCACGTCGCGTATGTTTTATACCGTTTACACTGTTGAAATTACTGACAGTTATAAAGGGACAAGCAACAAAACGGTCAAAATTGCAGTTAATGGAGGCATAAGCGGCTCAAAAGAAAGTGAGCAGGTCAGTTTGATTCGTAACTCCGGATTAAAATTCAACGGTATTCCCATCATGTCTGAAAAAATCGAATTGTCCGTCGGGCAAAGCTATCTGTTCTGTATTCACCGTATAGGTGATTATGACCATATGATAAACCCCGATCAGTTTGCCTTTGATTTGAGTTCAAAAGATGCCAAGACTATTATTGCCTGTTGTAAATAAGAAGGGTCTTAATAGATTTGACCCGGAAAACCGGCGATTTTCGCTGGTTTTCTGCGTTTTTCTCCGTTTTTCTCGCTTTTTCAAAAATCGCGGTTTGTACTCCGCAAATGGCTCGCATTTCGGTTTTGGGGGCTCTTACCCGGATTTGGACTGCTGAAAACGACTTATTCGCCACACAGCCCAACCGCTTATCTCTGGGGAACGGTAAACAGAGAGTAAAAATACCCCTTCAGCTCCATAAGTTCGTCGAAACTGCCTTGCTCGGAGACGCAGCTGTTTTTCAGCGCGAACAGGCCGGTGCATCGGCGCAGGATATTCTCGTCGAGATCATGAGTAACGATGACGCGCGTATTCCATACAGCAGAGCCGTCAAGGAGCAGATGCTCGACGGCAAGCTGACGGAAGCGGTGAACGACAGAGAGTTCAACGAGAAATTCAAGGCAATCGTAGACAAGATCGTGGGGTAAAAAAATGCGGAACAAGCCGCTAATACTTGTTCCGCAGGACTTCTTTTCTATGACCTTTATTTGAAGAATAAAGCTACCAGGATGAAACCAAGAGCAACTAATCAGCTGCCCTTCCTCTTAACCCCGTATACAGCGCTCAGGTCGCACCTCTGCGTTGCCTTATCTTCTGCTACGGCTAAGGGCAAGTATATCATAAAACGTGAGTGTTCTGTTACACTTTTTCAAAATTGTCCTTGACAAAGGGTACATAGCAGAGATAACATGATAAAAACAAATAGCCAATCATTCGGATAATATCTTAAGCAGTGACATGGGTGCACTTGCGTTATTCTGCAATCAGCGAACGTAACAATATCGTTTGAGGAGTGTTTTTAAATGAAAGTAACTTCAAACATTAAAAGCGTTCTGGGAAAGGCAGACAAAAAAATATACGGTCACTTTCTCGAGCATTTTCACAGACAGGTATACGGAGGGGTATTCGATCCTGATTCTAAATTTGCCGACAACGATGGATTCAGAACAGACATTATCGAAGCTATGAAAAAGATAAACGTTCCGATCATCAGATGGCCGGGCGGCTGCTTCGTATCTTCTTATCACTGGAAAAACGGCATCGGAAAGAACCGCATTCCCGAATTCAGCAAGGCGTGGCGCGTAGAAGAGCCCAATCTGTTCGGAACGGACGAATACGTAAAACTGTGCAAAAAAATCGGATGCGAGCCTTATATCTGCACTAACGCGGGGACGGGTTCTCCGGAAGAAATGAGCGACTGGGTTGAATACTGTAACCTCGATGACAAGGGATATTGGGCAAAAAACCGTATCAGCAACGGTTATGCAGAGCCTCACAACGTAAAATACTGGAGCATCGGAAACGAAAATTACGGTTCATGGGAAATAGGCGCATGGAGCAGCGATCAATGGGGCCCAATCGTACGTGAGTCCGCAAAAATGATGCTGAAGGTCGATTCAACGATAGAACTATCCGCGGCAGCTCTGGCCGATCCTTCATGGAACTACAGACTGCTCCGCGACGCAGGAAAATATCTAAGATGGATATCTATTCACTGTTACTGGGCAGAAAATTTTGACGGCATCAATACGCTTGATTTCAGTAAGGTTGTATTGCTTAGCGACAAGAGCATATCCGATCCGATAGATAAAGCCCGCGCTACACTGACAACGCTCGGTCTCGATAAGAAAATTCGTATAGCTTTTGACGAATGGAACCTCAGATTCTGGTATCATCCACGTAGCCTTGAATCTTTTTATACCGACAAACCGCTCACTGAAGACGACTATCTTTCCCCGAGAGACCTTAACGACAGAAATCAGACTTATACCATGTCTGACGCCGTATTCTCCGCGTGCTTCCTGAACACCTGTCTCAAGAACTGCGATATCGTGGGAATGGCTTGCTTCTCTCCGATAGTAAACACAAGAGGAGCGATTTTCACTTATAAGGACGGTATTGTTCTCAGACCGTCGTATTACGTATTTGATCTTTTCAGCAATTATATGAAAGACAACATTCTCAACTCGTGGAAGTGGGAAAGCGAAACTCTCGAAGGGGAATATCACGGAAGACAGATTACCGTTGATGCTGTTGACGCAGTTGTAAGCTACGGAGACGGAGTTTTTGCTGTTTCCGCAGTAAACCGAGATGAAAATCATTCTCACGTTCTAGAACTTGATATGACAGATACTCCAGTAAGTCTTATGAGGATACACACGCTGAATGGTCAGGATGCAAATTCATACAATGACGTCGAAAAAACCGAAGTATCGGTAAAAACTTCAGAATGGATTCACTTTAAAAAGTCGGTTACTCTTGAACCCCATTCTGTAAACATAATAGAAATAAAGTAGAAAGAAGCTCATTAGACCATCTGCCGGGTTGAATGTGAAAAAATCATATGTATGATATGGTAAAGCGTTCCAAAGCAGAAATCATATACAGCGGAATATTCAGCACTTCTTCACCGATCCCAAATGGAAACGCACCCCTCGGGGTGCTTTTTCGTTTGGAGCCACTCCCCCGGCGGACCGGGCGCCGGGCCGCGCAGCGCGCAGTACACCGCGGCGGGGCTTGACAGTCCTCCCTCGGCGTGATATGATGAGGAAAATCCCCGGAGAGAAGGAGTGATCGAGTTGAAACCGCCAACCAAAAACGTCCTCACGCGGGAATCGCTGGCAAAGGAGCTTCGCGTCCTCAACGCGGCGGATATCCGCGGCGCGTGGACTCAGTTCTGCATAGCGGCGCCTTTTCTCCTGTTGACGTTGTTTCTGTCGGGCTACGGCTTCAAAGGGACCCGTTATCCGATCGGTACAACCTTGATCGCTTCTATCGCGGTCGTTATTTCCCTCTGGGCTTTTTACCTGCTGATCCGCGAGATATGTCTTGCGTATGCGGAAAGGAAAAAGCTTGCGGCGGGGGAGTTTCGGCTGACACATCGGACGCTGTTTTCCAAGCGGGAAAAATTCGTTTACAGAAGAAGCGCGAGCCACGTGGAGGAGCTCTTTTCTTTTGAAGAATTTGGGGAAGTCGTGGTCGGACATACCGAGTATCAGCTCGCCTCGCCGGGGGATGAATACTATATCGTTTCTTATCCGAACGAAAAAAGGATGAAGCTGTTTTATTCCTGCAAAAGGTACGAGTACCGGGAAAAGTAAAGCACGAGTCCGCTGACCGGAACGCAAACGAGAAGGCGCCCCTCGGGGCGCTTTTCCTTTTGCCGCCTTCCCGCCGCCGTTTCACGCTTTTTCGGATTGATTTATTTGAATCCGTATGATATGATATGTAATATAAATGAATCGAGCGAAAGAAAAGAATAGAAAACGGAGGAACTGACTTTTGAAAGAGTTTTTCGGTTTCGGCGGGTACAGCCGCACGCCCGAGGGGTATCTCTCCCCCGAGCATCTGCTTTTCGTTTCCTCTCTGATGGCCGTGATGATCGCGCTGGCGGTGTTTTTGGGTCTCCGGTACCGCGGCCGCGATTTCAAGGAAAAGCTCAAGCCGCTGGCGGTCGCGGCGATCGGGATGGACGGGATCGAATTCGTGAAGATCGTCCTCATCTGCTTCCGGAACCGCGACCCGCTGTCCTGGCTTTACATCCTGCCGCTGTTCCTTTGCAGCATCCAGCTGATCACGATCCCGCTTGCGGCGTTCGCAAAAGGCAGAGTGCAGGAAGCGGCTCTCGATTTTGTAGCGGTGTTCGGGCTCTTGGGGGCGGTGCTCGGCACCTACGGCGCCGGCAACAACTACGGCGCCTATCCGGTGCTCTCGCTCGACAACGTCGCCTCTGGCCTGACGCACGGCATCGCCGGCTTTTCGGCGCTTTACGTGCTGATCTCACGCGCGGCGGGCCTGAAAAAAAAGAATATGCCGATCACCTTCGCGATCCTCACCGGGTTCTGTGTCGCGGCTTATATCGCTAATGTGCTGCTCCCCTACAACTATATGTTTTTGATGCGCGGCGACGGCACGCCCTACGATATCCTCTACAATCTGCTGGACGGCAACCCGGTCCTCTACCCGCTTTCGGTCTTTTTACTGTTTATCGTCTATATCGCTGCGTTTTACGGCGTGTATTACCTGTGCGCCAAAAACGGAAAGCGCGCGGCGCAAAGGAGCTTTGACCGGCTCCCGCTCGCGTGATAAAAACGAAAAGCCGCGATTGACAGAGAAAAAATGAATCCGTACCTCAAAAACCTGAGAAAAATCGAGTTTATCGTGACGACGGCGTGCACGGGGAAATGCAAGCACTGTTCGCAAGGCGATCACGACGGCTGCGCGGAACCGATCGACGCGGCGGTCGCCGCAAAAGCCGTCCGAAAAATCTGCGCCTGTTACGGTATTTCGACCGTGATGACCTTTGGCGGAGAGCCGCTTTTGTATCCCGAGACGGTTTGCGCGATCCAAAAAGAAGCAACCGGTCTCGGAGTCGCCAAAAGGCAGGTGATCACAAACGGTTTTTTCTCAAAAGATAAAGAAAAAATCAAAGAGGTCGCCCTGCGTTTGGCCGACAGCGGCGTGAACGATCTGCTGCTCTCCGCGGACGCGTTTCATCAGGAGACCATTTTGCTCGCCCCCGTTCTGTTTTTTGCCGAAACGGCCGCTCTGTCCGGGATCCCGGTCAAACTGCAGCCCGCGTGGCTGGTGAGCCCCGAAGATCAGAACGAATATAATATCAAAACGAGAGAGATCATCCGGGCGTTCGACCCTTTGCATATTCCGCTCAATCAGGGGAACGTGGTTTTTCCCCAGGGAAACGCGCTCAAATACCTTCGGGAATACTTTGACGGGAACGCCGCGCCGTCTTCCCCTTACGAGGAAGACCCGGAAGATATCAAAACCATATCCTTTGAGGCAAACGGAGACGTTTTAAACGGAAACGTCTATGAGACGGATATTCTTGAAATCATCAAAGCGTACCGTCCGTAAGACGGCGAGTAAGAACTAAGGAGAGAAGATCCATGACTGCGATAAAAAAGAAAGTGATCGTTGGCATTTTTTCGGCGTTGATTTTCCTTACGATCCTTTGTTTTATCGTCTCGGCGATCCATACCTACCGTGACGAACTCAAGCAAGACGATATGCTGGAGGGGCTGGGCGCCGCGCTTTTGCTGGTTGCGGGCGGATTTGTTGTTCTGTATGAATGCGACCTCTTCTATACGCTTTACTATTTTTTGATCAAACCGAAGACGAAAGCGAAGACGGTATTAAACGTTCTTGCTAACCTCAGTTTCATTTCGATGTTTGCTTTTTGCTTTTTATCTAACGTTTACATGGGATTGAGGAAGTTTGAATTCGCTTTGCTCGTATTATTTGCCGTTTACGTCGTGGTCAGAATGATTTATCTGGTTGTATCCGGTGCGCAAAAGGATCCAAACCAACCGACCGTTTAACGGGAGAGAGACAGCGTACGTTTGCCCGATCAATCGGGCTTCGCGGAGGTTTTGATGTGAAAACACGCTTGATTGTTTACAGCATCCTGTATTACTGCCTTGTGCCGGCGGTATTCTTCGGCGTTTTGCTTTTGGTTTCGGCTCTGCTGAACGCCACAAAAGCCCACAACGACCTCGGCGCGATTGCTGCCGCTGCCTATGCGTTCGTTTTTTTCGCAGCGCCGGTCATCGACGCTGTGATGATGCGCTTCAGTCCGCTCCGCTTCTGCGTGGATCCGTTCGCGGCGGCGGAGATCCCGCTTTTTCTGTATCTGGCTATGATCGTCAACCAGCTCAAAGAGGCGGACGGCGTAAGAGCCGCGTTTTTCCTTGTCAATCGGAAGCTCGCGGACGACGGCGGTATGGGATTTCTGTTTTTAGCGGGACTGTTTCTCTTCGGCGCGCTGGTTTCCTTTTCCCTCAAGCGCAAACGCGGGCAAAGCATCGCGTATCGGATCATAGAAGGACCGTCGGGAAAGCGCCCGGCAGAGCCCGGTTTGCCGGGATAACGGCGCGGGACCGTTTTGCCCGCGTGAGATAAAAACTGTTTAATAAGGAGATAGAATGATGATCAGAACAACTTCGCAAATCAAAAAAGTATGCTCGGCGTTCCTTGCCCTTTTACTCGTTTTTTCCCTTTCCGGATGCGCCGGAAGCGGCGCGTCCGATCCGACGAGAGTAGAAAAGATCGTCGAAGAGATCGCCGTCGACTACGGGACGTACGGCGCCGAAGCGGCGGATCGGATCGGCACGCTGCTCAAAGAGCTGTCCGCGGCGGACGCCGCGGCCGGGACCCGCTGGAAAACCATCACGGACCTCTGGATGTCCGAAGAGCTCGGAAAGCCCCTTCATTACGACGTACTCCCCGACGGGCTGCCGGACTCGGACGAGCTCTGTATCGTGGTGCTGGGCTTCCAGCTGGAAGCCGACGGAACGATGCGCGAGGAGCTGATCGAGCGCCTTAGCGTTGCGCTCAACAGCGCCAAGAAGTACCCGAAGGCCTATATCGTTTGCACCGGAGGCGGAACCGCCGCGGAAAACGAGAACGCGTCCGAGGCGGGCGAGATGGCGAAATGGCTGCAAGCCCAAGGGATCGCGAAAGAACGGATCATCGTGGAGGACAACTCGATCACCACGGCGCAGAACGCGATCTTCACCTACGATATTCTGACCTCTCTCTATCCTTCCGTGAAAAAACTTGCCATCGTCTCAAGCGACTATCATATCGCCACGGGCGAGCTGCTCTTCAAAGCGGAGGCCGCTTTGCGGGCCAACGCCCCGGGCAACGAAAAGCTGGAAGTCGTATCGAACGCGGCGTGGAAAGCGCCGTCCGGCTCGCTTTCCCCGATGTTTCAGGCGGGCGCGCTGATCGAGCTTTTCGGAGATGTGGAAACCGCCTTCAGCATCTACTACGATAACTACGATATTCACGATCTTCCCCCACTTAAATAGAGCGCGGCAACGCTTGAAAAATGTTCGGACTCATTCAATATCTCGTTGAAAAACGCAAGAAAAAAGCAACCGAGCGCAATCAGAGATGCCAGGATCTGATTGCGCGCCTTTCGCACGCCTGCGATACGGCAAACGGGTACACGCAGGATAAAAGATTATACGTCGATGTTTCTATCGCGGCCCAATGGGAACAGGAATTTGCTTCCTTGCAAAGCGAGACGGATATAGATTATATTTTACCATTAAAAAAAGCCGACGGTTTCAGTACGCTTATTTCCAAAATCAAAGAGTTCCATTATTTCCGGCAGCATTTGCAAGAGACGCTAAACCGGCACAATGAGCAGGTTGCGGCCGCAAAACTGAAAGAGGCGTACGCGCTTATCGGAAAGGTGGAAGGCCGAACGCTTGATCAGCAGCAAATGATGGCTATCATGCAAGAAGCGCACAACCAACTGATCATTGCCGGGGCCGGTACCGGGAAGACGACAACCGTTGTGGGAAAGATAAAGTATCTCCTGAAATCGGGGAAGTGCCGCCCGGAAGATATTCTGGTCCTCTCTTTTACAAACGCGTCCGCTGCCGAAATGAGCGAGAGAATCGCCAAAGAAACCGGGTGTCAGATTGCCGCGTCGACCTTTCATAAACTTGGCGTTAACATTATAACGAAAGCCAACGGGATCAAGCCGCGGATTTCCCGGATTGATCTCCGCGCTTTTATCCGCGAGAGAATGAAAGGTCTTATGAAAGACCGGAATTATGTCCGCGCTCTCAACTCTTATCTGTTTTACAACCGAATAGAGGAAAAAACCGAGTTTGATTTTAAGAATGAAGAAGAATACCGGGCGCATTTTCAGCTCAATCCTCCCGTCACCTTTCAGAACGAGCGGGTTAAAAGCTACGGCGAGATGGATATAGCGAACTATCTTTTTCAAAACGGTATTTCGTACGAATATGAGGCGAAATACAAGATCGATACGAGAACAGCGGAATACGGCCAATATTACCCGGACTTTTTCCTTCCCGATTACGGAATCTATATCGAATACTTTGCCATAAACAGAGAGGGAAGCGTCCCGGAATGGTTTTCCGGGAAAAACGGTCTTTCTCCCACTCAGACATACCGCGAATCGATGGAATGGAAACGAAGACTTCACCAAGAGAACGAAACGGTTCTGATCGAGTGCTTTGCCTACGAAAAGCTTGAAGAGAATCTTCTGCCTGAACTTGAAAAAAAACTGCTTGCAAACGGCGTTAAGCTTTTTCCGAAAACGCCGCAAGAATTATGGGCTATGGTATCGCAAAACGACAAGACCGTTTTGGATGGGATCATAGAGCTTTTTGAAACAGTAATCAATCTCATAAAAAGTAACCGTTATACAATTCATGAGTTTCGCGCTCTGGCGGGAAACGGAAAGAACGCGTCTCGCTGTTTGAACTTTATCGTTTTGCTGGAACCTCTGTTTACGGCGTACGAGGAAGAACTAAAAAAAACAGACGAGATCGACTTCAACGATATGATCAATATTGCGACCGATCTGGTCAGAAACGGAAAAGTCGTCAATCCGTTTTCTCAGGTTATCGTAGACGAGTATCAGGACATTTCAAAAGCAAGGTTTTCGTTACTCTCCGCGTTGCGTATGTCTCGATATTACGATTTGTTCTGCGTTGGAGACGATTGGCAAAGTATCTATCGGTTTGCTGGCAGTGATATAAGTTTTATTCTGGATTTTGAAAAGTATTGGGGACCTACTGCCGTCAGCAGAATTGAAACGACCTATCGTTTCACGCCGTCTCTGATTGAAATCAGCGGATCGTTTATTATGAAAAATCCGCGCCAAATCAGAAAACGAATACGCGGAACGTCTACGGACAGAAGGTTTTCTTTGGGAGAGATCAACGCCTATAACGAGAAGTACGCTGTGGAGTTTATGGCGGCAAAACTGGAAGACTTACCGCAAAACAGTTCCGTCTTTTTTATCGGTCGCTATTCGTTCGACCTCGATATCATAGGAGACAGCGGTTTGTTTGACTGCCGATACAATAACGCAAGCGGCTTTGTCGATGTAAAATCTGAGAAGCGGCCTGACCTGAAAATGTGCTTTTTAACAGCTCACAAATCCAAAGGACTTCAGGCGGACTACGTGTTTATTATCAATAATAAGAGTTCCCGGATGGGGTTTCCGAGCATGATACAGGACGATCCGATCCTCGACCTGCTTTTGGAAAACAGAGAAGACTATCCTTTTGCCGAAGAACGGCGTCTCTACTACGTCGCGCTGACACGGGCAAAAACGAAAGCTTTTTTCCTGACCGTCAAAGATAAAGAATCCGTTTTCGCGCAGGAATTGCACTTGCAGTATGGGCAGCAGTTGAAACGGGAACAGTTTGAATGCCCGATCTGCGGAGGCGGATTGAAACGAAAAAGCGGCCCGTACGGAGATTTCTTTGGGTGTGAGAATTATCGGACGACAGGATGCCGATATAAGCGCCGGATACGATCAAAGACGGAGCCGATGCAATATGAATGATCGGTTTACCCTTTGCAACGTTCAAAAAAGCGCCCCTCGGGGCGCTTTTTTGCAAAAATCTCCGCCGCGGCGCGCCGGGTGCGTTTTGTCCCTTTACAAATCGGCGCCGGTTGCTATAATAGAAGAGAAAGTAAGAAAGAAAGGAAACGCTTGCCTGTGAACGTCGGAAAAACGATCGCCGCTCTGAGAACGGCAAACGGGATCTCGCAGCAAACGCTCGCCGAGCGGCTGAGCGTTTCGCGGGAGCTCGTCTCCAAGTGGGAGAACGGAACGAGAACGCCCGATTATCCGACAATCGAACGCATCGCAGAGCTTTTCGGCGTTCCGGCCGACCGGATCCTCGACAAAAACGACCTCGTTTTCCGGGAGCTTTCCGAATGCGTCTCGGCCGGAGGGGAACTCCCCGGGGAGACGCTTTCCGGGATTGTGAACGGCTTTCTGCGCGGGCTGCGCGAAAAGGAGGCCGACATTTTCTTAAAGCGGTACTACTTTTTGGAGACCGCCGCGGAGATCGCCGGCGAATACGGACTTGGGGAAAACCACGTCAGAAGCATCCTCTCCAAGACCAGAAAAAAGCTGAAAAAACAGATCGGGGAGGCGCTGAAATGAACGGGATCACTCTATTTGACGCGATCGCAAAAACCGACGACGAGCTTCTTGACCGCGCGTGCAGGACGGGCGCCGACGCTTCCGCCGGAGAAAAAAAGAAAACGCGCACCATCCGCCGGATCGCGCTCGCGGCGGCGTGCGCGGTCCTCGCCGTTTGCGCGCTCGCCGTTTGGCCCTTTTTCCGTAAAAACGGCGAAAACCCCGCCGTCCCGATCGAGAATAAGCAGATCCCGTCCGACGCGCCCCGCTATTTCGGAAAGGAAAGCAGCGCGGAAGGTACGGGCGGATCCGGCGCCGAGTTCAACCCGTATTTTCTTTCCGGCCTTTCCGTTACGGCCAAGCTGACGGAAACGCTCCCGGACACCTATACCTTCTTCGACGACTGGAACCAGAACGAATACCGCCTTTTGCGGATGACGACCGTCGCGCTCCTGAAGGGCGCGGAGATGACGGACGAGTTTTACTATCTGATCCCCACCGGCTATATGACGGACTTTTCACTCTACGACCGCTTTGTGATCCGGGACATGGCGCAGTGCGGATACGGTTCCTCCGTCCTCTATAACAAAACGCAAGGCAAAGCCGAACGGCTGACGCTGGTCCTCTTTGCCTATCAGGCTGCGCTTTCCGCCTTTCCCCGCGCGATGGGGCGGAACATGATCGCGTTCGGCGGCGACGGCCGCTTTGACGAACGGCTCTGGCAGAGCTGGAATCTAAAGCCGGACGACTACGGCGACGTTCCCGCCACGCTCGCGCAGGCGGAGAGGGCGGCGGGAGAGGCGACGTCGGACAAATACGTCCGTCTCCTCACAAGTGTCACGGGCGAAGCGGTGGACGTGCTGTCCCGGATCTCTTCCTTGGAAAACGGCGTCTTTGTCCCACGGTTTTCCTCCCTGATCCTTTCCGATACGTCCGAGGTCTCTCTCCGCGCCGTCCGGTATATCGGCGGCTTTGCGACGAATGAGGCGGTCCGCGTCTGGAGCGAAGGAACGCGGGGAAGCGGTTTTGCGGAAAGCAAAGCCAGCTTTTCCGAAGAAGATCTGAACGCTCTGCCGGATCTCGCGTCCGCGATCTCCGCCGTCGCGCTCTCGCTTGAAAGAGGGGAGATCCTGCCGCCGCATATCGAAAACGCGGACAAACTGAACTTGGCGGCGCACGGTGTCTTCGGCTGGTACGCGAAGACCGGAGAGGGCGTGCTCGGGATCGTGCGCGTTACCTGGCGCTATACCGGCGAAGCGTCCCGGCAGGAGAAGCTGGACGACGCGTACTACACCGTCGAATACGCCTCCGATCAGGTCCGGCCGATCGACCGGGACGACCTCTTGGAAAAACTCGGCGAATACGAAACGACTTATATTTTCGACGGAGCGTACACCGCCGACGGAAAGGTGTACGCCGTGAGCCCCGTCGCTTAGCCGATCCTCTGAAAAAGCGCCCCTCGGGGCGCTTTTTCATTTCTCCCTTTTTTCTTGACAACCCGGCGAAAAGATGCTACAATCGGATCGGAAAAAGACGTGATCCATGACAGTATGAAAGGAAAAACCATGAAAAAAACGAGATTTTTTGTCTTTTGTCTTCTGGCGCTCGCGGCGGCGCTGCTGCTGTCCGGCTGCGGGGAGAAGCTCAACAAAAAGACGGTGGAGGCCGATCCGCTTGCCTACGTGGAAGAGGGCGGACGGCTCTCTCTGCAAAAAACGCCCCTCGCCTCTCTTTCGGATCGGCCCGACGGCAAGAGCGTGAGCGGGGAGATCTCCTTGAACGCGGAGGAGGATTCGATCAAGGTTGCGTTCGGCGCGGACGCTTCCGCCAAAAAAGGCTATCTGAAGCTGGATCTCACGTACGATAAAGACGGAGAGGCGCAGCAGATCAAGGGCGATCTCTTTCTGGAGGGAAGCAAGCTGATCCTGCGTTCCGATTTTCTCACGGAACTGTTCGGCGGCGATACCGTCGGCCTTGATCTGAACGAAGTGAAGGAAATCAAAAAGACGGGGACGTTCCAATCTCTCCTCAAAGCGCTTGATATGACCGAGGAGGAATTTGATCAGAGCCTCAGTGAAACGCCGCTTGCCGGCATTCTCGACGAGATGAAAACGGCGGATTCGGAAGGCAAACTGAAGGAAGCGGCAAAAAAACTGGAAGAGGCGCTCGCCAAGCTGGCGGGGATTTCCGAAAACGTCTACGAAGTGACCGAAGTGACCGAGGGGACGATCACGTTTGACGGCGAGGAACTGAAGACCGTCGTCGTCGCCTATTCGCTGCGGGAGTCCTTTTACCGGGAGTTTTCGGAGGCGCTGGACGCCTTTTTGAAGGAGATAGAGGGGATCCTCGGGGAAGGTCAGACGGAAGCGTCGGAAGAATTGGGATTGCTCGTTACCTCCCTGCCGTCCTCTTCGATCTCCGAGCTGTTTGAGAAGATGAAGATCACGGAGACCGGCAAGGCGTATCTGTCCGCCAAAACGGGCGCGCTGCTCCGCAACGTGAGCGAGGCGAAAACGACCGTCGACGGGGAAGAGGTAACGGTCACGTCCGACCTGATCCTCGGCGCCGATCCCACGGTCCTTCCGCTGCCGGCGCTGGATCTGCGGATCGCGGCGAAAGACGGCGAGGTCCGTCTGCAGGCGGTCTCGTCTTACGCGGATAACAAACTGACGGTCGACGGAACGGTCACGAGCCGCGAAAACGGCGGAGAAAAAAAAGAGGAGCTTTCCTTCCTGCTGGAATACGGAAAAGACGGCGCCTATACCCTGACGCTGACCGACAAATCGGACGAAGAAGGGAAGGAAAAGACCCTTAAAATAACCGGCGTGTTCAAAACGGAGAGCGGTCTTTTGGAATGGACCGCCAACATAGAAGAAAACGAGGACCTCGGGATCCCCGCGATCTCGCTTTCCGTCAAGGTGCGCTCCGGCGCGGAGATCCCCGCCGCCCCCGCCTGCAAGGATCTTCTCAATCTGACGGAGGAGGAGCTGGCGCCGCTGCTTGCGCAGTTTACCGGCGGCTTCGCGGAAGATCCGGAGGAGGAAGGCTTTGAGGATTTTGCGGATTACGCCTTCTATATCGTCTCCGATTATGCCGGGATGGACGACGAAGCGCTGGCGGCCGCGCTGACGGAGGGGTACGCCAAAAACGGGTGCCCCGATGCGCTGAGTTATCTCTATTGGAACTTCGCGCAGTACCGCGCCGCCGATCTGATCCAAAATTACGGCGTGCCGCAGCCGGATCTGCAGGCGCTCTGGGACGCGGTCGCGGCGCAGAACGGGACCTACGAGGATCTGGCGCTCGCGTTTGAGGACGCCTACCTTCGGGTCACGGCGCCGACCGAGGACGAGATCCGGGAGTTCCTCGCGGATTATCGGGAGTACGGATTCGAGAGCCGGCAGGAGGCCGCCGATTATCTGAAGGATGTGTACGGCGACTACGTGACCATCCCCGCTGCGTAAAAAACGGGAGTCCCGCGAAAAGCGGGACTCTTTTTTGAAAAAAAGATAGACAACGCCCGCCTTGTGTGGTAAACTAAAAACAGACCCCAAAAATCCAACGAACAGGAGAAACAGTATGCAGTACGAAATCAAAGGTACCCCCCTACCCGTGGTGATCTGCAACTTAAGCGACGGCGAGCAGATGATCACCGAACGCGGCAGCATGAGCTGGATGAGCCCCAATATGCAAATGGAAACGACCAGCAACGGCGGGATCGGCAAGGCGCTCGGCCGGATGTTTGCCGGCGAGGCGCTGTTCCAGAACCGCTACACGGCGCGCGGCAACGGCATGATCGCCTTTGCCTCCAGCGTCCCCGGTGAGATCCGCGCGCTGGAGATCACCCCCGACCGCCCCGTGATCCTGCAGAAGAGAGCGTTCCTTGCCTGCGAGCCGGGCGTGGAGCTCTCCGTCCATTTCCAGAAAAAGCTCGGCGCCGGTTTCTTCGGCGGCGAGGGCTTCATCATGCAGCGCCTTTCCGGCCGCGGGATCGCCTTCGCGGAGATCGACGGCTGCGCCGTGGAGTACGAGCTGGCCCCCGGTCAGCAGATGATCGTGGATACCGGCTATCTCGCCATGATGGACGCGACCTGTTCGATGACCGTTGCGACCGTCCCGGGCGCCAAAAATATGCTCTTCGGCGGCGAGGGACTCTTCAACACCGTCATTACCGGCCCCGGCAAGATCGTTTTGCAGACGATGCCGCTCTCCGGGATCGCCGGCGCGTTCCAGACCTCGGCCAAGTGATCCCCCCTTCGGGGAAGTCCGCGTGATGTACGACAGGATCCTGTTTTTCGTTTATCTCGGCGTCCTTCTCCTCTCCTCGCTTGCCGCTTTCTGCCTTTTCGGGCGGGACAAGGCGCTGGCGGGGAAGGAAGGGGCCGTTCGCATCCGCGAAAAAACGCTGCTCTTTTTCACCGTGTTCGGCGGAGCGGCGGGCGCTTTTTTCGGGCGGCGCGCGTTCCGTCATAAAACGAACAAGCGTTTCTTTTCCGTCACGGTCGTTTTCGCGCTTCTTTTGCAGACGGGGACGCTTCTTTTCCTTCTCTGGAAGGCGGGAGGGTTTTGCCGATGAAAAAACGCCCGGACACCCCGATCGAACGGTCGCACGACCCGCGCTCCAACTTCCGGCTTACCCTGATCTCGCTGCTCGGCGCCGTCGGCTTTTGCGGGATCTTCGTCTCGCTCGGACTGCGCGGGATCCTCGCGGACGCGGCCGTCGCGCTCGCTCTCGCGGCAAGCTGCCTTTGCGGCGCGCTTTCCTTCGTCCTCTTTCGCCGCTTCACGCGCTGAAAAAAGACTTCCGCCGGCGTTTCACAACGCCGGCGGAGATTTTTCTTTTACAAAAACTGCCGGAAGGCGGTGGGGAGGGCGTAGTCGCGGATCAGTTCCTCCCGGTCGGCGAGGACGAAGGAGGGGGGGAGAACGTCGATCTTTCCCGTAAGGGCGGTCATTTGCCATTCGATATGGGTAAAGATATGCGTCTTTTTCAGAGAAAGGGAGAAGTGCGACGCGGCGCCGCCCCGCTCGGCGAGGAACGCTTCGGCGTTTTTCTTTGTCGCCGCTCCGGGAAAGTTCGGGAACTCCCACATCCCGGCCAGAAGCCCGCGGGAAGGACGGCGGCAGACGGCGAGCTTTTCTCCGTCTCCGTCGGAGAGGAGGAGGACGGTGCGCTTTTCCACGCGCCGTTCTTTTTTTTGCGAGCGGACGGGCAGCTCTTCCGCCCGGCCCGCCCGGCGGGCAAGGCAGAGAGCGGCGAGAGGGCAGTTTTCGCAGAGAGGGGCGCCGTTCGGCAGGCAGACCGTTTCGCCGAGTTCCATCAGCGCCTCGGTCAGCGCGCCCGCCTCCCGGCCGGCGGGGTAAACTTTGCACAGGACGTTTGTCATCGCCGTCCGCGTCGCGGGGGAGAGAACGTCCGCCTCCGACAGGGTCAGCCGGGAGAGGACCCGCAGGACGTTGCCGTCCACCGCGGGCTCCGGCTCGCCGTAGGCGATCGAGGCGATCGCCCCGGCGGTATAAGGACCGACGCCGGGCAGGGAAGCAAGCTCGGCGGCGGAGCGCGGCAGCTCGCCGCCGTACCTCTCGCAGAGCAGGATCGCCGTTTTTTTCAGGTTGCGGGCGCGGCTGTAATAGCCGAGCCCTTCCCAGAGCTTCAAAAGCCGTTCCTCCGGCACGGCGGCGAGAGCGGCAACGGTCGGCAGCTCGGAGAGGAACCGCTCGTAGTAGGGGAGCGCGGCGCGGATCCGCGTCTGCTGGAGCATGATCTCCGAGAGCCAGACGTGATAGGGGGTCGGCTCGCGGCGCCAGGGGAGATCGGCCCGGTGGGCGGAAAACCAGGAGAGGAGCGGGGGGATCGCCTGCCGCAGGAGGCTCTCCGGGAGTTCGTTCGTTTTTTCTTTCATGCCCGTATTGTACCACACCCAAAAGAAAAAGAAAAGAGTTTTCCGCAAAATCCGGCGTTTCTCCCGCGCCGGGACTTGAAAAACGGGATGCGTTGTGGTATGCTGAAGAAGAAAAAAACGCAAGGATCGGTTATGAAATTACTGGATTTTTTCAATCTGACGCGCGGAACGGCGCCGTACGACGTGCTCGGGCTCGGGGAAGTGATGCTCCGCCTCTCGCCGACCGACCGGGAGCGGATCAATCAGGGCGCTGTCTTTGAAAAGCGCATCGGCGGCTCGGAGTTCAACGTTCTCTCCTGCGTCTCGGTCCTCGGGGGCCGGTGCGGGCTTGTGACCAAGCTGCCGGACAGCGAGCTCGGGACCTTTGTGATCGGGCAGGTCCGCAGCTGCGGGGTAACGGACGAGTTCATCATCCGCGACCCGGGCAAGGGGGCGCGGCTCGGCGTGTATTATTACGAGGCGGGCGCCGCTCCCCGCAAAAGCACCGTGATCTACGATCGCGCGGCTTCCGCCGTGTGCGGGATGACGCTTTCGGATATTCCCGCGCGGGCGTTTTCCGCCGCGCGCGTCTTCCATACCAGCGGCATCACCCTCGCCCTTTCGCCGGAGTGCCGCCGGCTCGTCGGAGAGGCGATGCGCCGCTTCCGGGAGCAGGGGGCGCTGATCAGCTTCGACGTTAACTACCGCGCGAACCAATGGGGCGAGGAGGAGGCGCGGGATACGATCCGGGAGATTTTGCCGTACGTCGATCTCTTTTTCGTCTCGGAGGAGTCCTCCCGCCGGATGTTCGGCAAAACGGGGACGCTGGAGGAGATCCAGAAGAGCTACTGCGAGGAGTACGGTATCCGGATGGTCGCCACCACGCAGCGCACGGCAAAAAGCCCGAGCCAGCACGACTTCGGCTCGGTGATCTATTCCGCCGAGGAGGACCGCTTTTACCGCGGCGAGCCCTACCGGGATATCGAGGTGGTGGACCGCGTCGGCAGCGGGGACAGCTACGTCGGCGGCGTGCTCTCCGCCCTCTGCGAGGGGCTCTCCTTCGGGGAGGCGGTGGAGCGCGGCAACGCCTGCGCGGCGCTCAAAACGACTATTATGGGCGATCTCCCCGCCTTTGACCGCAACGACGTACGCCGCATCATCGACCAGCACGCCCGGCCGGACGGCCAGAGCGAAATGAACCGCTGAAGGAGAGAAACGATGGGGAAAAAGATTTTGATCGTATCCGCCAGCTTGCGCAAAAACAGCAATTCCGAGCTGCTCGCCGGGGAGATCCTCGACCGTCCCGTCCTTCTCGAACAGGCGCGCGCCCTCGGCGCATCTCTCTGAAACAAAAAACGGATCGAAAGGTTTCTTTCGATCCGTTTCAGTTTTGTTTCTGCACCGACTTGTATTCGTCGTAAAAGCGGTAGTAGGGGCAGCGCGTTCCGTGCGCGGCGAGGTAGCGGGCGTACTCGTCCTCATCGAGGCGCATCTCGCACTCGTACGAGTCGGTCAGCTCGTCGTAATCGTTGAAAAGACAGGTATCGCACAGGACCCCGCCCGCGTTTTCTTCTCCGTTCTGCATTTCTTCGCCTCCCGCGGGATATTGTAGTCTTTTTTTCGCTTTTTGTCAATCTTCCCCTTTCTTTTTTTCGCGGAGTATGGTACAATTCTTTGAGTGGATCCGGCATGGCGCCGGATAAAAGGAGTCTCTATGTATTACGGATACGGTTTCAGCGACGAGGTCGTGCGCCTCGCCGAACAGGCGGAGCGCGACTGCGCCGCGCGGTTTGCCGAGACGGACGAAATCTGTCTCCGGCGTTCGGCGGATATTCTGCGCGCCTTTCAGGAAAACAGGGTCAGCACCGCGGATTTTCTGGAGGTGACCGGCTACGGCTATACCGACCCCGGGCGGGAGAAGCTGGAGCGGATCTACGCGCAGATCTTCGGCGCCGAGGATGCGCTGGTGCGGGTGCAGATCATGTCCGGCACGCACGCGCTGACGCTCGCCCTCGGCGGGATCCTCAAATACGGGGATACCCTGCTCGCCGTCTCCGGCGATCCGTACGATACCCTGCAGGGGGTGATCGGCATCACCGGCGGCAGCCGCAATTCTCTGATCGCAAACGGGATCCGCTATGAAAAGATCGACCTCGTCGGCGACGATTTCGACCACGAAGCGATCCGCCGGCGGCTCACGGAGGGAAAAAAAGTCCGCTGCGTCCATATCCAGCGCAGCCGCGGCTACGCCCGCCGCAAGAGTCTGACGCTCGGAAAGATCGGGCGGGTGATCCGCACGGTCCGCGAGGCGGACCCGGAGGCGATCGTTTTCGTCGATAACTGCTACGGAGAGTTCGTCGAGAACGCCGAGCCCACCCACCTCGGCGCCGACCTGATCGTCGGCTCGATGATGAAAAATCCGGGCGGCGGCATCGCCGTTACCGGCGGCTACTGCGCCGGGCGGCGCGACCTGATCGGGGACGTCGCCGAGCGGCTGACCTGCCCCTGCGTCGGCCGGGATCTCGGCGCCAACTTAAACCAGCTCACCTCGCTTTATAAGGGACTTTTCCTCGCGCCGTCGGTCACGCGCTCGGCGGTGCGCTCGATGATCTTCGCCTCCCGGCTTCTGGAGCTGGCGGGCTTTACGGGGCTCTCCCCCCGCTACGACGAGGAGCGGACCGATATCGTGCAGACGGTCGATCTCCTTACGGCGGAAAACCTCGTCGCCTTCTGCCGGGGGCTGCAGCGCGGCAGCCCGATCGAGGCGTACGCCGTTCCCGAGCCGTGCGAGATGCCCGGCTACGAGGACAAGGAAGTGATGGCGGGCGGGAGCTTTACCTCCGGCTCCACCATCGAGCTTTCCTGCGACGGGCCGGTCAAGCCGCCCTATACCGCCTTTATGCAGGGCGGGCTCTCCTACGAATACGGCAAGCTCGGCGTGATGAACGCCGTCGACTTTATGCTCCGGCAGAAAAAAGCGTGATCGACCCCGGCAAAAGACAGGTTTTGTCAAAACAATACAGGAGGAAACAGGCATGAGCGAAAATCCGAAAATCAAATCGATCCGGTACGCGGCGACCCTGACGGGGGAGGAGCATACCGGCCGCTGGGACGTGTACGGGACCGACCTCGGCATCCCGGTCTACAGCCCCTCGCAGAACCGGATGTACTTTCTCTTCGGGGATACCTCGGGGATCGGCGAGATCGATCCTGCCAAACCGAGGAACTGGAGAGGGACGGTCGCCGGTTATACCGAATCGTTCGATTTTACCGAAGGCGTCCGCTGGGACGGCTTTCTCGATGACGGTACCGGCAAGGCGCGCCACCTCGTCCCCGCGCATTACACCCCGGATTCCAAACGCGAGGAAAAGACCAAGATCAGCCAGGGCGGCATCGAGATCGACGGAAAGCTGTACGTTTTTTACGAATCGATCAACAACTGGGGCGTACCGGGAGCCGGCCGGTGGATTCTCAACTTCGGCGGCACGCTCCGCTCCTCCGACGGGGGCAAGACCTTTGAAAAGGTCTACGATCTCACGTGGCTCGAGCCGACCGGCGGCGAGGAGCTGGAAACGGCGGCGCGGATCGCCGCGGAGACGATGGACAACCGCCCCTCGGAGATCGTCTTCGACGCCGCGGCGCATATCGCCCCCGGCTTCGGTCAGGATTACGCCGTCGACGGCAGGGACGGATATATCTATCTCTACGGGCGCGTCGGCGGCCGGGTCTACGGCATCAAGGTCGGCCGGGTGAAAAAAGAGAACTTCGAGACCTTTTCCGCGTGGGAGTATCTTACCGCTTTTGAGGACGGCAAGCCCGTCTGGAAACCGTACCGCGAAGGGCTTGACGCGCTGATCGCAGAGCCGGAAAAGGCGGAGATCATCCCCGGACCGACAAGCAATATGTCCGTCCAGTACAACGCCTATCTCGGCAAATGGCTGCTCACCTATTACGTCCAGCGGACGGGGATCCGCTACGCCGTTTCGGATACGCCGTACGGGCCCTATACGGAGCCGGAGCTCTTTTTGCCGCGCGAGCACCCGGAGCTTCTGCAGTTTTTGCCGGAGGAAACGCAGCGGAGCATCGCTTCCAAAGAGGCGCGCATCCCCTACAACTTCCTCTACGGCGGCTTTACGCACGAAAAGATGAACCGCGAGGGCGGCCGCATCGTCCCGATCGTGGTCTCCAACTGGTATCCCACCGGGGAGAAGACGCGCTTTTACGGCTCCCGCCTCTTCGAGATCGAGTTCGAGTGATCCCGGAAAAAGGACGGTCCGCGGCTCCAGGCGGGGGCGGCGGACCGTCTTTTTGAAGAAAAAAACGGAAAAAGTTATGTTTTTTCAAAAAATCCCCTTACGTCAGGGGTTGCTTGTGACGCTGCGTGATATGCTATGATAGCGTCGAAAGGAGGTGGCAGACTGTGTCGCAATATACCACGGGAGAACTGGCAAAGCTCTGCGGCGTGACGGTCCGGACGGTCCAGTATTACGACGGCCGGGGCCTGCTTGTCCCCAGCGCCCTCTCCGAGGGCGGACGCAGACTTTATTCGGAAGACGATCTGAAAAAAATGAAGACCATCTGCTTTTTGCGGGATACCGGGCTCTCTCTCGACACGATCGGGCGGCTTTTGAAGGAAGAGGATCCCGGAAGCGTCGTCGCTCTTCTCGCGAAGCAGCAGGAAACCGTCCTGCGCGGGGAGATCGCCGAGCGGCAGAGACAGCTTGACCGGCTGACGGAACTGAAGGATAGTCTCGGGAGCGTTTCATCCTTCTCCCTTGAAACCATCGGCGACATAGCGACCATCATGGAAAACAAAAAGAAAAGGAGCGCCATGCTCCGCAATCTGATCCTGCTCGGACTCCCCGTCAGCGTCCTGCAATGGGCGTCGATCCTTCTTTGGATCTTCAAGGGGGTGTGGTGGCCGTTTCTTCTCTGGGTCGCCGTCGCGATCCTCTACGGCGTCTGGGCGTCCCGGTATTATTACCGGAACACGGCGTACATCTGCCCGCAGTGCCACGAGGTGTTCCGCCCGTCCCTCCGGGAGGTGGTTTTTGCCCGGCACACAACAAAGACCCGGAAACTGACCTGCGTCAAATGCGGCCATCGCGGTTTCTGCGTGGAGACGTGGGGCGGCGATCTGAAGTAAAAGCGGAAAACCCACGGTGAAATCAAATCCGTCCTGCAAACCCGGCGGAGCCGGATTTCATCGCGCAGCGATTTCATCCGCGCCTGCGCGGATTTAGTTGAAAAGAGCGGTCTTTGTCGAAAGACAAAGACCGCTCTTTTCATGGCAGGGGCACTAAGACTCGAACTCAGGACACGTGGTTTTGGAGACCACTGCTCTACCAACTGAGCTATACCCCTATTGCCGACGGGATCCCGCCGACGGAAATACAGTATAGCACAAAGTTTTTCCGATTGCAAGACTTTTTTCTGTTTTTTTCGGATTTTTCCGGTGTTTTCCCTGTCGGGCCGGTCAGTCTTCGACGTGGCAGGCGTTGTCGAGGTCGTCGGTGCGGAAGGGATGGATCGGCAGACCGGTCTCCGAGTAGACGTAGCACGGCTCCGGGCAGCGGAGGAAGGCGAAGCGGACGTACTTCGGCCGGGGGACCTTCGGCGTGCTTGCGGTGATCTCGCGCGCGCCGGTGATCTCCGCCTTGGCGGGGTGGAAAACGCCGTCCTCGCCCGCGAGCATCAGACCGCGCACCGGTCCCCAGGCGAGGAACTGTTTTACATGGGCAAAGGTGATCACGGCGCGCCCGTCCTCAAACCGGTGGCTCTCGTAGCAGGGCGCGTCCGCGCCGTTCGGCATCCCGAACGTGTGCTCAAAGACCAGCCGCGCGAGCCGGAGCGCGGGGGTGCGCTTGTCGTGCGGGTGGATATCGTAGGGGTCGCCGCAATCTGTGATGCAGGCAAGGTAGTTATCCGGCAGCTCGCGCGCCGCGCGCTGCTGCTGCTCCCGCAAAAAGGGGAAGCCGAAGGTATCGGACTGCGGGTTGTCCGGCGTGCCGGCGAGGAAAGGAGCCAGCTCCACCGCGTAGAAGGGGAGCTTGGGCTGCAAAAACGCCTCCCGCCAGGAGCGGAGCAAAACGTCGTAGCGCTCAAAGTAGGTGCGGCTGCGGGAGTCCGTTTCCCCCTGGTACCACAGGACGGCGCGGATCCCGTAGGGAACGAGGTGGGAGACCATCGTTTCCCAGATCCCGCCGGGGCGGTCGGAGGAGTATTTGCCGTAGGGAAAGCCCGCGGGGCGCGGCCGCTGCCCGTCGGCGGCGTAGGCAAAGAGATGCCCGTAGCGTTTCGTGTTCTCAAAGGTATGGGAACTGTACCTGCAGAACTCCGCCATCTGCTCGATGTACGTCCGGTAGAGCGTTTCGTACTCTTCGTCGCCGTACTTCGCGCAGCAGCGCTGCCAGACGGCCCAGTCCTCCCGGAGCGCCGGCTCCGTGGTAAACCGCTCGGTCGGGATAAAGGTGCGGATCGGCCGCCCGCCCCAGTTGCAGGAGATCACGCCGACGGGGACGCCGAGCTTCTCCCGGATGAAAAGCGCAAAGTAAAAGCCGAGACCCGAGAAGTGCAGCGCGTTTTCCTCGGTCGCGGTCTGCCAGACGGCGTCCTCGCTGTACGTCGACTCAAAATGGCGGTTATAAATCGCCTCGCCCTCGCGGTAGCGCCGCGGCGAGGTGTAAAGCCGGATCCCGCCGGCGTCGGCCGCGGCGCATTTCGCCGCTTCAAAGCCGCCGTCGCACCGGAAGAGCGGCATCTCGGCGTTCGACTGGCCGGAAACGAGGAAGACCTCGCCGACGTAAAGATCGGTGAGAACGGTCTTCTCCCCGTTCAGATCCGCTTCCATCGTATAGGGTCCGCCCGCCTCCATCGGCGGCAGCGTCGCGCACCAGCGGCCGTTTTCGGCTTCCGCTTCGGCGCTCCGGCCGGCCAGCCGGATCACCGCGCGCCCTTCTCCCGTTCCGAATACGCGGATCGGCATCCCCCGCTGGAGGACGGCTCCGTTTGTAAAAATGCTTTCGAGTTTCATGTCGCGCTTTCCTTTCGTATCTCGTTCAAAAACGGACGGTCGGGCGTTATTTCAGGATCCCGATCCGCAGGTAAAGACCGTTTGAGGCGGATTTGCCGTCCGCGCCGACGGTCCCGCCCTGCGCGAAGCAGTAGAGCTTATCCCGGTAGAAGGCCATCGAAGGCCAGACCGCAAAGTCCGTTGTGGTAAAGGGATTGACGAGGACCTTTTCAAAGTCGGCGGTCCCGATCGTGTCCCGGTCCGCGTAGGTGACCTTATTTTTGGAGATGAGGACGTTCATGATGCTGTTGTGGACGTTATCCTCCCCGGCGGTGGTGCCGCTGTACTGGGTCGCCTGGCAGGAAACGGCGATCCGCCCGTCCGGTAGGGTAACGATATAGGGGGCGCCGGCGTAATGGTTTGTGATCGTGGGGGCGTAGATCGTTTTCGGGTCGCTCCAGCGGATCCCGTCCTCGGAGAAGAGGATGCGGATCACAAAGGGGTAGTTTTTGCGGTCGTGGCTCGATTCGATCACCATCGCCATCGACCCGTCGGATAGGGTGGCGAGCACCGGCATCCCGTCGCGGGAGTTGTGCTTTTCGCCGTCGGAGGCGACGATCGGATCCCCGAAGGTCGCCGTCGTCTCGTCGTAGAGGTGGAGAATGATATTCTGATAGGTCATCGAGGAGACGAAGGGGTAGCCCTTCGCCGATCCGCCGATGCAATCGCTTGCGTAATAGATCCCGAGCCGCCCGTCGGGCAGGTAGATCATGTGCGGCTCCCAGAAGCCGGTGAACTTGTCGCCCTGATAGGTGTTTTCCGCCACGATCTTCGTCTCGCTCCAGGTCCTTCCCCCGTCGGAGGAGAGGGCGAAGCGGATCGAGGAGTAGAAGGGGGAGGAGCCCTTCGCCGTGTGGGCGCGGCAGGCCGCCATCAAAGTCCCGTCCTTCAGCTCAAAGACGTTTGCGTTGGAAGAGGTAAGCGTCTTTTTCCCGTCCGGGGATTTGAAGACCGGGGTCACGGCGATCTGCTCGCCCCACTTTTTCCCGTCTTCACTTTTTCTGACGCAGATGCGGTTGCCGGAGGAATAGGCGACGATCGCGGAGCCGTCCGAAAGGCCGATCATCCGCGCGTACCCGCCGTCGGTGAAGCTGAGCGCGCTTCCCTCCCATTCCAGAGAAGGGGTCAGAACGTCGCCGGAACGGACCTCCAGCCCGCCCGCCAGCTTCAGCTCGCCCTTGGTCTCGCCGACGAGGTTCGAGGTAAAATAGCGGACCGCCGCGGCGGTGGCTTCCTCGTTGCGGCCGATCAGGTAAAGGGCGTTTCCTTCCGCCTTGATGATAAACTCTCCCGCCTTGAGGGTCTTGCGCAGGACGGTGCTTTCCTCCCGGTCGGTCCGGCCGACGAGGATCGCCTTCCGGCTCTCCCCCTCGCCCTCCCCGGGGACCTCGCCGTCCTCCTTCATCTCAAGGATCACGCCGATCTTCTCCCGGATCTCGCGGTAGAGCCGCGTGGCGTTTGAGCGGCCGTATTCCTCTTTTGCCGAATAGAGGATCACGTATTCGCTCTCCCCGCCGGAGGCAAGGACCAGTTCGGCCGGCGCGTCGGGCGCGGCGGAGTCGTCCGCCGTGCCGCCGGGGTCCGTCGGCGTGTTCCCGGCGCAGGAAAGGAGCGCCGGACAAAGCATAATCAAAAGCAAAAATACGATCGTTTTTTTCATCGGTTTTCTCCGTAAAAGCATTGTCCTTATTTTACAGTATCCCGGCCTGAAATACAAGCGGGAAGGGAAAAAAACCGTTTTTTTGAAAAGAAGTCTGTCTTTTTTGCAAAAAAACGGAAAAGCCGCCGTCCGGAAAGAGCCGGACGGCGGCGTGAAAGCGCGTTACGCCTGCGGGAGCTTTGCCTTGGTCAGGATGATCCTGCCGCTCGGCTCGTTTGTACCGCAGTAGAGATACAGGTACTCTCCGTGGATGAACATCCCGGACCAGAGCTGCGTGTAGCCCGGCGTGTAGGAGAAGGGGGAGAAGGGTTCGGTAAAATTCGTGGAGCGGAGGTCCTTGACCGCCACGCCCTTTTCCGAGAGGACGACCTTGATCGACTTGTCGCTGTTGGAGTTTCCCTCCTGCGCGAAGGGGGTGCCGAGGCAGTCCTCGTTCGACTGGAAGGAGATCGCCAGCCGCCCGTCCGGCAGCTCGATGCAGAAGGGCGCGCCGCAGACCGCCTTGCCGGTGGAGGGGAAGTAGGCGCAGGTGAGATCGATCCAGGTCACGCCGTCCGCGGAATAGAGCAGATAGGGGAGCAGGATATTGCCCTTTGAGGTTTTGTAGCGGTTCGTCTCGACCGAGCAGATATACCCGCCGGAGGAGAGGGGCTGCCAGATCGGCATCCCGTTTTTCCTTGTGTTTTTGCCGTCGTCCGACTCGTATTCGGCGATCGACCAGGTGCGTGTCGTCTCGTCCCAGACGGAAATATCGGTGCTGGCGATCTTCGGGTTGGCGTAGACCGACATCCCGATCGCGTAGAAGCAGGTCAGTTTGCCGTTCAGATACCCGAAGCAGGGCTCCCAGAGCCCGACCGAGCTTTTGACGTTATGCTCCTGCAGCTCGCGCACGATCGAGTGCGGCGTGAAGGTCTCGCCGTTGTCGGTGGAGGACTGGACGCGGATGGAGGAGTAGAAGTCGCCCGCCGTTTTGGGGATATCCGGGTCGTTGGAGCGGTAGGCCACAAGGATCTCGCCGCTCTCCAGCTGGATCATATCGGCGTTGGCGAGGGTCTTGGTCTGGTCCTCGCCGTAGAAGAGGACCTTCGGCATCGTCCAGGTCTTGCCCCCGTCGGAGCTGAAGCAGCCCTTCATCGCCTTTTTGCCGCCGTCCTTTTCCGGCCAGACGCAGAAGAAGCGTCCGTCCTGCAGAACGCGGATCCGCGCGTAGGGGGAACCGGCGGTCAGGGCGACCAGGGTGGACTTCTGTTCAAACTCGATCCCTTCCGTCCCGAAGATCCGTTCTTCCTTTTCCGTTGTTTTTGCCGTGTCGCTTGCCGGCGTCTCCGCCGTTTCGCTCTCCTCCGCGGCGGTCGTGTCCGCCGGCGCGGAGGGAGTGCAGGAGACAAGTAAGAGCAGGGAAAGAAGGAGAGAAGAGAAGACTTTGATTCGTTTCATGGCGTTCCTCCCGTTTGGGAAGGCGCGCCGGCGGGAGCCGGCGCGCCGCGTTTTTACGGTCAGTATTGCTTTTTGAGTTTTTCGATCTGCGCGTTGAGCTGGGCGACTCTCGCCTCCGCCGCGGAGCGGGCGGCTTCGTAGGTGGAGGCCCAGGCGCCGCTCTGCCCGTTTTTGACGTAGTTATACATCACGGTATTCAGATTGCCGATCGTGTAATAGTGTCCGATCTCCCCAAATTTGTTTTTGAAGATGATGTCAAGGCAGAACGCGCTCTCCTCGTCGCGGACCTTTTCGCCCACCAGGGTCTTCTGGTAGTAGGCGGGAGAGGTGGTCTGAGAGGAGTAGTAGCCGAGCAGATCGAGGACCGTGCCGGTCCGCTCCACGTCCGCAAGGACGTACGGCACGCAGGAGACGGAGGCAAGCCCGGCGGAGAAGGTGCAGTACCAGCGATCCTGCTTTTCGTCAAAGCGCGGGTTCGGGAGGATGCCGTAGTCGGTATCCATATCGCGGAAGCGGGAGACCTCGTTGAAGAGGGACATCAAAAACATCGCGTTCCCTTCGGAGAAGATCGCGGGCCAGCCCTTGCCGCCCGTCATCGTCTGGAAGTTGATGCTCCAGTCCGCCTGCTCGATCGAGGTGAACTTGTCCACGATATCGGTAACGCGGGGATTGCCGAGGGTCAGCTCGATCAGACCGTCGTCGTTCACCTTGGCGACCCGCTCGCCCGCCGCCTGGATGGAGGCGTACATCTCGTCGCACCACAGCTCGAGACCGTACTGGTCGTTGGAGTCCATGATATCGTCGCCGTTGAGATCGTCCTTGACGCCGCTGCAGACCTCCGCCAGCGCGTCGAGCGTCCACTTGCCTTCTCTGACCAGCTCATAGACGTCGGGGCCGTTCGGGACCTTTTCCTGATACATCGCTTTGTTGAAGATCACGCAGTACATATAGTCGTCCACGCAATGGCTGACGTCGCCGCTGGTGAAGAAGACGGAGCCCGCGATCTTCACGCCGGCCGTCATCGTCTGATCCCACCACGGTTTCGTGAGATCGAGCGTGGGGATCTCCGACATATCGTAGAGCTCGCCGTTCGAGGCGATGGGGGCGAGGGTGTAGGTATGGACGACCGCGTAGTCGTACATCGGGTCGCTCGCGCTGTAGGATTTTTCCAGCAGCGCGCCGCCCTCCTGATGCTTGCCGATCCGCTCGTCCACGTCAAGCAGGACGCCGTGCTTTTCGAGCAGCGTCGCATTGCGGTCGTAGATCGCCTTGTCCATCACCGACTGGTCGTCCTTGTAAAGGAAGTCCTGCGGCGGGCGGCTGGAGCGGGTCGCCACAAGGATCTTGAAGGAGTAGTCCTCATATTTCGCGTCCGGGTTGACGGGGAGGACGTCCGACTCCTCGGGGAGCGTTTCCTGCGGCGCCGTCAGATCCGAGGTCCCCTTCGGGTCGGCCGGATCCTTTTGGCAGGAGGCGAGCAGAAGGACGGATCCGAGGAAGAGAAGCAGAGCAAGAAAAGCAGAAAGGAAGCGGTTTGCTTTCATCACGTTTCTCCTTGAAAAAAGTTTTCAGGTTACACTTTTATTGTAAAAAGAAACCACCCTTTTGTCAATCAAAAAAACATAATATCATGTATGAAAAATATTGACAGCGGCTTTGGAAAAAGAAAAAAGCCGACGGAAGGGGTTGAAAAAAAGAGAAGAAGGGAGTATGATAAAAGCAGAATACCGAGAAGCGGAGGAAAAGATGGCGGATTATATCCAATACGGAAACGAAAAACACTATTTTTTCAATACGCATCCGGAAAACTCACATAACGGTCTCTATCTGATCCGGATGGGCGAGACCTTCCCGAGCAGCGAGTATTATATCGAACGCTACGGGAAAACGCGGCTCGCCTCTCTCGGCGGGGTATTCGTGCTCGAATACGTGATCGGGGGAGAGGGGTATATCGAGTGCGACGGGAGGACCGAGCACGTCTCGGGCGGGGATTTCTATTTCCTCAACCGCGGGTTTTCCCATCGGTATTACGCGGAAAAAAAGAACCCGTTCCACAAGATCTGGATCAACTGCGCCGGGCCCTTCATCGCCGGCGTCGTCGCCGCGCTCGGCATCAAGGAGGGGGTCTGGATCGCGCGCTTCGACGCGGAGACCTACTTCCGGCGGATCCAGTCGCTGCTTTCCTCCCCGCCTTCCCGCAACCGCGATAAGCTCTACGATCAGATCGCGCTGATTTTGACCGAGCTTCTCCTTTCCGCCGCCTCCTCGCAGCGTTCGCTTGACGCCGGCGGAGAGGATACCGTTTACGAGATCCGGCGTTTTATGGATTCGGAGGTCAATCTCCGCACCTCGCTTGACGAGATCTGCTCTCTGTTCTATCAGAATAAATCCTATTTGATTTACCGGTTCCGCCGCGCCTTCGGCATCACTCCGCACCAGTATCTGCTCCGGCGCAAGATGGAAGCGGCGCGGGAGATGCTGGCCGCCGGCGGTGTGCAGATCAAGGAGATCTCCGCGCTGCTCGGTTTTTCCAACCCGCAGTATTTTTCCTCCGCGTTCCGCAGCGCCTGCGGGATGACGCCGCTTGAATACCGGGAAAAGGCGCGCCGCGAACAGCACCGGGAAGACGAAAAAAACCTTCCCGAAGAGAAAGGAACAAACGTATGACTGTCTGCCGTTTTTTATGCCGCGCCGCGGCGCTTTGCCTTGCCCTTCTTCTCTCTCTTTCCCTCGCCGCCTGCGCGGGCGCAAAGCCGGAGGACACAACGGCGGCGCCGAAGATCACCGTCCCCGCGGAGACGGACCCGGAGAGCGTTTCTCCTGTCACGGAAAAACCGGACGGAGAGGAGACGACCGCGCCGGAGACGGAGGCGCCCCCCGTGCCCCGCGCCAAAAGTCTCACCTTCCTCGCCTGCGGGGACAACATCGTCCACGACGCGATCATCGAGGACGCGGCGAAGAGGGCGAACTCCACCCACCCGAACTACAATTTTTACGATATGTACCGGGGCGTCGCCCCGCTGATCGCGAAGGCGGATATTTCCTTTATCAATATGGAGGGCTGCGTGGCCGGTCCCTCGTTCGGCTATCACGGCTATCCCTTCTTCAACGCCCCGAACGAGATCGGGACTGCCTTCACCGAGCTCGGCTTTGACGTGGTCAATCTCGCCAACAACCACATGATGGACTATGAGGAGGCGGGCTACGCCGGGACCGTTTCTTATTTCCGGACGCTTCCCGTTACCACGATCGGCGGCTATACCAAGGCGGATTACGACGATCTCCGCATCGTGGAGAAAAACGGCATCCGCGTCGCCTTTCTTTCCTATACCACGCTGATCAATTTTGCCCGCCAGCTGCCCGCGGGCAGCGACTATCTGCTCCCTTACGCGCGGGAGGACGATCTTACGCGCCAGATCGGGCTGGCAAAGGCAAACGCGGACTTCGTCGTCGTTTCGATGCACTGGGGCACCGAGGACGAGTTTACCCCCAACGCGGAGCAGACGCGGCTTGCCCAGCTCTGCGCGGATCTCGGCGCGGACGTGATCGTGGGGCATCACAGTCACACCGTGCAGCCCGCCGCGTGGCTGACCGGCAGGAACGGGAACCGTACCCTCGTGACCTACTCGCTCGGCAATTTTATCTCCACGATGTATTACTCGCAGAATATGGCGGGCGCGATGCTCTCCCTCACCTTCAACGTCTCCGCCTCGGGGGAAAAGTCCCTCTCAGACGTCCGGATCATTCCCACCGTCACCCATTACAGCCTGGATCGGGACGGCCTGCAGATCTATCTTCTCTCCGATTACAGCGAGGAGCTGGCCAAACAGCACGGCTCCACCCTGGAGAACGCGTTTTCCTACGAGATCCTCAAGCGCTACTACAACGTGATCCCCGCGGAGTTTCTGCGGTAAAAGAGATGAATTGTCAAGTGAAGTGCAACAAATTTTGAATTGAAGCGTTAAACAAATCAACTGGTTTTTGGAATTTAAGAACTTTTTTGGGCCTGGCGTTGATCAACGCCAGGTTCTTTTTTAGGGTCGCAGGACTGACACGA
>JAFSSQ010000053.1 GCA_017450965.1 Clostridia bacterium
GCGATTATGAAAATCTATCGATATATGCACTTCGATGAATTCGAGAATACATATCTCAATAAGTATTTTAGATTCAGATATTCCGCAGTGTGGGAGGATTCACTCGAAAGTCTTTTTGTTAAATATGCCAGTTCATTATCTAAATGCAAAAAGCTTGTCGATATTTATAAAAAACGATATCCAAACATGCCCGACAATGATATTTATACCGAGATTACCAATATAGTTGCTCTCTCGTTACAAACCAGATGTCAGTGTTGGTGTACGAATGGTAATTCTGATGTGTTTTGGAAACGAAATAAGGATTACATTTGCTTGGGAATCGAATATGTGGAAGATGATGAGTTTTTATCCAACTATAAGATAAAAGGTCATAACATCAAATATATCGAACAAGTTGATATAGAGAAAATAGTTGATTTTTTTGAAGAAGGACGTTATTTATCCAACCTTCAAATAGTTAAGGATAAAGGTGATTACGAGGAAGAGGAAGAGTATCGGCTTGTGGCGACACCTATGAATCCTGTTTTTCCTCAAAAAATCCGATTATTTCAATATGATGAAATAATTAAAAGCAATGATGCTCTTATCAGGTCGATTGTTGATTATACGAAATGGGTAAAGCGAACTGTACTTAACCCAAGTGATGAGTATGTTCAACTTCATAATCTAAAAATTACATCAATAAGAGTGCATCCAGAAATGAGCCAAACGGCATTAAAACGGTTTGACGATTTTTGTAATAAGTTTTTCGTAAAAGTCTTGTGAGGTGGCTGTAATGACGAACAAAACATGGAGAAAGATTACAAGCTTGATGCTGTGCGTGGCGATGATGCTGAGCATGAATATGCAGACGATCGCGCTGACGATTGACGACATCGAGCTGACGCCGAAGGCGTCGGTAGTTAAATCCGACGCGCAGGTCCAGGCGGTAATGGACAAAATCGACGCGATCGGCACAGCAGAATATACCGACATTTTCCTTGATAAAATCGTGACAGCAGAACATTTATATGCAGAATTAAGTAGTTCTCAAAAGGAACAAGTTGAGAATTACGAGGCGCTTGTCGCCGCGAGAAACGGATATAACGCACTTGCTGCCGACAAGGTAGATACCTCCGGATATACGATTATTGATACTGGCGTTATAAATAACACTGTTATATGGTACGTTTATAGCAACGGCATTCTTGAAATTGCCGGAACGGGCGAAATCCCTTCCTATTCTTTAGACGCTCCGTGGCAGAGTTATGTCTCCTCTATCAATACTATTATTATTAGAAGTTCGATTAACCGTATCGGCGAGGCTGCATTTGCCGGTTGTAACAACATCACAAGTATTACTCTTCCTTTTGTAGGAGGTCAACGCTTTTTGTTTGGAGGGATTCAAGCTCATCTTGCTTATATTTTTGGCTATTCTGTTGTTGCTTCAAATGTAGTACTGATTACGGACGACGACTATCGACAAGGAGATGTTTGTTGGGTCAAAAGCAGCCAAGTACAATATGTAACTTCTTTTAAGTATTACAATGGAAATACCTGCCCTGTATATGATACATTTTCTTTTTCAATACCATCATCTTTAAAAACAGTAACAATTACGGATGCGGCACAAATCGGAGATGGCGCTTTTGCTGGATGTACAGGAATAGAAAGAATAGTTATAAATGATAACGTAGCTTTTATAGGTCGTCATTCATTTGATAACTGCTTAGCATTGTCTGATTTTGTTATACCAAATAACTGCCGGCAAATTTATAGATATGCTTTTTATAATTGTTCTTCTTTAGAGAAAATAGTTATCCCGGATAGTGTAAAATCGATATTTGAACGTGTCTTCTCCAACTGCAGTGGAGCCCGAACCATTTCTATTGGTTCGGGAGTAAAAGCCATTCCGTCATTTGCTTTTCATGGATGCTCCGGATTGACAAGTATAGTAGTTCCAAATACTGTTGAGAACATTGAAGAAAATGCTTTTAATAATTGTCAGAATATTAAAAGCATTACACTCCCTTTTGTTGGTGCAAGTCGAACTGCAACCGGATGGAAAGCCCACTTTGGATATATTTTTGGGTATTCTGTTGTTGATTTGGCAGGAAAATATCATACTCCCGGCTCTTATTCACACAGGCTATATCGTCCTCTCGATTCTTCTTCGCGTGAGGAATTTATACAGAGTTATACAATAGGGACATCGGAAAAAAACTATAACACGGATTTCATTAATGGGTACTCGCCAAAGGACAGTTTTCCTTCTAAACCGTGGTATACCTGTAGAAGCGGGAGTTTCTATTGGAATGGTAGTACCTATTACGGACATATTCAAACATTCATATACAATGTGCCTACTGCATTGAAAACTGTAAACATTACCGATGCAATAAAAATATCAGAAGGAGCTTTTAATTTTTGCCGGAGTATTACCAACATTTCACTTAATGACAAGATTGTTTCTATCGGTGCTTATGCATTTCAAAATGTACCTTGGTACGTAAATTTCAATGAAGAATTCTGCGTTGTCGGTGATGGGGTATTAATAAAGCATAACGGCCTATATAGCAGCGTCGTCATCCCGGATTCTGTAAAATACATTGGCGGGGCGGTCTTTGAAAACGATTCTTTGATCCGTGAAATTGTGCTCTCCAATAGAATCGTTGGTATCAGTGAGTATGCATTCTTTGGTTGCACAAATCTCACTAGCATAAGAATCCCGAAAATGGTGAAAACAATAGGAGAACACGCAATTCCAAATGAGTGTATAATAGAAGTGTATTATCCTTCTGCCGGATATGATTACCGCGAAACAAATAGGATTGTTTTGAACAAATCGTGCAGTACTACTCAAGGTTTTTTTTATTACATTGCGGATGACAATTCTGTTGAAATAATTAGTGTTGCTCCATTAGAAAGAGAAATTACCATTCCTGAAAAAATTGAAAACAAACCTGTCAAACGTATAGGTGATTATGCATTTGCTGGCTGCTCGACTTTAACCGGTGTTATTATTCCAGAAAGTGTTGTATCTATCGGAAAATATGCTTTTTCGGAATGTGAATCCTTGCTGAAAATCAACCTTTCCGATAGTGTTCAATATCTGGGCGACTATGCTTTTTGCCGTTGTGTTAGTTTGGAAAAAGTATGGCTCGGTGCGGGAATTGCTTCTATTGAAAACCATGCTTTTTATGGTTGTGAGAATTTAAAGAGATTAATTATTGATGGGCAACTCAATCATAATATCAATCTTGAATTAGAAAACCCTGAAAAACTAATAATATACACCCCTGATAATGAGTTTGTGGTTGATTTTTGTACAAAGAATAATATAGAATTTGTTGTTCATACACATCTATTCAAAGAGTGGATAATCGTAAATCAACCATCTTGTATTGAAACTGGACTCAAACGCCACACCTGCACAGATCCCGGGTGCGGAAAGGTCGAAGAAGCGGTTGTTCCCAAAATTTCGCACAATTATGAAGATATCGTTACCGCGCCGACCTGTATTTCTAAAGGATACACAACGCATACTTGCTCTATTTGCGGAAGCTTCTATGTGGACACATACACGGACATCATACCGCATACTGAGGGAGAATGGGAACAGTCTATTGCTCCCGGATGTACGACACAGGGCGAAGAGATTCAGAAGTGCAGCGTATGCGGCGACATTCTGAACACAAGAAAAACTTCTGCACTTGGGCACAATTATGGTGCATGGCAGACTTATACGGAGCCGACATTCTCGCAAGACGGTGAAAACCGCCGCTATTGCTCCAGATGCGACGCTTATGAAAGCCAACGAGTTCCCAAACTCAGTGAAAGTCATACTCATAGTTTCTCTGGCAATGAAGAAATAATCACTGCTCCCACCTGTACGGAAGAAGGAAGCAAAAAGGTTTATTGCACAGAACCAAGTTGCGGTGAGTATACGATTGTTGTCATACCTGCTCTCGGTCATAGCTTCACCGAAAACGAAGAAGTCACAAAAGACCCCACATGCACGGAAAACGGCATCAAGCGTGTATATTGTGCAAATCCGGGATGCGGAGAATACATTACGGACACGATCCCGCCGCTTGGACATCTTGAAGGCGAATGGACAGTTGAAGCCACTCCCACCTGCACAGAAACAGGTCTTGAGGTAAAGAAGTGTACGCGCTGCGGGGTCATGTTACAGTCAAGAACTATAGCTGCTACCGGTCACATATGGAATTCTGGCGTGGTAACAAAAGAATCGACCTGCACAGCAGACGGTATTAAGACTTTTACCTGTCTAAAGTGCGGAGATACGATCACTGAGCCCATTTCTGGAGTAGATCATATCCTCGGTGAGTGGGAGATCACAAAAGAAGCCACTTGCACTGAGAACGGAACAATGGGAAGGTTCTGTGCGGTTTGCGAAAGTGTTATTCTCGAGGAGATTATACCAGCAACTGGTCATCAGTACGGAGGATGGATTATAACTATTTTTCCTTCTGTAACAACTCCTGGAGAAAAGGAACATATCTGCTCCGTTTGTGGACACAAAGAAACAAAAGTCATTGATCCAGTTAGCGCAATGCCGACAATTTCGATTAACGATACAGCAACACATCTCGATGAAGAAATAACAGTCAACGTCAATATAGCAGATAATCCGGGCATTATTTCAATGTCATTGAAGATCTACTATGACAACGATGTTCTGGAGCTTTTATCAGCATCGGCGGTCAGTTTTGCCGATTTATCGTTTGGACCTACAACATCAAATCCGTTTGTGGTAACTTGGGAAGATGTTCTATCAGGCAATAACAGCACTAATGGTACGTTTGTACAATTGAGATTTAAGGTAATAAATCTTTCTTTTGTGAGCGCAACGAAAATCAGTGTTTTATATGACGATGACAATGTATTCAATGGAAGTTTTGAAAATGTTTTCTTTGATGTGCGAAGCGGGAATGTCGAGATAGTACGTTACATATCCGGCGATGTTAATAGGGACGGAAAGATCAACTTGAAAGATTATGCCTTGTTAAAACAGTATATCAACGGCTGGAATGTCGATATTGAATTGTCTGTAGCTGATGTTACCGGAGATGGAAAAATCAATTTAAAAGATTATGCTTTGCTAAAACAGTTTATCAATGGTTGGAATGTTGTGTTGCATTGATTCTTTAGCAACGAAACTCTTTCGGCACTTTAGGATAACTGATGTATTCGCAAATGATTATAGGGAGGACTTATTAATATGAAAAGAAACAGTATTGCGTTTTTGGCTACGCTTCTGCTTGCGTTATCGCTACTTGCGCAAAGTGCGTTTGCGGCAAGCACCGGCGAGTTTTCCGTTACCTCCGCAAACGGTTATCCGGGAGACACCGTCGTTATTTCGCTGAAAGTGACGCAAAACCCGGGCGTGATCACAATGGGCGTACAGGTAAACTACGATTCTGACGTTCTGGAACTGCAAAGCGCCGTAGGCAAAGATTTTGCCGACGCATCGTTCGGACCCTTGACAAGTATCCCGTTCAACATTTCGTGGGATGACGTATTGAAACCTAACAACACAAGTATAGGAACGCTCGCGGAACTTACATTCCGGATTAAAGCGGACGCCGCTATCGGAGATTCGGCGGTCACGGCAACCTACGATCCGGACAACGTTTTCAATTCTTCCTATGATAATGTTTCTTTCAGCGTTGTGAACGGCAAAGTATCGGTCGCGTGCAATCAACACCAATACGGCAGCTGGACGCAGACGAAGGCGCCAACCTGCACGACCGCCGGCGAGGAAACGCGCACCTGCTCCAAGTGCGGCGCAAAAGAAACGCGCAGCGTTGCCGCCACGGGGCACAGCTGGAGCGCGTGGACGCAAAGCAAAGCGCCGACCTGCGAAGCGTCCGGGACGGAAACGCGCACCTGCTCCCGGTGCAAGCAAAGCGAAAACCGCAGCGTCGCGGCGCTGGGACATAACTTCTCCGCGCCGACGGTGACGAAGCAGCCGACCTGCACACAGGCGGGCGAAGAAACGGGAACCTGCTCGCGCTGCGGAAAGAAAACGACACAGTCCGTTCCCGCCCTCGGGCACAGCTACGGCGCGTGGACGGTAACAAAACAGGCAGACTGCGAGCACGGCGGTGAGGAGACCAGCACCTGCTCCCGCTGCAAGGAAAAACAGACGCGCACGGTCGCCGCGCTCGGGCATGATTTTGAGGAGCCGAAGATCGTCAAAGAGCCGACGCTGAGCGAGACCGGTTTGATGCAGGGCAAGTGCAAACGCTGCGGCAAAACGACGGATCAGGTCATCCCCTGTAAAGCCGCCGACGCCGCGACCGGGGTCGAAGTAACGGCGGAGACGGGGGCGTTTGCCTCCGGGACGACGCTTTCGGTCACGAAAGCGGAAAAAAGCGCCGCCGTCTATCTGAGCGCCAAAGAAGCGCTCTCCGCTTTTTCCGCTCGGTTTGAACTGTATTCCGTTGCGGCGCTGCAAAACGGCGCGGCGGTACAGCCGAAAAAGCCGGTCACCGTCACGCTCCCCGTACCGGAGGGATATTCCGGGAACACGGCGCTCTACCTCATCGGCGAGGACGGCGCCGCGACCGAGATCCCGGCCGTTCTCTCCGAGGACGGAAAGACCGTGACCGTCGAGGTCTCCTCACTCGGTCAGCTTGCGGTAGCGGATCTTGCCTCCGGCCAAACGCCGCAGGTGACCGAGCCGGTCACAACGGAACCGGTCGAAACGCAGACGCCCGAGGAAACGGGCGCACCCGCCGACACCGGCGCCGCGCCGGCCGACACGACCGCCGCTCCCGTTGATTCCGATACCGGCGTGCCCCGTGAAGAAAAAACGGAGCCGGGCGATAAAACGCTCGTTGTACTCCTGATCGTCGCCGTCGCCGTGATCGTGGCCGAAGCCGCCGTGATCGTCATGTTGGCAAGGAAAAAGAAATAACGAAACAGAAAAACTCCCGAGCCGGGCGGCTTGGGAGTTTTTTTGACAGGAGAATCAGAATAGCCCGGAGATTTTGCCCTTTTCAAAAAGTCTTTTCGCTTCCTTTTCTTCAGAAAAGGAAGGCGTTTCTTTTTTTCACCCTTATACGCGGATCTTGCCGGCGGGGCTCTTTCCGTATTCGGCGAGGAGATCGGCGTACTCGGCGAGGGCTTGTTCATACTCCGCGCCGTCGTCGGTTTTGGTCAGCGCCGTCATATCGTAGAAGCGGCAGGCGGCGTTCTCCGAGCCGATCACAAGGGCGCCGGCGGGAAGGCCGGTATAGACGAGCTTCAGCTCGTCCCCGATAAAGAAGTACAGATCGTCGTCGGTCATCACGATCTTCCAGTCGAGGGTCAGCGTTTTGCCGCTCTCCAGACGGTAGATATCCTCCGCGGGGATGCCGGTCGTCACGTAGGGAATGCAGAGTTTGAAGGTCTTTTGGGTCGTATTGTCCCAGAGGAGGACGCGCTCTTTGGCGCTGTTGACCCCGAACTCGACGTGCGCGTTGGTCCCGCTCTCGGTGATGTCGAGCTTGCCCCGGAGGATAAAGTTGCGGTCAAGCGCGCCGCCCTTATACGTCACAAAAGAAACGCCCGTGCCCGCCGCGATGGTCTGGCTCTGCGTATTCTGGATCTCCTTGATCTCGGCGCTGATCTCTTTTTTTGCGATCTCGATATCGGTCCCCGCGAGCGCGTCGCGGAATACGGTGTAGCATTCCGGCTTCGGGTGGGTGCCGTCCTTGAGCATCGAGGCGGTCAGCGTGTCGGCGGTATGGATGTAGGTGATATAGTCCCGCTGCGCGCACCAGTTTTTCATCTCCGCGTTGACCTGCCGCACGGTCTGCTGCCGCGCCGCGTCGTACGATCTCTGCGAGATGGAGAACCAGTAGATCTTTGCGTCCGGGAGGCTGTTGTGGATCAGGGTAAAGAGGCGCTTGAGGCCGTCCGCGGCGGTCTCGCCGTCGTCGCCGTCGTCGTATACGTTGTTTGTGCCCAAATGCATCACGATATTGCGCGGTTTCGCAGCGGCGAGCCAGCCCTTCGCCCACGTCTCCCAGTCGTAGGTGGTGGTGGCGCTGATGCCGAGGCGGAGAGCGTCGAAGCCGCCGTAATAATCGCTTGCGTAAAAATTCGTCCAGAAGCTGTCGTCAAAGAAGGAGTCGCCGATGAAGACCGTCGTCACGCCGTCGTTGCCGTTCTGCTTCCAGGCGTTTGCCCGGCTCGAGGCGCGGGAGGAATAGGAGGAGGCGCTCCATTTGGAGTTCCCTTTGCCGTCTTTGGCCGTTTTGTCGACCGTCTTGGCGTACACGGTAAAGGATATCGGGGCCGAATGCTCGGAATACGCCCGGACCTCGTAGGTCCCTTCCTTGAGCGCCTTTACGGTGTTTTCTGCGGCGTCGATCTGCAGGGCGCTTCGGTCGTATTCAAACGAAAGGGGTTCTTTCTCTTTCCCGTCGGCGAAGACCGGATAGAAGTCGAAGGCGGGATACCCCACCCACGCGGTCACGTCAGATACCGTAAACAGGACGCTTTTTTCCACGGGCGGATCCTCCTTTTCGCTTGTTTCCGCGCTCGTCGCCGGCGGTTCTGTTGCCGGCGGTTCTGTCTGCGGCGCGGCCGTCTCGGCCGGTTCGGTTTCGGGCGCCGCCGTTTCGGCGGGATCGGTCCCGGGAGCGGCGGCCGTTTCGGGCGGTTCCGTCGCCGCGGGAAGGGACGCGCTCTCTCCCGCCGTTTCCGTCGGGGCGGCCGTTTCCTCCGGGCCCGCCGGCGTTTCCGGCGCGCAGGCGGCAAACAGGGGCAGGAGCAGAGCGGGAAGAAGAACGAACAAAAGGAACAGACGTGTTTTCATACTGCCTCGATCAGTCGGCGTTTCGCCTTTTTCGATTTGTATTGCGAGACTATTATAACGCGCCGTGCGGGGAAAAGCAAGAACAAAAAGCCGGTCACGATCCCGACCGGCTTTTTTGACCTGTGATTTTTGTTTGCACCTTATTCTTCTTTTCAAAAAGTCTTTTCGCTTCCTTTTCTTCAGAAAAGGAAGATACTCCTCTTTTTTCCTCTCACTTTCCCGCGCGGGCGTACCAGCCGATCAGGGCGCCGAGGAGGAGGGCGATGCCGACGGGGAGGAGGAAGGGGACGTAGGCGGAGTCGGTGCCGAAGATCTCAAGGACGCCGGAGAGGCAGGAGCGGACCGCCAGGGCGGCGATCCCGCAATGCCACGCCGCGCGCGCGCCGTCCCCGGGATAGGGGACGCGCTCCGCGAGGCGGAGGACGGTGAAGGGAAGCAGCCCCCCGAAGGCGGGATAGGCGAACAGAAAGACCATATCGGCGGAATAAACGCCGTGGCTGAAATACTCGTAGACGGTGGAAAAGAGGATGCAGAAGAGGGTAACGCCCGCGTAGACCGTCAGGATCCGCGCGCTGCTTTTCTGCCGGTCAGGATCCGAAGTATACAATGTCGCTGATACTCCTTTCTGTGATCTTCTTGCCGTTTGCCGTGGGGACGTTGACGACCTGTCCGTTGAAGACCATCGTCGAGGAGCCGCCCCCGTCGAGGTTATAGGCCTCCACCGCGCCGAGCGAGAGAAGGAACTCGGCAAGCTCGTAGGTGGAGAGCCCCTCGTTTTCGGCGGTCCGTCCGTCGGCGACGACGAAGAGGTAGTGTCCCGGCTCGATCATCGCGATGGCGGTCCGAGGGTTGCTCGATTTTTCGCGCTTGACCTCGCTGTCGCTGTCGGCGATGATCCTGCCGTCCGAGATCAGCCCGGGACCGAAGGAAAGCACCTCTTTTGCGCCGAGCTCCAGCAGCTCCGCGGCGGTGTAGTCGCCCTCGCGGACGATGTCCATCCGGCCGTCCTCCCAGATGACGAGATCCTCGGTGTCCGCGCTGTTGCGGGTCCTCCGGTACAGCACGCCCCCGCGGATCACGTACCCCTTGTTGCGCGCGCCGTAGTAGTCGCCGTTGATCGCGAGGATCGCGCCGTTTTCGGCGGCGATCACCGATGTCTTCTGGGTGATATTCTTCCCGTAGGTGTTCTGGGCGAGCGCGGTCTTCAGGCGGGAAACGTCCGAGGTGATCACCTCCGCTACGTGGATCGTCGTGCTGTATCGGCGGTAGACGGTCAGATGGATCGAGAGGACGCCGTCGTCGTAGCTCGTCGCGGTGATCACCGGCTCGTGCGGTACGGGGGCCGTCTCCGCTTCGGTCTCTGCGTCGGTCTCCGCCTCCGTTTCCGCTTCGGTCTCCGCCTCCGTTTCCGACGGCGCCGTTTCGTAGGCCCGGGGGATCACAAAGGCGTCGAGCAGAACGTAGAGGGTAAAGAAAAACAGCAGAAGGGCAAACAAAAGGGCAAACAGGGTCGAGCGTTTCATACGGCCTCCTTTCCGGGGATTTCCCCGCTCTTTGCTTTTATCATACCCGCGGAACTGAAAAAAAACTGAAAAAAAGAAAAAAGGACCGGAGCGCGGGGCTCCGGTCCTTTTCGCGGGATCAGCCTTTGGTGTAAACGAGGGAGTATGCGGCGTTTTCGTCGAGATCGGTCGAGTCGACGCCGGTCGACGCGTACTCGCCGTTGATGTAGAACGCCCAGTAGGCCTGATCGGTGTTGTAGTCGGCGGTGATGCCGTTGACCTTCTTCACGTAGAGGCCGTAGGTGCCCTCCTCGCCGGCGATCAGATCGACCGCCAGGAGCGCGGCGCCGACCGTCGCTTCGTCGGTCTTCACGGTGAAGAGGACGGACTGCTCCTCCGCCTTCACCTCAACGGAGAGGGTCTTTGCGCCTTTGCCGAGGGTGGTGTCGGAAAGGTAGGTCGCTTTTTCCCAGAGTCCGGTCTTGTCCACTTTTTTGCCGCAGGAAGCAAAGCAGAAGACGAGCAGAACCGCGAGAACAACGGAAACGCCGGAAGTAAGTTTGGTTTTCATGCTGTTTTTTTCCTTTCTTTGTTTTTTTGAAAAACAAAAGGAAAAGGGTAAAAACGCTCTCCTTTCAGGCGCTCCTGCAAGCGCCCCGTGCCCGAGAGTTTTTTACAGGCGCGGCACGATAAGCATTCCGACTTGGGAACGGGAAAAGCCCGTTCGGTTACGGTAATGGCCGTTGCGGCGGATTTTCACCGCCATTTCCTTATCCCCGAACGCCCGGCCGGGCGCCCGACAACCGGCAAAGCCGGATGAACCGCGTTTTTTCCTAATGCAAAGGGTATTCTATCACGGGAGAGGGGAAAAAGCAAGAGCCGGATCCCGAAAGAAAAAACGAAAATCATCAAAAAACGCCTTATTATCCGCCTGTTTAACATTTTGTTCTTAACTTTTTCACAAAAACGAGTTGAAAATGCGGGATTTTTGTGATAAAATAAAAGCATCTCAACAAGGATCAGCGGGAGCAAACAGAGGAGTGAGGCCGTTTCTCTGTCCGCTTTTCTTTTTTTATCTTCGGAGCGACCCCGTCCGGCAGGGCGGAGAGAGAAAGGAGCGTTATGAAAAGACTTTATTCCGAGATCACGCCGGAGATCCGCCGTCTGGCGGCGCTTTCGGCGGCCAATCACCGGATCACCTCCGAGATGTATCCCCTGCATCAGGTCAAGCGCGGCCTGCGCGATCAGGACGGCAACGGCGTGGTGACCGGGCTGACGGAGATCTCCGCCATCGTCTCCAAAAAAAGCGACGGAAAAGGCGGTTTTCTCCCCTGCGAGGGAAAGCTCTTTTACCGCGGGATCCCGATCGGGGATCTCTGCCGCGGCTTTCTCTCCGAGGGGCGGTTTGGCTTTGAGGAGACGGTCTGGCTCTTACTCTTTTCCGAACTGCCGAAGAGGGAGGAGCTTGCCTCCTTTTGCTCCCTTCTCGCCGGGTATCGCACGCTGCCGACCTCCTTTGTGCGCGATATGATCCTGAAAGCGCCGAGCAAAAACGGGATGAACGCGCTGGCGCGCAGCGTGCTGGCGCTCTATTCCTACGACGACGATCCCGACAGCGTTTCGGTGGAAAACGTGCTGCGCCAAAGCCTGCAGCTGATCTCCGTTTTCCCGCTGCTTGCGGTCTACGCCTACCAAAGCTTTCTCCATTATCATAAAAAGGGGACGCTTTTTATCCGCAACCCGGAAAAAACGTACGGCACGGCGGAAAACTTCCTGTATCTCTTGCGGGAGGACGGACGCTTTACGCCGCTGGAGGCGGCGATCCTCGATCTCTGCCTGGTGCTGCACGCGGAGCACGGGGGAGGGAACAACTCCTCCTTTACGACCCACGTCGTTACCTCCTCCGGCACCGATACCTATTCCTCCGTCGCGGCGGCGCTCGGCTCTTTGAAGGGGACGCGGCACGGCGGCGCGAACGGCAAGGTCGCGGAGATGTTCGACGATCTGAAGGCGTCGGTCAATCCCCGGGACGAGGACGCCGTGCGCGCCTATCTCTGCGGGATCCTCGACCGCGAGCGCTTTGACCGCGCCGGCCTGATCTACGGGATGGGGCACGCGGTCTATTCGGTCTCCGATCCCCGAGCCGAGCTGCTTGCGCGATGCGCCGAAGAGCTTGCCGAGGCAAAGGGCAGGGAGGAGGATTACCGGCTCTACCGGACCGTGGCGCGTCTGGCGCCGGAGGTCATCGCCGAAAAGCGCAGGATCTACAAGGGCGTCAGCCCCAACGTGGATTTTTACTCCGGGATGGTATACAGTATGCTCGACGTTCCGCGGGAGCTGTTTACCCCTCTTTTTTCCGTTGCGCGGATCGCGGGATGGAGCGCCCACCGCATCGAGGAGATCGAAAACGCCGAAAAGATCATCCGCCCCGCTTACGTCAACGTCCGTCCGGAGGGCGTTTACCGACCGCTCGCGGAACGCTGAAAAACCGCCCGCGCCGAAAGCGCGGGCGCTTGCTTTTTTTGCCCGGCTGTGATAGAATGGGAAAAAACAAAAAGGAGCGGGATATGTTCGTCAAAACGGTCGGGATCGTCAGTCTTTCCTCCGGGGTGCTGGGGGAGGAGTTTATCCGGCACGAGCGGGAGATCGGGCTGCGGCGCCTGGAGGCGTACGGGCTGAAGGTCCGCTTCCTTCCCCACGCGCTCGACGGGATCACCGCCCTGAAGGCGCATCCCGAATACCGGGCGGCGGACCTGCTCGCCGCGTTTGCCGACCCGGAGATCGACATGATCCTCTGCGCGATCGGCGGGGACGATACCTACCGGCTGCTCCCGTATCTCTTCGATCACGGCGAGCTGGAGCGCGTCCTCTCGCAGAAGATCTTTCTCGGTTTTTCCGATACCACCGTCAACCATCTGATGCTCGCCAAGCTGGGGCTTCCCACCTTTTACGGCCAGGCGTTTCTGCCAGACGTCTGCGAGCTTGACCGGGAGATGCTCCCCTATACCCGCCGGTATTTTGAAGAACTGCTCGCCACCGGCGGGATCCGCGAGATTACCCCAAGCCCCGTCTGGTACGGGAGCCGGGAGTCCGGCGGCGGCTTCGGGCCCGACCAGATCGGCGTTCCGCCCGTTTCCCACCCCGCGGGCGGCTTCCGGCTCTTGCAGGGCGCGCCGGTCTTTTCCGGCAAAATCCTCGGCGGCTGCGTCGAGTCGCTTTTTGATCTCTTTGACGGCGGGCGTTACGCGGACACGCCCGCGCTCGCCGCGCGGTACCGGCTTTTTCCCTCGCCCGCGGAGTGGGAAGGGAAGATCCTGCTCCTCGAAACGAGCGAGGAGAAGATCCCGCCGGAGCATTACCGGCGGATGATCCGGCGGCTGAAGGAAACGGGCGTTTTTGCCGCGGTGAACGGCGTGCTTGTCGGCAAGCCGATGGACGAGACGAACCAAAAGGAATACGAGGAGATCCTCGTCGCGGAGATCGGCGACCCCTCCCTCCCCGTCCTTGCCGATCTGAATATCGGGCACGCGATGCCGCGCTGCATTCTGCCGTTCGGCCGGGAGGCGACGGCAGACGCCGGAAAACAGACGATCACCTTTTCCCGCTGAACGGAAAACGCCGGCGCGTCCGCCGGCGCGGGAGACAGGGAGAAGAAGAGTGAAAAGTGAATAGTGAAGAGTGGAGATGAATTGTCAAGTGAAGTGCAACAAATTTTGAATTGAAGCGTTAAACAAATCAACTGGTTTTTGGAATTTAAGAACTTTTTTGGGCCTGGCGTTGATCAACGCCAGGTTCTTTTTTAGGGTCGCAGGACTGACACGA
>JAFSSQ010000054.1 GCA_017450965.1 Clostridia bacterium
GAGGCGCAAACGCCGATCACCTGCGCGCAGTGCAAGGCCTGCGCGCGCGGCAGGGGAGGGGACTGATATGGTATTCGCTCTGGTAGGCAACCAGAACTGCGGGAAGACCACCCTCTTTAACCAGCTGACCGGCTCCAACCAGCACGTCGGCAACTTTCCCGGCGTTACGGTGGAGAGCAAGAGCGGCGTGATCCGCGGCCGCAAAAACGACAGCGTCGTCGATCTTCCCGGCATCTATTCGCTCCGTACCTACACGCAGGAGGAGACCGTTACCCGCGATTTTATTCTCAAAGAAAAACCGGACGCGATCCTCAACATCGTGGACGCGACCAATATCGAGCGCAACCTTTACCTTTCTCTCCAGCTCCTCTCGATGCGCGTTCCCACCGTGATCGCCCTCAACATGATGGACGAGGTCCGCGGCAACGGCGGCTCGATCGACTCGGAGGGCCTCTCCCGCGAGCTCGGCGTGCCGGTCGTCCCGATCAGCGCGGCGAAAAACGAGGGCGTGGACGATCTGATCGCCGTTCTCATCCGCACCGCGGAGAAAAAAGACCTGCCGAAGGTGGAGGACTTCTGCCGCGTCGGCCCCGTTCACCGCTGCATCCATTCCGTCTCCATCCTCATCGAGGACCACGCGGAGCGGGCGGGCGTTTCCTCCCGCTTTGCCGCCACCAAGCTGATCGAGGGGGACGAGGCGATCGCCGAGCGTCTCTCGCTCGATCAGAACGAGATCGAAACGGTCGAACACGCCGTGCTCGAGATGGAGCGCGAAGGGGGACTTGACTGGATGGCGGCGCTCGCGGAGATGCGCTACGACTTTATCGAGCGCGCCTGCGAGCGTACCGTTAAGAAGCCGGGCGAGAGCCGGGAGCATAAGATCAGCGCCCGGATCGACCGCGTCCTCACGGGAAAATATACCGCTCTGCCGATCTTCTTTTCCGTGATGCTGCTCGTCTTCTGGCTCACCTTCGGGGTCGTCGGCGCCTTTCTCTCCGACCTGCTCACCGGGGGGATCGAAGCGCTCACCGACCTCTGCGACGGCGCGTTGACTTCCTACGGGCTCAACCCCGTTTTCCACAGTCTGATCATCCGGGGGGTATTCGCCGGTGTGGGGAGCGTGCTTTCCTTCCTCCCGCTGATCGTCGTGCTTTTCTTCTTTCTCTCCGTCCTGGAGGATACCGGCTACATGGCGCGGGTCGCCTTCGTGACCGACCGGCTCTTACGCAAGATCGGGCTCTCCGGCCGCAGCATCGTCCCGATGCTGATCGGCTTCGGCTGCTCCGTTCCCGCCGTGATGGCAACGCGCACCCTTTCCTCCGAGCGGGACCGCCGGCTCTCGGTGATGCTGATCCCTTTTATGAGCTGCTCGGCTAAACTGCCGATCTATTCGCTTTTCACCATGGCCTTTTTCCCGGATCACGCTCCGCTCGTGATGCTCGGGCTTTACCTGTTCGGGATCCTCGTCGGGATCCTCGTCGCCCGCATTTCCGGCGCCTTCGTCTTCAAGGGCAAGCCCACGCCTTTTGTGATGGAGCTGCCGAACTACCGCCTCCCCTCGCCGAAGAGCGTGCTCCTTTTGATGTGGGAGAAGGCGAAAGACTTTCTCAAAAAAGCGTTCACCGTGATCCTCGCCGCCTCGGTCGTGATCTGGTTTTTGCAGACCTTCGACGCGCGCCTCAACGTCGTGGAAGGCGGGGAAGGGAGTCTCCTCGCGCTCGTTTCGCGCTTCCTCTCGCCGATCTTCGCGCCTCTCGGCCTGCCCGACTGGCGGATCTCCACGGCGCTGATCACCGGGTTTACCGCCAAGGAAACGGTCGTCAGCACCCTCTCCGTCCTGCTCGGGACGACGGCAAGCGAGCTCTCCGGGGTCCTCGGCACCCTCTTTACCCCGGTCACGGCGATGTCCTTTCTCGTGTTTACCCTCCTTTACACGCCCTGCGTCGCCGCGATCGCCACGCTGCGCCGGGAGTTCCGCTCCCGCTTCGCCGCCTTCGGCGTCGTCCTCTTCCAGTGCGCGATCGCGTGGGTCTGCGCGTTTCTCGTCTACCGCGTCGCCCTGCTTTTCTGAAAACGCAAAAAAAGAAGACCTGCTTGCAGGTCTTCTTTTTTTGCGTTCAGGCTTTGTCCGCCGGTTTTTTTCTGTTCAAACGGGGGATGAGGACGACCGCGGCGGCGGCAAGGAGGATCGCTCCGACCGCGATGAGGATCGGGAGGAGCAGGGAGGGTCCGTCGCCGCCGACCGGGTCGACGGTCGGCTCGATCGCCCCTTCCTTTACGGTCAGGATGAAACTGCCGGAAAGGCCGCTGTAGCTGTCCGCGCCCGTCAGCGTTCCGACGATCTCGTAGGTCCCGATCTCGGTCGGCATCCCGGTCGTATAGGGCTCGATGGTCCCCGCCGTGCGGTAGCGGTAGACGATCTCGCCGTACTCGTTTGCGTCGTAGGTCTTGCCGCTTAAGAGGGTAATGTTTGCCGCGGGGACGGAGTAGATCTTGCCGGGCGCGATTTCCGCGTCCGTAAACTGCAAAAAGCTCTCCACCGCGTCGCCCCAGCCGGTTTTCAGCTTTTTGATCAGCGGCATCGGGTTGACGGCGCAGGTGAAAACGGAGGCAAGCGGCGGCTGCGTCGGCAGTCCGGAGCCGTTTTTGTAGGTCTTGCCGCTCGCGTCCACGATCCGGACGCCGTCGGCGTCCGCCTGATACTCCTCCGCCATCATGTAGCGGGTCCCGCCGGAGGCGGAGCCGAGATAGCCGTGGTAGATGATATACCGCTTCGTCCCGTCGGGCGAGGTGGTGTAGCAACAATGGCCGAGCCCGTTTGCTTCGCCGTTGCGGCTGAGGACCGGCTGCGGCGCCTTTTCCCAGCTGTCGTACTCGGTGGGGTCCGCCCCGTCCTTGAGCTTCAGCTGGCCGAGGCAGTAGGAGGAGGTCCAGTAACCGCTCCCGCAGTAGAGGATATAGGTCTCGCCGGAGGAGCCGTAGACGACCGCGATCCCCTCGACGACCTCGGGATAGATCTTCCCGTCGGTGCCGACCGAATAGGTGGCGCCGACCTTTTCCCAGCTTTCCGTGGGCTTGCAGAAGACCGAGCAGGGGCCGGTCAGCGCCCACGGGTTTTTCATTTTGGAAACGTTGAGCGTTTGATAGCGGAGCGTGGTCCCTTCGTAGATCTCGGAGACCCAGAAGCAGTAAAGCTGATCGCGGATGATGCCGGTCGTCATCCCGATCGTCCAGGTGTCGGCCACGGCGGGGTCGGTATCGCTGACGACCTGGATCGGAACGTTCTTTTCTCCCGTTACGGGGTGGACGTAGTCGCCCTGCGGGTCGTCTGTCTTCGCCTTGAGCACGTACATCCGGTGCGTCGCGTTGTCGCCGTCGTCACAGGCCACGTAGAGGTACCAGCCGGCGTATTCCTCGCCGAAGACCTCGGGACCGTAGTAGTGCAGCTCGGGGGACCAGAGGTGATGGGAGTAGGACTTGTTTTTCGCCGGGGTGAAGGTATCCACGAGCGGCGCGTAGCGGAGATCGGCGAGGTTGGCGGCTTTTGCCACCACGACGGAAGCGCCCGCCGTGCAGGTAAAGTAGTAATAGCCGTCCTGATAGATGACCCACGGGTCCGCGCCCTCCCGGACAGGATTATCAAAGGAGCTTTCCCCCTCCTCGGGCGCAAAGAGATCGACGGCGGAGGAGACGGTGATCTGCGGCTTCATGTTGCCGTCGAACGCCTCGGGCCCGACGACGTCGGTCACGCCGGCAAACTCCCCGCCGTTGAGCGCGAGGATATACTCGCCGCGGAGGGTCGTGTTTTTCAGAAAGGCGGGCGCGATCTTGCCGTAGAACTCGCCGCCGTTGATCGTCAGACGGAAGGTCCCGTTAAAGGAGGTGTTCGGGGAAAGGCCGCCGCCGTAGATGCCGGCGTGGAAGATCCCGCCGTTTACCGTCAGCTCGACGGTACCGGACTGCGTTCCGCCGGAGAGGGCGTAAACGGGGCCGAAAAACTCGCCGCCGGAGAGAACGCCCGCGATCTGCTTTTCGCCGAGCGAGACGTTCGAGGGCGAGGCGAGATAGAGACTTTCAAAGGAGCCGGAGCGCACGGTGAAGGTGTAGCTCTCGTTGTAAAAGCCGGACGTCTCACCGGCAAAGAGGTTGGGATAGCTCTGGATCCCGTCTTTTTTGGTTACCGTTACCCGCTCGCCGATCTCGGAGTCGCACCCGGAGAAGGTGAGATTGGTGCCGGAGTCGTCCTCGGAGATCGTCAGATCCTCCAGAAGGACCGGGGAGGAGAAGAGAAGATCCTTTTCCAGGCGCAGTACGGCGCCGCTTTTTTTCGCGTAGTCAACGCCGCCCTCGGCGGAGGTGATCCGGACTTTGCCGCCGCAGACGGGGAGACGGTAGGCGACGGAAACGGTCAGAGGCCCGCAGAGCACGACCGTGCCGCCGGAGGAGGAAAGCGAGGCGAACGCGTCCTTCAGCGACCCGAGCGGCGCGTCAGGGAAGGCGCCGGCGCCGGTCCCGCCGTCCCGGACGTAGACGACCTTGTCCGGCGTTTCGCCGCTGACAAGGGGGGTCAGCTCGGAAAAGAGTTCTTCGGAGAAGACTTTTTTGTCGTATTCCAGGCTGTAAACGGCGCCGGCGGAAAGCGTTTTGCCGCCGAGACCCGCCTTGAGCGAGCCGATTTTGCCGGAGAGCGCGGAAACGGAGAGGGAGCCGAGAGCGCCGGTGAGATCGAGCGTCCCGACCTCCGCGCCCTGCACGACCACCTGCGCCGAGGCGGAAAACTCCCCGCTTTTTTTCAGCGCGGCGGTTTTGACCGTTCCGCCGGAGAGGGAGAGGAGCGCGGCCGAGGAGGCGGGGAGACCGGCGTCGCTTGCGTAAACGGCGTCAAAATCGCCGCCTTTTACCGTCACGCCGGAGAAGGGCGAGGCGGTCCTCGTTCCGTAAACGGTGAGGGAGCCGGAGGTCGCAACGTTTTGATCAAAGGTAAGGGAGGAGCCGTTTGCGTCGATCACGGAGCCGTTCGCTTCCAACGTCACGCCGGAGAAAACGGCGGGGCCGGAGAGCGTGATCCCGTCCCCCTGCGGGAGGACCAGGGTGCCGCCGGACCAGACGATCTCGCCGCTGTGGGCGGGCTCGCAAAATCCCGCGGGAACGGAGAAGGAGCCGTCGATCGTCAGCGTACCGCCGAGGGTGAGCTTGCCGAGCGCCGCTCCGAGGTCGCCGAGCGGGGAGTCGGCCGACGTGCCGTCGCCCGTTCCGCCGGCCGCCAGATGGAGCGAGGCGTAAGGCGTGATCGTGTCGAAAATATCCGCGCGGTTGAGCGAGGCGATCTGCTGCTCGGTAAAGGCAAGGGAATTGTAGGTAAGGGTGCGCTTGGCGTTTGCGGCGAGCTGCTTGATCGTATCGTTGTCGCCGTAGATCAGCTCGGTGATCGAGGAGAGAGAGCCGCCGTCGAGCTTGACGGCGGTGTCGCCGCAGGCGTTGTTGATCTCAAGCTTGCCGAGCGTTCCGCCGGAGAGCTCGATCTCGCTCTTTCCGTTGAGCCGCCGCGTCACGTCGCCGCCGGTGTGGAGGGTCGTTACTTTGCCGCCGGAGATCTTCACGGAAAGGCTGCCCGAGTAGTGGTTGACGGTGGAGGCGCCGTAGATCTCGGTGATCGTGCCGCCCTCAACCGTGATGCGGGCGGTCCCGGTGTAGGTCAGGTTGCCGTCGCCCTTATTCCGGGAAAAGCCGACAAGGAACCGGTAGGTCCCGCTTTTCACGGTCAGGGAGGAGTTGCGGTTGGTCGGCGTGCCCTTTTTCGGTCCTTCATACCCGCCGAGCAGGATGAGGTTGGAGGAGGTCATCGTCAGCCCCTCGCCCATGGTGAGAGCGTTGAAGCGCGCGGCGATCACGGTATTGCCCGAGCCGGTGTTGATCTTCAGCTCTTCAAAGACGGTGGGACCGCCGAGGGCGTAGACCATCCCCCCCTGCAGGGAGAGGACGGCGCCGGAGGCGCGGTAGTCGGTCCCGCCGTCCACGCTCGTGATCACGATCTCCCCGGCGTGCGTCGGCTCGACGAACTGCTCGGAGGCGGAGCCGGTGAGGGAGAGCGCGGACATCAGCACGATCCGGCCGCCGGAGGCGACCGCTTTGATCGCGGCGGGCAGGGTGGCAAGCGCCGCGGTGGGGGATTTTCCGCTCGCGGCGTCGCTGCCGTTTGCGGGATCGAGATAGACCGTCGTCTCGGCGGCGTCTGCCGGGAGCGGCGGGATCGCGAGCGCACAGCAAAGCAGCGCGAGGAAAAGCGCGAGGATCTTCGATCGGATCGGAACGGTTTTCATGATTTCTCCTTGCAAAAGCGCCGCCGGACGGACGCGGAGACCGCGCCCGGGACGGTGCTGATTTTGGGCGATGATAGATTCCTTTTTATTCTATCACGCCGGAGGAGGTTTCACAAGACAGTTTTTGCGACATTTTTTATAAAATCCTATCGGATTTCGATCCGGTGGGTGAAAAAGGAGCAGGCCGGCGGCCTGCTCCTTTTTCAGCGGATCTCCGTGGTCTCGGAGGGATAATAGGAGGCGCAGTCGGTGCAGCGCTCCTCCTCGATGGACGGTTCGCGCGGGACGACGCGGATCCGGTCAAGCGTGCAGTAATCCTCCCCCGGGCAGTGATGCAGACATCCGTTTACGGTACATTCCACAGAGCGGTTCTTTTCCATTTCGTTCTCCTCGTTTCAAAGTCCGGCCAAAGGCCGCTGCCGGTAGTCTGCGCGTTTTTTTCGGTTTTATACGGGCGGGCAAAAGCGTTTTTTCCGTTTTTATCCTGCTGTTTTTCCGTATTCAAACGCAAAAGCGGGGAAATACTCCACACAGAAAAAGGAGGGGATCATGCATTTCAGTAAAGTGGAACTGTGCGGAGTGAGCACCTCCGGGCTGGCGAGTTTGAGCGACGAGGAAAAACGGGAGCTTTTGAAAAAGGCGGCAAACGGGGACGGGGAGGCGCGGCAGAAGCTGATCGACGGTAATATCCGGCTCGTTCTCAGCATCCTGCAGCGGTTTTCCGGCCGCAGGGAAAACGCCGACGATCTCTTTCAGGTCGGGTGCGTCGGTCTGATCAAGGCGATCGACCATTTCAACACCGATCTGAACGTCAAGTTTTCCACCTACGCCGTACCGATGATCGTCGGGGAGATCCGGCGCTATCTGCGGGACAACAACGCCCTGCGGGTCAGCCGGTCGCTGCGCGACCTCGCCTACCGGTCGCTTTCCTCGCGGGAGAAACTGTCGGCGGGGCTGATGCGCGAGCCGACGGCGGCGGAGATCGCCGCCGACATCGGAGAGAGCGAAAGGGCGGTCGCGGAAGCGCTGGAGGCGATCGTGGAGCCCGTTTCGATCTACGAGTCGGTTTACAGCGACGGGGAGGACTCCGTCTACGTGATCGACAAGCTCTGCGATACCGGCGAAAGCGACGAGGGCTGGATCGAGGATATCGCGCTGCGGGAAGCGCTGAAAAAACTGAACGAAAGGGAAAAGAAGATCATCGCGCTCCGCTACTGGGCGGGCAAGACCCAGATGGAGATCGCCGAGGAGATCGGGATCTCGCAGGCGCAGGTCTCGCGCCTGGAGAAGGGCGCGCTGGAACGGATGCGCCGCGAGATGTAAGCGCCCGGGTAAAAAAGACCGGCGGAACCGATGTTCGGTTCCGCCGGTCCGGCTTTTTTCAGCGGGCGAGGTATCCTTCGCGGTACAGCAGCTCCGCGATCAGAACGGCGCCGCCGGCGGCGCCCCGCAGCGTGTTGTGCGAAAGGCCGACGAACTTCCAGTCGAAGATCGGATCGGGACGCAGCCGCCCGACGGCAACGCCCATTCCGCCGTAGAGGTCGCGGTCCAGCCGCGCCTGCGGACGGTCCGGCTCCTCAAAATAGGTAACGAAGCGCTTGGGCGCGCTGGGGAGCGCGAGCGCCTGCGGCTTGCCGGAAAAGTTCTCCCACGCGGCGAGGATCTCCTCCCGCGTCGGCTTTTTTTCAAACTTGACGAAGACGGCGGCGGTATGCCCGTCGGAGACGGGAACGCGGAGACATTGCGCGGAGATCAGGGGGGCGGAAGCGTTGACGATCCGGCCGTTTTCCACGGTCCCCCAGATTTTCAGCGGCTCGCCCTCGCTCTTTTCCTCCTCGCCGCCGATATAGGGGATCACGTTATCTTCGATCTCGGGGAAGTCGCAAAAGGTCTTGCCCGCGCCGGAGATCGCCTGATAGGTCGTCACCATGACCTCGGTCGGACGGAAGGGAAGGAGCGGGGTCAGCATCGGAACGTAGCTCTGGATCGAGCAGTTCGGCTTGACGGCGATAAAGCCCCGTTTGGTGCCGAGGCGTTTTTTCTGCGCGGGGATCAGCGCGAGATGTGCGTCGTTGATTTCCGGGATCACCATCGGAACGTCCTCCGCGCCGCGGTGGGCGGAGTTGTTGGAAACGACGGGGATCTCCGCCTGCGCGTAGGCGAGCTCCAGGGCTTTGGTATCCGCCTTCGGCATATTGACCGCGCAGAAGACGAAGTCGACCAGCTCCTTCATCCCCGCCACGTCGGCGGCGTCGCGCACCGGCAGATCGGCAAGCGCCTCCGGCATGGGGACCGGCAGCTTCCAGCGGCCCGCGACCGCCTCGCGGTACGGTTTGCCCGCGGAGCGGGCGCTGGCGGCGAGCGCCGTGACCCGGAAGTAAGGATGATCGGCAAGTAAAACGGCAAAGCGCTGACCGACCATGCCGGTCGCGCCGATGATGCCGACTCTGAGTTTTTCCATAAGCACCTCGTAAAAACAGGATAGTAACAGTATAGCACCGCAAAAAAAAGCTGTCAATCGTTCCTTTCGGGAAAAATCTCCTTCTTTTCTCTTCTTTCTTGTTTAAATAGCAAAAAATTTCCGCTATCTCTTGCGGAGAGGGGAAAAAAGGAGTATAATTCTGATACAATACGGGAAAGGGACCGGCAACGGAAAAACATGGTCAATCAGAAACTTGCGGCGCGTTATCTCGCCGCCAAACGCGCGCTTTTCGACAAAGCGTATTCCGACCTCAACGCAAGACAGCGGGAGGCCGTTTTTGCCGCCGGGGGCCCTTTGCTCGTCCTTGCGGGCGCGGGGAGCGGAAAAACGACCGTCCTCGTCCGCCGCATCGCGTATCTCATCCGCTACGGCAACGCTTACCGGTCGGAGAAGGTGCCGGACACGCTGACCGAGGACGCGGTCGCCGAATATGAAGCGGCGGCGGCGATGCTCTCGCCCGCGGAACTGGGGACCTTTCTCGCCGATTTCGCGGAGGAGACCGTCCGCCCGTGGAATATCCTCAGCATCACCTTTACGAACAAAGCGGCCAACGAGATGAAGACCCGCCTGGCCGCCATGCTCGCCGACCTCCCCGTCGGGGAGGGGGAAAAGCCCGCGAGCGAGGAGGTATGGGCGGGGACCTTCCATTCCGTCTGCCTGCGCATCCTGCGCCGGGATTGCTCGCTGCTCGGGTATCTCCCCGGCTTTACGATCTACGACGCCGACGATACGAAAAAGACGGTCGCCGCCGTGATGAAGGATCTGAAGATCGACAAGGAGGCGCTCGACCCCCGGGCGTGCGCCGCCGCCATCAGCCGCGCAAAGGATTCGCTCCTTTCGCCGGAGGAGTTTGCCAAAGAAGCGGCGACCGAGCGCCGGCGCGACGCCGCGGCGGTCTACGCC
>JAFSSQ010000055.1 GCA_017450965.1 Clostridia bacterium
CTCCGGGAGGGAGCTCCCGCGAAGCGGGTGAAGGAGTAGGCGGGCGGATGGTTGAGATCACAGAAAAAACGGAGGCAGAAAGACAACGTCGATCAACTCCTTCCGGCGCCTTCGGCGCCACCTCCCCCAAGGAGGAGGCTAACGGGAAAACTCCTTCCGTCGCCTTTGGTGACACCGGCCCGGTGGGGTCCCCGACTCCTTCCGTCTCGCTCCGCGAGCCACCTCCCTCGGGGAGGGAGGCAAGAGAGGCTCCCTCCGGGAGGGAGCTCCCGCGAAGCGGGTGAAGGAGTAGGCGGGCGGATGGTCGAGATCACAGAAAAAACGGAGGCAGAAAGACAACGTCGATCAACTCCTTCCGTCGCGGCGAGCCGCGCCACCTCCCTCCAGAGGGAGGCAAGAAAAACTCCTTCCACCGCAAGCTCCCTCCGGGAGGGAGGCAAAGCGCCGCGCGGCACAAAACGGAAGCCGCGGGGCGTCTGGCCCGCGGCATCCAATATCTCCCGCCGTCCGCCAAAGGAAAAAGCCGACCCGAAGCGTAACGGGTCGGCTTTTGAATTGCGAGCGTCCTTGAACGCGCTGTCTTCATTCCTTATCCCTTTTCAGGAAGTCTTTTGCCTACTTTTCTTCAGAAAAGTAGGTCACAACGCTCTCCCGGTCGAGGGGGGCGGAGAAGGTAAACTGCCAGACGTCGCCCGCGGGGAGGGCGCCCGTATCGCCGACGGGCAGGGCGGCGGCGTTTTTGGCGATCCGGGTCGCCTGCACGGCCGTTCCGTTGACCGTCACGCCGGAGACGGGTTTTTCGGAGAGGATGCGGACGGTGATCGTGCGCGCCGTGTAACCGGTGGTAAAGGACCCCGCGGCGGCGCCGACGGTGAGGGTGGTCTTCTCCCCTTCGGTGCGCGCGGTAAACGCCGTTTTGCGGAAGACGCCGGAGAGGTATTCCTCGGTTTTGCCGTCGTCTTCATAGAGGACGAAACTCCCGTCTCCCTGTCCGCAGACGGTCACGGTGAGATTCTCAAAGTCCGCGCGGGTGATCGGGGATTCGGGCGCCGCGGTGAGAAGCAGGCCGCCCCGGCGGAGGTAGAGGGGGATGGCGTCGTCCGGTTTTTCGATCTGCTTTGTCACCGGCCCGGAGACGACCTCGCCTGTAAAGAGATCGACCCATTCCCCGTCGGGGAAGAAGACGGCGCGGGAGGAGGAGAGGCGGGCGGCCTCCGGCTCGTGAACGAGGTAGAGCACGGCGCGGCCGGTCAGCTCAAAGTATTCCACGCGGATCTCGTGCGTCTCGCCCGCCTTGAGGAGCTTTGACGTGTTGACGGCGGGCTTGGAGTCGTTCGCCGCCCAGACGCCGGACCAGTACTTCCCGTCGATGTAGATCCGGGCGCCGTCGTCGGAGATCGTGCCGAGGCGGCAGTCCCGGTCCGGGGTGATCGTGCCGGTATAGACGGCGGCAAAGTAGTCGGTCTGCACGCCCTTCGGCGCTTCCTTCCCCCAGAAGAAGTTGACCTCGCTCACGCGCTCCTCTTTGACCGGCTTGCCGTCAAAATAGCGCGCGGAGGACGTCTCCTTGGAGGTGTTGTAGTAGGCGGCGTCAAGACCTTCCTTGCCGTCCTTCGTCTTCAGCCAGGAGGCGGGCACGATCTCCGCGCCCGAGCCGGAAGAGGACCAGTAGGGCGCGACGAGGAGATCGGCGCCGAGGAGGTATTCGGTGTTGTCGGACGCCTCCGGGTACTGCGGATAATAGAAGTCGAGCCGGCGGGCGAGGGGCATGCCCGTTTCGTGGTTCTCCGCGCCGAGCGAGTAGTAGAAGGGAAGGAGAGCGTAGCGCATCTTGAGGTAGTTGCGGTAGACCGTTTCCGTCGCCGCGCCGCTGCTCCACGGGAGCTTTTCGTTTTTCATCGAGAGGGTGCCGTGCGGGCGGAAGAGGGGAGAGAAGGCGCCGTATTCCAGCCAGCGGCGAAGCTGCGAGTCGGAGATCCCGTCGGTCCCGTGGAAGCCGCCGAGATCGGAGGAAACGTAGGGGGAGGCGCCGATCACGCCGGCGTCGACCATCGTGCCGATCTCGGTACGGAAGGAAACGGCGTTGGCGAACACGTCGCCCGTCCACTGCACGCCGTAGCGATGCCCGATCATCGAAGGCTCCGAGACGATCACGCCGTGATTGACGTAATCCAGATTGGAGAGTAAGAGGGGCCGCTCGCCGCCGCGGTTTTCTTTGTTGTAGGCGCGGATTGTGTCGTGATAGAAGATCTGCCCGAGCGTTTTGAAGGAGAGATCCTCAAAGGGGGACTGGATGCGGTAGCTCCAGTTTTTGTCGTACCACCAGCCATTGAGCCCGAGCTTGAGGAGAGAGACGACGCCCTCGGTCTGCCATTTCAGCTCGGCGGGATCGGTCAGCTTCCGGGAGGTCTCGTGGGTGTGGTCGTTGAAGAGGACGAGCACGCCCGCCTCGTTCGCAGCGGCGAGAAAGCCCGCCATATCCGGGTAGAGATCGGTGTTGACGTTATAACCGGTGCCGTTGCCGTCGTTGCCGTTTTTACTCGTGTCCTTCCATTCGGTATCGATCACGAGGATATCGAGCGGCACGTCCTCTTTGCGCCAGCGTTCGATCATCGCCAGGCGCTCTGCCGCGCTGTACTTGGTCCATTTGGAATACCACGCGCCGAACTCCTTCACCAGCGGCAGGTCGGTCGGCCCGGTCACGGCGATCCAGTCCGCGCGCAGACGGAAGGGGTCGCCGAGCGGGAAGAAGAGGTAGAGATCGGAGCCGGACGCGCGGCGGAAACCGCTTGCGCGGTCGTCGCTGCCGGCGTAGGTCAGCCCCGTTTCCGGCGGCAGGATCGCCCGGCTGTCCGAGAGGACCCAGCAGTCCGGCGTTTTGCCGGGATCGGGCAGAGAGGTGTAGCAGGCGTTCTGCGGGGTGGCGGAGGAGTAGAGGAGGGCGCCGTCCGGCGAATAGACGCGCACGTCCGAGAGCTTTGCGTCTTTTGCCGGGAAGTTGACGACAAAGCACGCGGTCTGCAGCACGACCGTCTCCCCGTCGGTGTCGTAGGCGACCGCCGCGCCGGTAAAGCGGGAGCGGTCGGGGACGAGGAGAGAGGGCCCGTCGAGGAAGGCGGCGGAGGAGCTTGCCTCCGCGCGCACGATCCCCTCGCCGAGGATCTGTACGCGGACCTGCCCGGAGCTCTCGGAAACGACGCCGTTTTCCTCCGGGCGGCGCGCGGTCGTTTTCCAGACCGAGCCGTCCGCGGCGGTATGCGCGGTGACCGAGCCGAGCGGGAGCTGAGGCTCCGTCTCGGGCGTCGGGAGGGCGCTCTCGCCGTCGGCGTCCGGTTTGTCGGTCGTATCGCCGGGCGCGGCGGGCCGGCAGGCGGAAAGCCCCAGCGCCGTCAGAAGGGCAAAGAGGATCGCCCCGGCAAAAAGGAACAGGAAGGATCTGGATCGCATCGGTTGTCTCCTTTTGTTTTTTCTTCAGTGTAACAGAAAAATCCGCCGCAATCTATTGCATTATTCTATCTAAACTTGTTATAATGCTTGGTAAGGAGGAAGGAATGGACGCTTATTTTGAGAATTACCGGATCCGGAACCTGGAACTGCCGCACCTCAATCCGCTGATGGCGGGGCGGCAGCAATGTCCGCCGGATTATCGCTACGGGCCGGTGATGCGGCAGTATTATATTGTAGAATATGTGTTTGCCGGGCGCGGAGTCTACACCGTCAACGGGCGCCCCTATCCGGCGGAGGCGGGCGAGGCGTTTATCATCCGCCCCTACGAGGTCCATATCCTGCACGCCGACCGGGAGGATCCGTGGGAATACGCGTGGTTCGGGTTCGAGACCGATCTCCCGCTCCCGCGGCTCTTGGCCGAGCGGTACGTTTTCTCCCTGCCGGAATGCGGGGAGATCTTTTCCCGCCTGCAAAAAGGGATCGCGGAGCCGGAGCTTGCCGGGCTGATCTACCGGCTGTTCGCGGCGGGGTACGCGCAGGAAAAACGGGAGGAGAAAAAGCCGGGGGACGCGATCGATCGGGCGCTGGCGATCATCCGCGAGGAATATCCGACGGTCACGGTGGAAAAGCTGGCGGCGCGGCTGTTTTTCAACCGCTCCTACTTCGGCGCGCTCTTCAAAAAGCGCACGGGCAAGACCCCGAAGGAGTATATCGACGATCTCCGCCTTTCCACGGCGGCGCGCCTGATGGGCGAGTTCGGCTATACGGCGACGCAGGCGGGCGCGGCGGTCGGATACCCGGACTGCATGACCTTTTCCAAAATGTACAAACGGCATTTCGGCGTCTCTCCGCGCGGCAGCCTCGACGCCGAGAAACGGAAGGGCAAGACGATCCTTTTGAAATAAGGCGCCCCGGATTATGCAAAAAAAGCCCGGCGGCTCTTGACAGCGGAGGGCGCTTTATAGTATAATCTATCCTGTATATAAATTGCCGTACTGTTGGCCCGCGGTCGCGGCGCTTTGTATATTCCCCGCAGAGACCTGCGGATAAGAAAGATAAGAACAATCCAAAACGAAAGAAAAGAAAGGACAAAGGAGGTGTATAACCCGTGTGGTGGCTTTATATCGTCATCGGGGTCGGCGGTCTTATCCTTGGCATGATCGTCGGGATTCTAATCCGCAAGCAAAAGGAAAAAGAAGCCGAAAACAAGATCAAAAACGCCGATGAACAGGCAAAGAAGATCGTGGAAGAAAGCCTGAAAACGGCGGAAACCAAGAAAAAAGAAGCCCTGCTTGCCGCAAAGGAGGAGATCATCCGCCAGAAGACGGAAGCGGACGAGGAACTGAAGGAACGGCGCAGAGAGGTTTCCCGTATCGAGCGCAGAGCGATCCAGAAGGAAGAATCGCTCGACGCGAAGATCGCGGCGATCGAAAACAAGGAGGAGCTGCTCAAAAAGAAAGACGAAGAAGCGGACGAGCTCAACGCCCGCATCAAGGAAACGCTCAACTCCCATATCGCCATGCTGGAAAAGATCGCCGGGTACACGGCGGAACAGGCGAAGGCGGAACTGCTCCAAAAGATGGAGACGGAGACCAAACACGAGATGGCGGTCCGTCTGACGCGGATGCAGGAGGACTTCAAGGAGGAGGCGGACGCCAAGGCGAAAAATCTGATCGCGCTGGCGATGCAGCGCTGCGCCGCCGACCACACCAGCGAGGTGGCGATCTCGGTCGTCAATCTCCCGAACGACGAGATGAAGGGCAGGATCATCGGGCGCGAAGGGCGGAACATCCGCACCATCGAAACGATGACCGGCATCGACCTCATCATCGACGACACGCCCGAGGTGATCACCCTTTCCGGCTTTGATCCCGTCCGCCGCGAGGTGGCGCGGATCGCGCTGGAGCGGCTGATCGCGGACGGCCGCATCCATCCCGCGCGCATTGAGGAGATGGTCGAACGCGCCCGGCGCGAGGTCGATACCTCGATCAAGCAGGCGGGAGAAAAGGCGACCTTTGAGACCGGCGTCCACGGCCTCAATCCCGAGCTGATCCGTCTGCTCGGCCGGATGAAGTACCGCACCAGCTACGGACAGAACGTCCTGCGCCATTCCATCGAGGTCTCGCTGCTCTCCGGCATCCTTGCCGACGAGCTCGGCGCGGACAGCGCCGTCGCGAAACGCGCGGGACTCTTACACGACATCGGCAAAGCGATGACGGCGGAGATCGAAGGAACGCACGTCCAGATCGGCGTGGACATCGCCCGCAAGTATAAGGAAAGCAAGGAAGTTATCCACGCGATCGAATCGCACCACAACGACGTGGAGCCCGTTTCGATGATCGACCTCATCGTGCAGGCGGCGGACGCGATCTCGGCGGCGCGCCCCGGCGCGAGACGCGAGGATCTGGAAAACTACATCAAGCGTCTCCAGAAGCTGGAGGAGATCGCCAACGGCTTCAGTGGAGTGGAAAAGACCTTTGCGATCCAGGCCGGACGCGAGATCCGCGTGATGGTCAAGCCGGACAAGATCAGCGACGACGATATGGTCCTGCTTGCCCGCGACATCGCAAGCAAGATCGAAAACGATCTGGAATATCCGGGTCAGATCAAGGTCAACGTGATTCGCGAGAGCAGGGCCTGCGACTTCGCGAAATGATCCCTTCTCCGCGCAGACGGAGATTCACATATATTTACATAAAACGAACACGATAGATATCGCGGAGATTCCGTTTTGTAAATATACAGTGGGGGCCGCCGCTTTGGCGGCGGCCCTTTTCCGAAAGAAGGGGGAAAACGGCGATGAAGATCCAGCCCTCGGCGACGTGTTCGGCGAGGCGGCGGTCGACTATCTCGTCTCGTCGCTCCCGAAGATGCTTTCCTCTCTTTCCCCCGATCTCGTGATCGCCAACGCGGAGAACGCCTCGGGCGCCTCCGGCGTGGAGCCGGAAGCGGCGGAGCGGCTGTTTGAAGCCGGCTGCGACGTTCTCACGGGCGGCAATCACACCTTCGGGCGGAAGGCGTTTTCCGCTTATCTCGACGCGCACGAAAACGCGCTGCGCCCCGCCAATTACCCGGCGGGCACGCCGGGCGGCGGCTACACGGTCTGCCGCGCCGCAAACGGGCGGCGGGTGCTCGTCGTCTCCCTGCGGGGCAATCTCGGCTTTTCCGCCCCGCTCGCCTGCCCTTTTGAAACGCTGGAGCGGATCCTTGCGCGCGAAAAGGGGCATTACGACGTTTCCGTCGTCGATTTCCACGCCGAATACACCAGCGAAAAGCTGGCGCTTGCGCGCGCGTTCGACGGGAAGGTGAACGTCCTCTTCGGGACGCATACCCACGTTCCCACGGCGGACGAAACGGTCCTGCCCGGCGGGACCGGTTATCTTACCGACCTCGGCATGACCGGGCCGGTCGACAGCGTGCTCGGCGTTCGGTCCGAGATCGTCGTTTCCGCCATGAAAACCAAGCTCCCCGCCCGTTTTGAAACGGCGGAAGGGGAGATCCGGGCGCACGGCGCCCTCTTTACCCTTTCGGAGGAAGGAGGCTGCCTTGCGGCGGAGCGGATCCGCTTTTGAGTCCCCGCTCGGCGCGCGAAAGGCGCGCGCCGATTTGATACACATCCGCATGCACGCGGAACGGACAGGAGGTATTCTATGGCAAACGTTTTAAAGGTTTCAGCAAGATCCAACCCCAATCTCGTAGCGGGAGCGGTGGCCGGATCGATCCGCGAAAGCGGAGAGGCCGAACTGCAGGCAGTCGGAGCCGGCGCCGTCAATCAGGCGGTCAAGGCGGCGGCGATCGCCTGCGCGTATCTCGAACCGTCTGAGATCAAGCTGGCGTTCGAACCGTCTTTTCTCACGGTGGAAATGGACGGCGAACAGCGCACGGCGATCCGCCTGCGTTCCGTGATCCTCCCGAAGTAACGAACGGGTCGCCCGGGACGCCGGACGGTGAGCTTCCCGGACGTCAGCTATGCGTTCCGCCGCCGCGGAACGTTAGGAACGCTTACGCGCGTTAGGATTGCTTCGCAAGTTATGAGCGCCTTCGGCACGTTTTTTCGGAACTCATTTTATCCTTGGCACACAAACGTCCCGCTTGCAGCGATGGCGGCAAGAATACCGGCCGAAACAAGGATCAACGGTCCTTGTTTCGGCCGGTATTTGTTATTCTTGCGCTTCACCGCGAACGCGGATCACGAAGGCGTCGATCTCAATCGATGATTCTGTTTTCTATCTGTGAAACCAGAAAAAGATACCGCTTTTCGTGTCTGACTCTGTTGAACCATTCCCAACCGGCGGGTTTTGCATAAGAGGCGTACGCTTCTTTCAGCAGCTTCTGAACGTCCTTCTGTTTGATCACCGTTTGCGTCAGATCGAGAACGGGGGTGTTATACGCAAGCGTTGTTTCGTCCGGTATTTCGCAGAGCTTCAGGCAAAGATCAACGCTTTTTTCCATTGCCGCATACCCGTCTTCCGGAAATCCCGCGCCGAAGCAACCGGCGGCTAAACGCCTGTACGCAAATTCACGATGATAGATCCAAGCGTCGATTTCGGTTTTCGGATCACGCATGGCGTCCATGATTTGTAAGACGACCTTTTGCCCGTCGACCCGCGCTTGAGCGCTTTTGTGCGCGGTTTTCGTGTCCCGTTTGCAGAAATCGTTATAGAACGCGTCCGTCATGGTGCGGTACAGGTGAATCTGAACGATTCGGTTGTAGTTTTCAGCGTCTTTGCGATAATCGTACCGCCTTCTTTCCGCTTGAGCCGAGGTGACAACGCTCCGGTTATCCAGCAAGTGATACCATTCGGAAACCTTATTGTCCTCTTCCGCGTCGATCACATAGCTGATGGCAAGATCGCGATACCAGTTTTTATCTGTGGTGTGATCTGCGATGAATTGACAGAGCGTGCGCATTTCATTCAGCTTTTTTTTTGCAAACTCCAACCCGCAATCATGATAGAACTGAATCAGCCGGAATTTAAAATAGGCGCAGCCCGGAATCTCGGAGATGTATTTTTTTACGAGAGCGATGCGTTCGCTTGTGTTGTCTTTTAACTCGCTGTCTTTTGCGTTATACTGGTTGATTTTCGCCTCTTCACTTTCTCTGTCCACGCCGAAAAGTTGATCCAGCGAAACGTCGAACAGCGCGGCGAGGGAAGGGAGAAACTCGATATCCGGATAAGACAAGCCGTTTTCCCAGCGGCTGACCGATTGATAGGTGACGCCGAGACGGGATGTGACTTCTTCCTGTGTCATGTTTTTTTCTTTTCGGTATCGTCTTAATAATTCGGGCAGGTTCAGGTTCATGATTTCTCCTTTGTTTTTGTTTGGATTCAAGCCGCGCGCCTTGTGATTACAGTATATCCGACCTCTCCCGGACTTTCAATAAACAATCAGTCTATTTCTCTCAATCAGTAATTGAAAAATTCGCGTCTTGTTAGCGGGCAATTAAACCGAGCCCGTTCAGAGTTTTCATGAAAACAGGCGGACGGCTCGCTTCGGGTTACCGCTGTTTGCGGAAGATGATCACGTTTTGCGGAGCCTAACATTTCGCCGGGTGTTCGTACGAACACCCGGCGAAAGCGTCTTTTTTGTTTGCCAGAGCCGCGCTCAGTCCTTGACGAGGACCCAGACGAGCATCCCGCCCTCCTCGCGGTTGGCAAAGGCGTAGTAGGGGATGAAGCGCAGGGGGACCTTCTTCAGCGAGCCGGTGTAGGGGCGGTAGAGCCCTTCTCCCTCCTCCGAGCGCCAGCCCTCCGTTTCCAGCACGGGCAGCCCGTATGCCGCGGACGGCGCCTCGGTAAAGATCCCGTCGGCGGAGAGCCGGACGTCGCGCAGCATGGGGCCGTTGTCCGCCTCCTCAAGGCAGTAGACGACAGGTCCGCGGCAGACGGCGACGCGGCCGCAGTCGGCGCTGACGCGCGGGTCGGCGGCGATCAGCTCCACCGCCGGGCAGAAGTCAAGGGAGATCTCCGTCTCGCCCTTCACGTCGAAGAAGAGATAGCCGTCTTTCTTTTCGCCTGCGTATTCGGAAGACCAGGAGGGAACGCGCACGGCGAGGCGGCCGGTATAGTTTTTCACCGTCAGCTTCACCTTGCCGGAGACGGGGTAGTCGGTCTCCTGCCGGACGGAAGCGGTCTGCCCGGCGACGGAGATCTTTGCGTCCGAGGCGAGGAACTGATGGACGTAGAGGGTGTCCTCGGAGACGGTGTAGGCGTACCGCTGGAAGGTCGGGATCATGCGGGTGATATTCGGCGGGCAGCAGGAACAGCTGAAGATCCTCGGCCGGTGGGAGAGCGGCGCCTTTTCGCCGTTTTCGCGGAGGACGGTCAGCGCGGCGGGGTCAAGCTCGAGGGGGTTGACGTAGAAGAACTCGTCCCCGCTGAGGGAAAGGCCGGAGAGGACGTTGTTGTAGTAGACCCGCTCGATCACGTCGGCGTAGCGGACGTCGGCGGAGAACTGCTGCATCCGGGAGGCGAACATGGCGAGGGAGATGCCGGCGCAGGTCTCGGCGTAGGCGGCGTCGTTCGGGAGGTAGTAGGCGGCGCCGAAGCGCTCGCCGAAGTGGCAGGCGCCGATCCCGCCGGTGATATAGAGCTTGGTGTTCACGATGTCGTCAAAGAGCGCTCGGCAGGCGTCTTCCATCTCTTTGTCGCCCGTTTCCTTCGCGAAGTCCGCCATCCCCGAATAGAGATAGCAGGCGCGCACGGCGTGGCCGACCGCGGTCCGCTGCTCGCGGACCGGCTTGTGCCCCTGCGCGTATTTCAGACCGAGGCGGGGGGCGCCCAGATCCCGCTCAGGGTGTTTGCCGCGCTCGTCAAGGAAGAAGCGGCAGAGATCAAGATGCTTCGGATCGTGCGTCACGCGGTAGAGCGCCATCAGCGCGAGCTCGATCTCCTCGTGCCCCGGCGTGACGAAGGCGGCGCCGTCCCGCACGACGAAAAGGTCGTAGACGAAATCCGCGTACTTTTTTACGCAGGTAAGGAGGGCGTCCTTGCCGGTCGCTTCGTAGTAGGCGACCGCCGCCTCGATCAGATGGCCGAGGCAGTAGAGCTCGTGCTTGCCGTGCTCGGTGAAGCGCTTGTCCGGCGCGAACTGCTGGAAGTAGAGATTGAAATATCCGTCCTCTGCCTGATGCGCGGCGATCTCGCCGATGATCTCGTCCGCCATCGCCTCCAGCGCGGGGTCGGGTTTTTCCGCGATCAGATAGGCGACCGATTCGATCCATTTCGCCACGTCGGAATCCCAGAAGACGTGGGGCTGGATCCCGGTCCCCTCGGGATCAAAACGGAAGGCGTCGATCCTCCCGGTCTCCTTAAAGCGGTCGTAGACCGCGCGGATCGTGACCTCGCGGACGAGGTCCTGCTTGTTTTTCCAGAAGCCGCCGGTGACGCGCACGTCGGAAAATGGAACGTTTTTCATACGGTTCCCCCTTTACATCATTCGGATTGTATGTTAATATTACTATACAGGAAGGACGGTTGCGTTGCAACCTTCAAACCGGTAGTTTTGGGGGAAAAATCCGACTTGAATTACGAGAGGTTTTGTTTTGAGAGCGCGGGGCAGTTTATCTCCGAGGGGGAGTGGATCCACCCCGCCCGCACGGTCGAAAGCGCCGAGCTGATCCTTGTCACGCGGGGCACGGTCTTCCTTGCGGAGGAGGAGCGGGAGTACGCCCTGACGGAGAATACGCTTTTTTTTCTCGCGCCGCGCCGTCCGCACCGCGGAACGGCGAAAAGCGAAAACGTTTCCTTTTACTGGGCGCACTTCACGGGATGGGACGGGAGCGGGTTTCCGACGACGCTGGACGTCGGCCAAAGCGCGCGGATCCCCCTCTATTTCCGCCAGCTGATCCACGCCGCGAGCGCGCCCGGGACCGAGCCGCTTGCGCGGGATTACCTTTTGCGTCTGATTTTGATGGAGGCGGCGGCGCCCCGTGAGGAGCAGGGCGCCAATCCCCCGCTGCTTTCCCAGATGGAGGAGCATATCCGCCTGCACCTCGACGCGCCGCTGCGCGTCGCGGATCTGGCGGAGCTGTTCGGCTACAATCCAGACTATCTTTCCCGCCTGTTCCGGCGCGCGCACGGCGTCTCCTTAAAGGAATACATCGACCGCGCCCGGCTGAAACGGGCGAGCGATCTTCTCTTAACGACCGGGCTTCCCCTATCGGAGATCGCCGCTCGCTGCGGGTTTGAGGACTATAAGTATTTTCTGCGTTTCTTTTCCCGCCGGCAGGGGATCTCCCCGACCGCGCTGCGCCGTTCCTTTTCCCGCACGCACATCAACCACCGCTGAAAACTCTTGACAGGACGCCGCCGCGCATCTATAATTAAAGAAGGATAATTCGCCGGAAAGCAAAAACGGGAGGAAGTTATGAGCAGAACCGTCGGGACCGTAACAAGAGGCATCCGCGCCCCTATTATTAAGGAAGGAGACGACATCGTTTCCATCGTGGCGGAGTCCGTGCTCGCCGCGTCAAAAGAAGAAGGGTTTTCCCTCCGTCCGCGGGACGTGATCGGCGTGACGGAGGCGGTCGTCGCCCGCGCGCAGGGCAACTACTGCACCACGGCGGATATCGCGGCGGACGTGCGCGCCAAGCTCGGCGGCGGGACGGTCGGCGTGATCTTCCCGATCCTCAGCCGCAACCGGTTCGCGATCTGCCTGCGCGGGATCGCCCGCGGCTGCGACAAGATCGTTTTGATGCTTTCCTACCCCTCGGACGAGGTGGGCAACCATCTTCTTACCTACGATCAGCTCGACGCGGCGGGGATCGACCCCTACCGCGACGTGCTCTCCCTCTCTCGCTACCGCGAGCTCTTCGGGGAGAACCGGCACGAGTTTACCGGCGTGGACTACGTCGCCTATTACGGCGATCTGATCCGCGAGAGCGGCGCCGAGTGCGAGGTGATCTTTGCCAACGATCCGCGCGCCATCCTCTCCTATACCGATAAGGTCCTTTGCTGCGACATCCATACCCGCGCCCGCACCAAGCGGATTTTGCGCGAGGCGGGCGCCGGCTTGGTGCTGGGGATCGACGAGATCATGACCGCCCCGGTCGGCGGCAGCGGCTATAACAGCCGCTACGGCCTGCTTGGCTCCAACAAGGCGACCGAGGATAAGGTCAAGCTGTTCCCCGAGGACCCGCAGTGGTTTGTCGAGGGCGTGCGCGAAAAGATCCGCGAGGCGACCGGGGTCACGGTCGAGGTGATGGTCTACGGAGACGGCGCCTTCAAGGACCCGGTCGGCAAGATCTGGGAGCTGGCGGACCCCGTCGTGTCCCCCGCTTACACCGAGGGGCTCGTCGGTACCCCCAACGAGCTGAAGCTCAAATACCTGGCGGATAACGACTTTGCCGCGCTGAAGGGCGAGGCGCTGACGGAAGCGATCCGGGAGTCCATCCGCAAAAAGGACGGCAGCCTGAAGGGGAAGATGGTCTCCGAGGGAACGACCCCCCGCCGCCTGACCGACCTGATCGGCTCGCTCTGCGATCTGACTTCCGGCAGCGGCGACAAAGGCACCCCGATCGTCTATATCCAGGGATATTTCGACAACTATACGGCGGAATGACCCGCCAAAGAAAAAAGCCTGCCCGCGGCAGGCTTTTTTCTTTGGCAAATTAGCACTGAAAAGCGTTAATTAACAAACCATTCACAAAAAAATTTGCTCCGGCTCTTGACAAACGTCGCCCGGCGTGGTAAATTATGCTTGTGTTTAGCACTTGAACTCATAGAGTGCTAAAAACCGGATGCGTCCGGGACGCCGTATCCCCGGCCGGCGCATAAAATGAAAGACGGAGGGAGAAGATGAAGCAGAAGGGAGAGGGCCTCAGCGCCCGCAAGCAGCTGATCCTGCGGACGGTCGTGGAGTCGTATATCGAAAACGGCGAGCCGGTCGGCTCCAAGTTCCTTTGCGACTGCGGCAAGTTCACCTGCTCCTCGGCCACGATCCGCAACGAGATGGCGGAGCTGGAAACGCTCGGGTATCTCGAGCAGCCGCACACCTCCTCCGGCCGGATCCCGACGGAAACGGGCTACCGTTTTTACGTCGATCTGCTTTTGCAGAACTACAACAGCGCGGCGGGCGACGTGGAGCGGATCAAGAGCGCGCTGCGGGAAAAACGAGCGGAGCTCGATTCCATTCTCACGCAGGCCTCCCGCCTCGCTTCCACCCTGACCAACTATACCGGCGTGGCGCTCCGCCCCGGAAAAGGGAACGCCGCCTTCGCCAAGTTTGAGGCGATCTATCTCGCCCCGCGCAGTCTCTTGCTCGTGATGATCCGCGAGGACGGGACGGCGAAGACGAGAAACCTGCGCACCGATACCGACCTGCTCCCCGAGGACGCGAAGACCCTTTCCGCCGCGCTCAACGCCTGCCTTTCGAACGTGCCGGCGCATCAGATCACCCTCCCCCTGATGATGAAGATGGAGGAGATGTGCCCCGCCGCGCCCGTGCTTGTCCGTATGGCGGTCAAGAGCGTGTACGAGGCGGCAAGCGAAGGGGAAAGCGGCGACGTGCGGCTCGAGGGGATGGACCGTCTGCTCGGATACCCGGAATACGCGGATACCGAGAGCATCGCCGGCCTGATCGGGCTCGGCGACAGCAAGACCGAACTGCTTGACATCGTGGCGCAGAGCGAGGAAGGGGAAGAAGACGACGGGGAAGTGAAGATCCTGATCGGATCGGAAAACCGCCTCGGCGCGCTCGGTTCCTCCGCGCTGGTCTACAAGACCGTCCGCCGCGGCGGCAAGATCGTCGGCGCCGTCGGCGTGATCGGCCCCCGCCGGATGAAATATCAGAACGTGATCTCGATGGTAGACAGCCTGGCAAACGGCATCAACGAGCTGATCTCGGACGATGCGCCGCCGCTGCTGCCGGAGAAAGGAGAAGGCAAGACAAGCGATGACTGATCGGGAAAAAGAAAAAGAGAAAGAAACGGAAGACGCCGGGACGGAGACGGCCGCTCCCGCCGAACAGGCGGAGGAGCGGGAAACGCCGGAGACCGGCCATAAATTGAAAAAGGAACTCAAAAAGGCGGAAGCGGAGGCGGCGGCGCTGAAAAAGGCGCTCGCGGACGCGGAAAAAAAGGCCGCTGACAGCGAGGAAAGTCGCCTGCGGATCGCCGCCGAGTACGAAAACTACCGGCGCCGCACCCAGAAGGAGCGGGAAGGTCTGTACGCCGACGCGTACGCGGACGCGGTGAAGGGCCTGCTCCCCATCCTTGACAGTCTGGAGCGCGGGCTGGCGTTTTCCGGAAGCGAGGAAAACAAAAAAGGGCTGGAGATGATCCTCCGCTCGGCCTCCGAGGCGCTCGCGAAGATGGGCGTTTCCGAGATCGAGGCGGCGGGCAAGCCCTTCGACCCGGGCACGATGAACGCCGTGATGCACGTCGAGGACGAAAGCCTCGGGGAGAGCGTTGTGGCGCAGGTCCTGCAAAAGGGGTATCAGATCGGCGACAAGGTCATCCGCTTCGCTATGGTAAGCGTGGCGAACTGACCGGTACTCATAAATCGCAAATTCAAGAAAAAGGAGATAGATCAATATGTCAAAAATCATCGGTATCGACCTCGGTACGACCAACAGCTGCGTCGCCGTGTACGAAGGCGGCGAGCCGATCGTGATCCCGAACCCCGAAGGAGCCCGCACCACCCCTTCGGTCGTTGCGTTCGATAAAAACGGCGCGAGAATGGTGGGGCAGGTCGCCAAGAGACAGGCGATCACCAACCCCGACCGCACCATCTCCAGCATCAAGCGCGAGATGGGACACAACTACAAGGTAACGATCGACGGCAAGAACTACACCCCCCAGGAGATCTCCGCGATGATCCTCGCAAAGCTCAAGAGCGACGCGGAGGCCTACCTCGGGGAAAAGGTCTCGCAGGCGGTCATCACCGTCCCCGCGTACTTCTCCGACGCGCAGCGCCAGGCGACCAAGGACGCCGTCATGATCGCGGGACTGGAGGTCCTGCGTATCATCAACGAGCCGACGGCGGCGGCGCTTGCCTACGGCATGGATAAGGAAAACTCCCAGAAGATCATGGTCTTCGACCTCGGCGGCGGCTCCTTC
>JAFSSQ010000056.1 GCA_017450965.1 Clostridia bacterium
GCGTCCGTTCGCGCCTTGCTTTTTCGACTGCGAAAGGTCTTTGGCCTGTTTTTCGGAGGTTGCCCTTTCTTTGGATTTCAAGCGTTGTCAAAACCGGGAAACTGTGTTCGCACTTCGTTTTTTCCCGATTTCAAAAAGTCTTTCGCCTGTTTTTTCTTCGGAGATTTCCTTTTCTTTGGCTCTCAAGCGTTGTCAAAACCGGGAAACTGTGTTCGCACTTCGTTTTTTCCCGATTTTAAAAAGTCTTTTGCCTACTTTTCTTCAGAAAAGTAGGTTATTCCCAACCGTCGAGGTCGCCGGCGTCGATCTCGGTGCCTTCCTTGCGGGAGGAGGGCGCGAGGGGTTTGACTGCCGTTGTGGCGGGGGCGCTCGTCGTGACGGGGGCGGTAGTTTCCGGCGCGGCGGTCGTCTCCGCCGGTTTTCCGCTCCCGCCGGCGGTCGTTTCCGGCGCGGCGGTCTGCGTTTCCGTCCCGGGGGCGGCGGCGGTTTCGGTCGGGCGGGTCGTTTCCCCGACGGCGGTCGTGCCGGACGCCGGTTTGGCGGCGGTTTCCGCGGCGCCGGTCGTATCGGACGCGGGCGCGGCGGCCGTTTCCGCCGGTTTTTCGGTCCCGGCGGCGGCCGTATCCGGCACGCCGGTCGTGTCGGCGCCGGTTTTTTCTTCCGTTACGGAGGGGGCGCCGGTCGCCGCGTCGCCGGGGTCGGTTCCGTTTGCCGCACAGGCGGCCAGCGCGGCGGAAAGCGCGAGAGAGAGCGCAAAGAGAATAATCCGTCTTTTCATCACGAGTCCTTTCCGGTCGTTCAGACGCCGAAATAGAGAAGAATGAGAGAGATCGTGTTGAACACGCCGTCGAGGTGGGTACGTTCCATCCCGTGGGAGGCGTGCACGCCGGTCCCGATCAGAGCGCCGGGGACGTCGTAGCCCGCGCGCCACATCGCCTCCACGTCCGAGCCGTAGTAGGGGTAGATGTCGACGGCGTAGGAAAGTCCGTTTTCTTTCGCGAGAGAGACGAGACGCTTGGTCAGGGCGTAATCGTAGGGGCCGCCGCTGTCCTTCGCGCAGATGGAAACGTCGTGCTCGGTGCAGGAGAGATCCTCCCCGATGCAGCCCATATCCACGCCGAGCATCGCAGAGATCCCCTCGGGAACGTAGGCGGCGCCGTGTCCGACCTCCTCATACATCGTAATGAGGATCTTCAGATCGCGCGGCGGGCGAACGCCCTTGTCGTGCAGGATATGGACGCAGGTAAGAAGGCACGCTACGCTCGCCTTGTCGTCGAGAAAACGGGATTTGATATAGCCGCTTTCCGTTACGGTCGTCTTGGGGTCGAAGCAGATATAGTCGCCGTTCTCGATCCCGAGGGCGCGCACGTCCTCCGCCGTTTTGACGACCTCGTCGAGCCGGACGTACATATTCTCGGCGCTGCGCTCCCGTGTCCGCGCGTCCGGATGGACGTGGGCGGCGGGGCTTTTGGAGAGGATGGTGCCGCTGTACTTCTTCCCCTCCCCGGTGATCACGGTGCAGTATTCGCCGTCCAGCGTGGGGAGCAGCGGACCGCCGACGACGGTAAAGTTGATCCCGCCGTCCGCGTCCGCCGAGCGGACCATCGCGCCGAGCGTATCGCAATGCGCGCAGGCGCCGAGCGCCTCGCCCTCTTTTTCGCCCTTGACGGTAATGATCCCGCAGCCCTTGCGGGTCAGGGTAAAGGCGGCGCCGTTTTCCTCCGCCTTGCGTTTGACCAGCTCCATCACCTCGCGCCAGTAGCCGCTCGGGCTGGGAGCCGCCATCAGTTCGCGGAGCAGGTCGGTATAATAAGCGCGGTATTCGTCTCTCTCGTATTTCATCGTTTTTCTTCCCTTTCGGAGTTTTTTTCAGCGAGGGGGTCTTTTGCCGCGGCGTTCTCCGCGGCGGCAAGGAGCCGCTCGTACGCGGCGGGGGAAACGCCGCTCTCCGCGGCGGCGGCGGCGCCGTTTTGCGGCGATTCGCCGAAGAGGACGCGATAGAGGGTCAGGGCGGCGAGGAAGGTCCCCGCCCCCGAGGGGTGCGAGCCGTCGTCTTGATACAGTTCGATCTCCGGGCATCCGGTATGGATCTCGTAAAAGGCGAGCCCCACGCAGGCGACGCGGGCGCCGTTTTCCGCACCCGCTTTGAGGTACGCGGCGTTCAGCTTTTTTGTCATCGTCTCGTTTGTGAGGCGGTAGCGCGCCAGAGCGGGCGCGCCCTCGCGCCGGCCCCAGGTGGCGTAAAAGGCCGGCTCGGCGCCCGCCGCTCGGATCTGCTTGCAGAGAGAGGACGCCGCCGCCAGAAAGAGCGAGGGGGAGATCGCCGGGCGGAGGCTCTGCTCCTGCAAAACGACGGTATCGAACCCGCCCGCCGCGATCGCCGCGCGCGCTTCCTTCCCCTTTTCCCCCGCGGGATCGTTAAAATACTTCAGCGTCTTGCCGCCCTCGGTCACCGAGGCGACCGAGACGGGATGGCCCTCCGCCTCCGCCAGCGCGGCGATCACGTCCCAGAGTTTGTTGACGTAGGTGTAGCTGTTGCCGATAAAGAGGATCTTCTTCGGGTAGGTTTTTTCCGGCATTTTCTCTCCTTTGGCGCGTCCGGCGGCAAACAGAAGGGGGCGCTCCCCGCTTTTCTTCATTTTGGCTTTATTCTATCACACCGCTCTCCCGGTTGCAAGAAGAACGCAAAAAAATCCCGTTTTCCGGGCGATCGTTCTCCCCCGGCTTGACAAACGGCGCGTTCCGTGCTATATTGAGAACAGATTTTCCATTGAATTTCAGAGAAAAGAGGTAAAAGTATGAAAATCTGTAACGCTTGCGGACAGTCCATGGACGACAACGCCGCCTTCTGCACCAAGTGCGGAGCGCCCTTTGCGCAGAACCAGTCCGGCGCCTACCAGCAGCAGACCTATCAGCAGCCCGCCTATCAGCAGCCCGTCGCCGACCCCTACGATCACACCGCGGAATTCGATCCGAAGGACATCTCCGATAACAAGGTGATCGCGATGCTCGTGTACCTGCTCGGCGCGATCGGCGTCATCATCGCCCTTCTGGCTGCCAACCAGTCCCCCTACGCCGGGTTCCACGTCCGCCAGGCGCTGAAGCTCACGGTCCTTTCCATTCTGCTTCTCTTCGTCTGCATCATCCCGATCCTCGGCTGGCTTGTCGCCGGCGTTTGCGCCGCCATCATCGGCGTTTTGAAGATCATCGCCTTCTTCTCCATCTGCGGCGGCAAGGCGAAAGAGCTGCCCATCGTCCGCAGCTTCGGTTTCCTGAAATAAAAACGGTACGAAAAAGCGTCTGCCGCGGCAGACGCTTTTTTATCTCTTTTGCGCAACGGCGGCGGCGATCCGCTCCACGCACTCCTCGGCGGAGAGGCCGTGGCAGTCGACGGTGAGGTCGGCGTACCGCTCGTAGAGCGGCTCGCGCTCCCCTGCGAGCTGTGCGATGGTCGTGCCCGGCGCCATCGCGATCCCGCGGGTGCGGATGTTGCGGATCCGCTTTTCCAGCTCCGCGGGCGGCAGACGGAGATAGACGAGAACGCCGTTTTCCTTCAGCTTTTTCATCGCCGCCGCGCCGTACACGGCGCTCCCGCCGGTCGCCACGACGGCGTTTTGCGGGTCGGCCGAGAGGATCACGTCGTTTTCCGTCCGTTTGAAGGCCTCCGTCCCCTCCCGCGCGATCAGCTCGGAGAGGCTGCAGCCCTTTTCCTTCTGGATGAGGAGGTCGGTATCGAGAAAGTCGCGCACCAGCGTTTTGGCGAGAAGGACGCCGACGGTGCTTTTCCCGCAGCCGGGCATCCCGATCAGTACGATGTTCATAGTCTTCTTCCTTTCGCGCCCTTATTGTAGCACGGCGGCGCCCGGCTGTCAATTCCCCGCCCGCGATTGACTTTTTTCGCGTTTCGTGGTATGATAAAAAAAGTCGGGCCCGTCGGCGCGGGACCGGTCTGCGTCGGCAGACGCCCGCCCGACTTCGTCCCGCCGGAGGTTTCCCTGATGAAAAAACTCTTTGTCCTGTTTTTATGTTTCTGTTTGCTCCTGCCCGCTCTCGGCGGGTGCGGCGAGGCCGCGCCGCGCGAAGGGGGCAAGCTGCGCGTCGTCGCCACGATCTTCCCGCTCTACGACTGGCTCCGCGAGATCGCCGGCGACCGCGCGGAGATCACGCTGCTCATGGACAGCGGCGTCGACCTGCACAGTTATCAGCCGCGGGCAAAGGACGTGGCGGAGATCACCTCCTGCGATCTCCTCGTTTACGTCGGCGGAGAGTCCGACGAATGGATCGGCCGCGCCCTCGCCGCCGCCGGAAAGAAGCCCCGGACCGTCCCGCTCCTTGACGCGCTCGGCGACGCCGCCAAGGAGGAGGAAACGGCGGAGGGGATGCAGTCCTCCGGCGAAGAAGAAAACGGAGAAACGGAATACGACGAGCATATCTGGCTCTCTCTCTCCAACGCGCGCTCTCTCTGCGGGGTCCTCGCGGACCGGCTTGCCGCGCTCGACCCGGAGGGGGCGGAACTCTACCGCGCAAACGTGGACGCCTATACCGAAAAGCTGCGGGAGCTGGACGGCGCCTACCGGGCCGCCGCCGCGGGCGCGAAACAGAAGACCCTTCTCTTTGCCGACCGCTTCCCCTTCCGGTATCTCGCGGACGACTACGGCCTTTCCTATTTTGCCGCCTTCTCCGGCTGCTCGGCGGAAACGGAGGCGAGCTTTGAAACCGTTATTTTCCTCGCCAAAAAGGCGGACGAGCTGGGGCTCGGCGCGATCTTGCAGATCGAAACGTCGGACGGCTCCCTGGCGCGGACCGTCCGCGACAATACGAAAACGAAGGATCAGAAGATCCTCACGCTCAACTCTCTCCAGTCGGTTACCGCGGACGACGTGAAAAACGGCGCGACCTATCTTTCCCTGATGGAGGAAAACCTCGAGGTCCTCAAGGCCGCTCTCGGGAGCGCGGAGGACGCCCGATGAAACGCCTTCTTTCCCCTCTTTTGCTTCTCGCCCTGCTTCTCGCCTTTGCCGGATGCGCGCCAAGCGAACGGGCGGCGTCCCCCGTCCCCGCCCGGCAGGGAAAAACGGTCGGCGAGATCCTCGCGGGCGCAAAGGAGACCAACGCGCCGACAACTCCCGCCGCCCCCTCGGAGAGCGAATCTTCCCCGGAGCCGGAGCCGGAAACCGACGCGCCGGCGGAGACCGAAAACAGCGTTCCCGTTACCGCTCCCGTCCCCGCCGTGACGGCGAAAAAACGCACCTGCGACCTGGATCTGACGGTCCTCGGCAGTACGATGGTCTACTCGAAGGTCTACGATATGATGCAGTACCCCTCCTCCTACCTCGGCAAAACGATCCGGATGCGGGGGCTGTTTGCCGTTGCCGAGGGAGAAGACCGCAACTATTACGCCTGTCTGATCGCGGACGCGACCGCCTGCTGCTCGCAGGGGATCGAGTTCGTCCTGCCGGCCAGCTGCCGCTACCCGCAGGACTACCCCGCGCTCGGGTCGGAGATCACCGTCGTCGGCGTGTTCGACGTATACAGCGAGGGGGGAAACCGCTACTGCCAGCTGCTCGACGCCGCGCTGGAATAAAAAAACAAAAGAAAAAACGCATCTCGCGAAGCGTTTTTTCTTTTGTCAGCGGATCAGCGCGGCGAGGAGATTGCCCTCTCCGACCTTGCGGCCGTAGGCATCGCGCGTGTCGCGCCCGTCGAACTCGCCGAGCTTGCGGCCGTAGGCGTCGTAGATCGTCTGCCGGGTCCCTTCCTGCCGGATCTCGGCGATCTTGCGCCCGTAGGCATCTCTCAGGATCTGGTTCATCGCGGCCTCCCGTTTTGTATTTGGCACTATTCTACCACGTCAAGGGAAAAAGTCAAGATTTCTTTTGCGCCAGGCGCCGCAAAAGGAAGAAGCAAACGAGCCCGGCGCCTTTTTCCTTGACAAAAAGGAGAAAAGATGCTATATTGACAGGGCATCCCCTCCGCGGCGGGCGCCGGCGCGCTTTTTTGTCCGGAGCGGAAAAAACGAAGCGGAGAACACTCTGCGAAAGGAGACTTTTTGATGAAACGGATTCTCGTTTTACTCAGCGGACTTGTCGTGATCGCGGCAGGGATCTTTTTGCTGGCGCACGGAAACGCGGTGAAAAAACGCTGCACGGAACCGGCGACCGGCGTTGTGGTCGAAAACCGGGAGAGAGAGGATATCGACGAAGGCGTCATCTCTACCGTCTATTATCCCGTGATCGAGTTTGAGGCGGACGGCAAGACCGTTTCCGTGACCGGCTCGAGCGGCCAGAATCCCGCCAAGTATCGGATCGGGGATCAGGTGGAGCTCCTCTACAACCCCGCGGACCCCTCGGAAATGTTGATCCGGGGAGAGACGGGAGTCGGTCTCTTCGGGATCATCGCGATCGTCGTCGGCGTGATCGTATCGTTTGTCGGGATAAGGATCTTCATCAGAGGAAGATAACAGAAAAGGCGCGGGTCCGGCCGGACCCGCGCCTTATTTCCCGCCGGTCTTGCGACCGGCATTTTCCGTATCAGGCGCCCTTCCCTTTCCCGATCAGGGAAAACAGGAAATAGGCGAAAACGTCTGCGGCGACAACGGTGGCGCCGACGGGGGTGTCGAAGAGGATGGAAGCGAGGATCCCGGAAAGGGTGCAGACGACGGAGAGGATCCCCGCGCAGACGGTGACGCCGAAGAAGGACCGGAAGACGCGCATCGCCGAGAGCGCCGGGAAGATCAGAAGCGCCGAGACGAGGAGCGAGCCGACCAGGTTCATCGCGAGGACGATGATCACGGCGGAAATGACGGCGATAAGGAGGTTATAAAACCCGACGCTGACGCCGCTTGCCTCGGCGAAGCCCGCGTCGAAGGTGACGGCGAAAAGCCGGCGGTAAAGCAGCACGAACGCCGCGAGGACGAGAACGGAGAGGACGACGCAGAGCGCGACCTCCGTGCGCGTGAGAGTCAGGATGGAGGTGGAGCCGAAAAGCGAGGAGCAGACGTCCCCCGCGACGTTGCCGGAGGAAGGAAAGAGATTGAGCAGCAGATAGCCGAACGCCATCGCGCCCACCGAGAGCATCGCGACGGAGGCGTCTCCGCTCGTTTTTTTGTTCTTGCCGGCGCCGAGAAGCAAAACGGCGCACAGGACGGTGACCGGCAGCACGAGGAGCATCTCGTTTGACAGGTGGAGCACGGCGGCAACGGCGAGCGCGCCGAAAGCGGTGTGGGAGAGGCCGTCTCCGATAAAGGAAAACCGCCGCAGCACCAGCGTAACGCCGAGCAGCGCCGAGCAGAGGGCGATCAGCGTCCCGACGATCAGCGCGTTTTTGACGAACGGATAGGAGAGGTATTCCGCAAAATGAGCGAGCGTTTCAGACACGGTCTTCTCCCTCCTTTTCGCGGGTAAGATATTCCTCCCGCGTACCGAAAAAGATCTCCCCGCCGATATGCAGGACGTGCGTGGCGTACCGCCGGGCGGCGGAGAGGTCGTGGGTGATCATCAGAACGGTGATCCCGTGGCGGCGGTTGAGCTCCTCCACGATCGCGTACATCTCCTCCGTCATCCGCGGGTCGAGCCCCGCGACCGGCTCGTCGAGGAGCAAGAGGCGCCGCGTGGCGCAGAGGGCGCGGGCGAGGAGCACGCGCTGCTGCTGCCCGCCGGAAAGCTCCCGGTAGCAGCGGTCCCGCAGCGGGGAGAGCCCGAGCCGCTCGATCTGTTCCTCGGCGAGGGCGCGTTCCTTTTTTCCGTAGAACGGCGTCCGGCACCGCCCGACGCAGCCGGAGAGCACGATCTCCCCGACCGAGGCGGGAAAATCCCGCTGGACGGCGGTCTGCTGCGGAAGGTAGCCGATCTCGTTTTTCTTGACTCCGTCGCCGAAGCGCACCGCGCCGGACAGCGGCCGGCAGAGCCCGAGCAGGGTCTTCATCAGCGTGGTCTTGCCGGAGCCGTTTTCCCCGACGATACAGAGGTAGTCCCCCGCCCCGACCGAAAAGGTGAGGTGGGAGAGGACGGTTTTTCCCTCGTAGCCGAGGGTGAGGTCTTCACATTCGATCTGTGCCATAACGTTTCTTCGTTCCTTTATGCTCCGCCGTTTTCTTTCGCGCAATCGGCGCAGACGCCGTAGAGCATCAACTTTTTCGTATCGCACAAAAAGCCGTGCTCCTCCCGGATATGCCGGCAGACGCTCTCAAACTCGCTGCAGCGCAGATGGATCAGCCTGCCGCACCGCTCGCAGCGGCAGTGGTAGCAGTCCTCCTCCGCGCAGGCGCTTTTTTCCCCGCCCCGGTAGACGAAGCACGCCCCCTCGGAGACGTCGGCAACGGTCTTTTCCACCGCGCCCTCCTCCGTCATCTTCTCCAGCCGGCGGTAAACCGTCGCCGCGGAGACGGGGATCTTCTCCTCCGCAAAACGGCGCATCACGTCCGCCGCGGAAAAATGCTCCCCCCGGTGTTCCTCTAAAAACGCGGTCAGCGCCGCGAGCTGCTTGGTTTTGTACGGTCGTTTCATCTCGCCCTTTCCTTTCATGCTCCGACAGTATAGCAGACGCGGAAGAAAAAGTCAATATGAAAATGATAATCATTTTCAATTTAGGAAAAATCCTGCTTTTCCGAAGAAAAGCAGGCACTTCCTTTTCTGAAGAAAAGGAAGCAAAAGACTTTCTGAAAAGGAGAAAGAAACAGAGTCAGCGGACTCAAAGCAAGTCAAACATGAAAGCCGACCCGTTACGTCTTGGGTCGGCTTTCTTCTTTAGAAAAGCGGCAGGAGCAAGCCCCCGCCGCGTTTCTTTTTTGTAACTTTCAACTGCTCGCGGGAGGGAGCAACATCACGTTGCGAAGCGGCGCTTTCCTTTGCCGGAGACGCCAACTTCACTGCCGACCGGCAGGCGCCGGGCGGCTCAGTATCGGTTCGCCTGCACCGCAGCCGTAAAGCTTGTTTCTTCTCCTTTTTGATTATAGGCGGTCCCGAAAAAGACATAAAACGGCTGGATCACGTACTCGCCGTTTGCCGCTGTTCCGTCGGAATACACACATGAGAGACCCTCGATCACGATTCTTAACGCGCTGTCAAAATGGTCGCCCTCATAACCGATCATCGCTTCCCCCCGGCGTATCCGCTCGATCGCTTCCGAAACGGAAACCAGTTCTGTTCTTTGCTTGCTTTGGTAGGTGAGCGCGTAGGAAGATACACGAGACACGTTTCCATTTCCCTTTCAGTGAACGGAAATCCCTCCGCCTCTAACCGGAAAGCCGTCTTGATCGTCGGCGGCAAAATGGATCGTTACAGCCGTTTTCTCTTCGATCGATCCGTTTTCCGTAAACGTGGTATTCCACTCTGTGGCGGAGACTTCCCATTCGGGAAACGCGTCGGTCGGGATATGGTGATCCTCTAAAAACGTTCTTGCCGCGTTTGCGCTTTCTTCATCCGTCAGGGAATAAACGCCAAACGGCTCATCTGTTTTGATGTCGTACGCATAGCGTCCATAGCGATCGATCGACAGCTTTTCGCCTGTTTCCGGGTTTTCATAGACGTTTGACCAACGACTTATTCTGGATTCGATCCGCTGATCCGGGGAAAAACCGATTCGCTCCGCAATCGCGTCCAACTCCTCTTCGGTGTATTCCGCGGGATCCGAATAGAAATAGGCGGAGCGTTTCCTGACCGCTTTTTCAAAGCGTTCCAAGCGGTCGGGATCGATCTCGATTTCATCCGGGAACCCGTACGGGCCGCCGGGATATAGAATTTCCGCCTGTAATCCGGTAACAAAATCCGTCTCGTGATCGGAATCGGCAAACGGAAGGACAAAGAGGATCACGACCGCGCAAGCGGCGAGAGAGACGAGCGCCGCGACAACGGTACGGCGGAGGGAGCGGCGCCGGCGGTCGGCTGCTTTCACCTCCGCGACCATCGCGTCCGTCGCGGCGATCAGAGAGGCGGGGACGGAAACGGGGACGTCTCCGGTCTCCCGCTCGATCAGGTCCACTTCCTCCCGCACCGCGTCGAGCAGCGCTTCTTTCAGTTTTTCTTCCGCTTCCCGTTTCATGGGGTTTCCTCCTCTTCCAGCAGGCATTTGAGCATCTCTTTTGCCCGCTTCAATCTGACGGAGAGTGCCGCGGCGGAGATTCCAATCGACGCCGCGACCGCGTTGCCTTTTTCCTTCAGGATGCAGACGCGGAACAAAACCGTCCGGTACTGCTCCGGCATCGCGCGAACGGCGCGCCGCAGCGTTTCCGCTTCCGCCTTGAGGATCAGCTCTTCCGCAAGATCCTCCTCTCCGGCCGGAAGCGGCGTCTCCTCCAGCCCGGCGGTCCTCTCCTGCTCCCGGCGATTCTTCTGATACAGATTGAGCGCCGTATTACGCGCGGCACGGAAAGCGTACCAGCGGAAGGTATCGGGGGGCAGCGCCCGGAGTTTCTTTCCCGTCCTGTCTTTTTTCAGGAGCGCGCAAAAAGCGCTCTGCACCGCGTCGGACGCGTCCTCCTCGTTTCGGAGAACGCCAAACGCGATCCGGAACATTGTCTCGCGGCAGGCGACGAGGCGTTTTTCAAACTCCTCCTCCCCCGCATCCCAAAAAGCGCCGCTCATCCTTTTCACCTTCCCTTCTCTTATAGAAACAATCGAGGAGAGAAAAAATTAACCTGTTTTCCGAAAAATCTTCAAAAAATTTTTTTGCCTGCAAAAAACGCCGGTCAGACGTGCCGGCCGGCGTTCGGATCTTGCTTGTTTTTCCCGTTCAGAGGTCGGCGGGCTTCCCGTTCTTGTTAGCGTTTTCCGCCAGAAGGAGGGTGGCTTCCCCGGGGCGGTAGGGCGTTCCGTCCGGAAGTTTTTTCATACCGTTTTACAAGAGGAAGATCCCGTGCTTTTCGCACGCTTCGCGCACCGGGCGCTCCCAGAAGGAGGACTGCACCTCGCCGATATGCGCCTTGCGCAGAAAGAACATACACATCCGGGACTGGCCGATACCGCCGCCGATGGTGGCGGGCAGTCTGCCCTCGATCAGTTCGCGGTGGAAGGGCAGCTCCGCCCGCTCCGGGCAGCCGCGCTCGCGCAGCTGGGAGAGAAGGGACTTTTTATCCACGCGGATCCCCATCGAGGAGAGCTCCAGCGCGATGTCCAGCACCGGATAGTAGACGATGATATCGCCGTTTAAGGACCAGTCGTCGTAGTCGGGGGCTCTGCCGTCGTGGATCGAGCCGGAGGCGAGCTTCCCGCCGATGCCGGAGAGGAAGAACGCGCCGTACTCCTTCGCGGCGAGGTATTCCCGCTCCTTCGGGGTTTTGTCCGGCCAGCGGTCTTCCAGCTCCTGCGAGGAGAGGAAGGCGATCGTCTCGGGCAGGAGGCAGTCGATGAACTTGTACTCCCGCGCGATATAGATCTCGGTATGGCGCAGAGCGCCGTAGATATGCCGCACCGCCCGCTGCAGCGTCTCCTGCGTGCGGCTCTTTTTGTCGATGACCTTTTCCCAGTCCCACTGGTCGACGTAGAGGGAATGGATGTTGTCCGCTGTTTCGTCCCGGCGGATCGCGCTCATATCGGTATAAAGCCCCTCTCCGACCGAAAAGCCGTACTCGCGCAGCGCCAGCCGCTTCCACTTGGCGAGGGACTGGACGATCTCAAAACGCTCGCCGGAGAACACGTCGAAGGAGACGGGGCGCTCGATGCCGTTGAGGTTATCGTTGAGGCCGCTTTCCGCGTCAACAAAAAGAGGCGCTGACACGCGCGTCAGATTCATCGCGATCGCCAGATCGCGCTCGAAGAAATCCTTGACTTTTTTGATGGCCTCCTGCGTTTCGCGCAGGTCGAGGGCGGAACGGTAGCCCTTCGGGATCGTGAGGTTTTTCATTTCTTTTTCCTGCTTTTCTGAAAAGATATTCGCATTTTATCATTTTGCGGCGGGTTTGTCAACAAAAAACGACCGGTTTTTCCTATTTGGAAAAGTCGAAAACGATCTTCCCTTCCTCCAGCTTCAGCGCGGCGTCGAAGGTCTTGCCCGTCCGGCGGGAGACAAAGCCCTCGATCTTGGCGGTGCGGCCCTCGGAAAGGAGCTTTTTTGCGTTGGCAAGAGAGACGGTGCGGCCGCAGATCACGTTGCCGAAGCGGAAGGCGCAGCCGCTCTCCTTCCAGCCGGAGCAGCCGTAGCCGACGGCGTTGCGCAGGACCGGCTTCCCGCAGAGCGGGCAGGCGCCGGCCTCGTCCCCGATGATCCCGTCGTCGGTATCCCGCTCGATCGGCACGTCGCGCTTTTCAAAGACGGAGAGGATCTCCTTTGCCGCGAGCCCCACGCTCTCCCCTACGCTGATCTCGCCGCGGTAAACCTTTTTCAGCGCGCGGCCGAGCTCCGCCGTTTTATACTTGTCCATCGAGATCCCGAGCCGGACGAGCGAGGAGATCAGCCGCTCCCCGTCCGGCAGGATGTAGTAAACGTCCTTTTTCAGCTCGATATACCGGCTCTTTTTCGCGTTGTCGATGATCGAGGTGCGGGTCGCCTCCGTGCCGAGCTCCAGGCCCTCGAAGATCGCGCGGTACTCCTCGTCGTCGCTCCCCTCCCCCTCGTCGATCCGGGCTTTTTCCTCACGGAAGGGGTTTTTCAGGTAGTTGTTGAGCGTTTCGATGGTGTAGTGCTTCGGCGGGGTCGTTTCCTTCTCCGCCGGGCGGAAGTCGGTGTTGACCGTGTCCCCCTTTTTCAGCGGCGGGAGCATCTTGTCCTTTTTATCGTAATCGTCGTAGCGCGTCCAGCCCGGCGCGGTCATCACCGTCCCTTTGAGGAGAAAATCCTCCTCTTCCCCGACCGAAACGGTCATCTCCGTCCGGTCCACCCGGCACTCCTCGGAGCAGAAAACGGCGGCAAACCGCCGGAAAACGGCGGAATAGACCTTTTTTTCGTCCTCGGACAGGGATTTCACGTCCGGGATCTTGTAGGTGGGGGTCAGGGCGGAGTGGCTCTCGATCTTCGCGTCGTCGAAGATGCTCTTTTTGAACTTGAACTCGACGGGGTAGCCGAGCTTTTTCACGTTTTCGAGGATCGTTTTGATCTTTCCCTGCTCGGCGGTGGCGAGATATTCGGAATTGGTGCGGGGGTAGGTCACGTACCCCTCCTCGTAGAGCTTTTGCAGGACGGCAAGACTCGTCTCCATCGGCATCTTGTACTTTTTGCCGAGCATACTCTGGAGCTTGGAAAGCGAATAGAGCTTGCCGGGCGGGAGAACGTCGCTCTTCTTTTTGACCGAGGTCACAACGGCGGGCAGCGCGTTATAGCGGGCGCAGAGCGCCTCCGCTTCGGCGAGCTTGTCCCGCGCAAACTTCTGTTTGGAAAGCAGCTCCACCGTCTCCCCCGCCGTCTTTTCCGCGCTGCGGACGGCGAAATAAAGCTCCGGCTTGAAGTTGTGGATCGCCAGATCGCGGTCGCAGATCGCCTTGACGATCGGCACGATCACCCGCCCGACCCGCTGGAGTTTGCCGGTCTTGAGCGTGGCGTAACGGGTGAGATTGACTCCGTAGAGCCAGTCGATATAGGTGCGGGCAAAGCCCTCGGCGGCGAGATTGTCGTAGGCGCTGTCCTCCTTCATCTCCCCGAGGGCGGCGCGGATCGTCTGCGGCGTCTGGTCGGGGAGCCAGAGACGGCAGAGGCGCTTGGGCGTCTCTCCCTTCATCGCGTTTTCCACGCAGAGGCGGACGATGATCTCCCCCTCGCGGTCGGCGTCTCCCGCGTTGACGATGGTGTCCACGTCCCCGCGGCGGCAGAGCGCGCGGATCGTCCCGAACTGCCGCTCGATCCCCGCGTCCGGCTTACCGTCCCGCCCCGCCCGCAGACGGAAGCGGAAGGCGTCCGGGATGCAGGGGATATTCTTCATCGACCAGCGGTCCCCATCCGGGTTGGGGGCGTAGTCCTCGATATCGCAGAGAGAAAAGAGGTGCCCGAACGCCCAGGTGATCAGATACCCTTCGCATTCAAGATACCCCTGCCGCCGCTCCGGTTTGCCGATCGCCCCCGCGATGTTGCGGGCGAGACTCGGTTTTTCCGCGATGATCAGGACCATGTTTTTCTCCCCGTTCTCTCCGTTTTTCCTTTTTTTTCATTTTATCACAGGCGCTCTCTCTTTGCAAGGGGTGTTTTCCGCGCAGAAAAAGGAGAAAGGCGAGCGTCAGAAAAGCGGAGAAAAGGAGGTGCAGGACCGTCTCCTCCCCGCCGGAGAGCGGCAGACGGGAGAGAAAAAAGAGAGAGAGCCGCGTGGCGGCGAACACGCAAAGAAAGGGCGGGAGCACGAGCGGAAAGGGCGAGAGGCGCGCGCCGGTGACGGAGAGCAGCCGGGTAAGGCTGAAAAAGCAGTTGAGCGCCTCGCAGAAGATCACGATAAAGAGATACCCCTCGATCCCCGCGCGCGGCAGGAGAAGCCACACGAGGAGAACGCTGAGGAAAGCGTCGCCGATATTGACGGCCATCGACCAAAGCTGCTCCCCGAGGCCCTTTAAGAGTCCGTCCGTTACGGTATCGAGCATCATCACAGGCAACACGATCGCCAGCGTGCGGATATAGGGCCCGGCGCCCGTACCGGGGTAGAGGAGCGTTTCCAGCCCCGGGGCGGCGGAGATGAGGATTCCCGCGGCGCCGATCCCGAAGGAAAGGATCGTGCCGATCGCGCGTTTTGCCGTCTCCCGGCAGAGGGCGCGGTCCCCCCGCGCGGCAAGAGAGGCCGCCTCCGGCACGAGCAGAGAGGAAAACGCCGCGGAAAACGCCGTGGGATAGAGAACGGTAGGGAGGACCATGCCGGAGAGGACCCCGTAATCCGCCAGCGCCCGGTCCGCGCCGGACGCGACCGCCGCGAGTCCGACGGGGATCAGGATATGCTCCACGGTAACGAGCGCGGAGCGCACGTAAGCGGAGAGAGAGACGGGCAGCGTGATCGCAAAAAGCGCCCGCCAGCCGCCGCGGTCCCGGCCGTTTCCCCGCGCGCGGCGCGAGCGGTCCCCGAGATAGAAACAGAGGGAAAGGAGCGCGGCTGCCGTTTCCGATACGGCGCTGCCGGCGACCAGCGCCAGGCAGGCGTATCCGATCCCCCGGGGCAAAAGCAGGGAGAAGAGAAAAGCGGAAACGAGGATACTGACCGCCTCCTCGAAAAGCTGCGCCGCCGCGCTCTTCCAGACCCGCCGCACCGCGCAGAAATACCCGTTCAGCGCGGCGGAAAGGGCGATCGGCGGCAAACTGAAGGCAAGAGCGCGGAGACTGGGCGCCGCGCGCGCGTCGGACAGCAGGCGGCGGGCGATCGGTTCCGCGAAAGAAAAAAGCGTGAGCGCGGCGATCCCGCCGAAGAAAGAAAGGTAGAGAAAGGCGCGGCGCATACAGCCCCGCACCGCAAACGCGTCCCCACGCCCCAGCGCCTCCGAAACGAGGCGCGTCACGCCGAGGTTGATACCGGAAACGGCGAAGGTAACGGCAAAAAAGGAAACGCTCGTAACGAGAGAAAAAAGCCCCACCGTCTCCGCGCCCGCCCGCCGGCTCACGTAAGAGGAAAAGAGGAGCGAGGAGGTCCGGACGGCGAGGGAAACGGCGGTCAAGAGGAGCGTATCGCCGAACAGGCGGAGCGATCGTTTCATGGCGGATCCTTTTTTGCATATTCAGTTATACCTATGCGCCGGGAAAAGAAAAAAACACTTTTGGACATCCTGCAAATTGACAGACGCGCCGCGCCGCGGTAAGATAAGAAAAGAGGAGGCGATCCGTATGAAACAAGAAAACAGAACATTCCCCGCGCGCGATCTCGTCCGCGTCGCGGCGGCGGCGGCGCTGATCGCCGTTTGTTCCCTGATCTCCTTTCCCGTCGGTCCCGTCCCCGTGACGATGCAGGTCTTCGGCGTGTTTTTCTCCCTGCGGCTGCTCGGCGGCAGGCGCGGCGCCCTCGCCGTTGCCGTCTGGATCGCGCTGGGCGCCGCGGGCGTTCCCGTTTTTTCCGGGTTTACCGGCGGGATCGGAAAACTTTTCGGCGCCACGGGCGGCTACATCGCCGGGTTTCTCCTCTCCGCTCTTCTTTACGCCCTCATTACCCGCTTTGCCGGCGAGTCGCTTTTCGCCGTTCTCGCGGCGATGCTCGCCGGACTCGCCGTCTGCTACGCCTTCGGCACTCTCTGGTTTTACCTCGTCTCCCTCCGCGCCGGCGGGGAAACGACGCTCTCCTACGTCCTCGCGGTCTGCGTGTGGCCCTTTCTCCCCTTCGATCTTGTCAAGATCGCGCTGGCCGAGGCGGTCTTCCGGCTTCTCCCCGCCCGAAGCAAAGCCTCGCTCCGATAAAGAAAAAAACGCCCCGCGGCGCCGTGCCGCGGGGCGTTTTCCGGTCATCCCCCGACTTATTCGATCTCAAGTCTTCTCGACGCGGGGACCTCCGCCGTCTTCTTCGGGAGGGTCAGGGCAAGGACGCCGTCCTTGTAGGCGACCTTGATCTCTTCGCTGTTCACGTTCGAGATATCAAAGCTGCGGGAGTAGGAGCCGTAGCTGCGTTCCCGTCTCAGATAGTTGCCTTTTTCGTCCTTTTCTTCCTTTTCGGCGTTGCGCTCGGCGGAAACGGTCAGCACGTCCCCTTCGACGTCCACCTTGATGTCTTCCTTTTTAAAGCCCGGCAGGTCGGTCTCGAGCAGATAGTGATCGCCCTCCTCCCGGATATCGGTCTTGAAGACCGAAAGCGAGTCTCCGCCGAAGAACGCGCGGCTGAGATCGTTCAGTTCCCGGAAGGGATCGTACGCCGCGAGACGGCGGCTCCCTCTGCGCTCAAACGGAATCATTTCAAACATAACACTCACTCCTTTTTTTCGGGAACGCCGCGCCCGGGGGCTGTCCGGCGTTTCTTTTTCTTACCGCTTTCAGTATACCCCGAAATTGTTACAAAATCGATCGCTTTTTATGACGAAATTGTAAACTTGGCACTCTGTCTGCTTGATTGCTAATTATTTTTCCCGTAAACGAGCCTTTGCGGCGCGTTTCAACCCTTTATTTTGGGTTTTGATTGTCATACGCGGATCGGGTTTGCCAAAAATGCCGTAAAAAGGAAGCGCCCCGGCTGACGGCGGCAGGCGCCGCGCCGCGCCGGGCGGGAGCGCTTTTCCCAAGATAAAGAACAAAAGGTCAGCCAAATATAACAAAAAGCTTTGACTTCTCCGCCGCTTTATGATACTATTGCATACAGGTATCCATTATTTTTCAGGAGGTTACCATGAAAACGAAAAGCTCCCGCATCCTTTGTCTGCTCCTTGCGGTCCTCTTGGCGGGGTCCGCGTTGATCCTGTCCGCCTGCACGGACGATCCGAAAAAACCGGAGGGTAACACCACGCCTGCCGTCACGACGCCGGAGGAGACCGCTCCCCCCGAAACGGAAGAGCTCCCCGCCGGAATTGACACGCTCAAGTACGACGACTACACCTGCAACATCCTGCTCGGCCTGACCACGCTCGGCCGCAACGAGTTCCTCACGGAAGACACCACCACCGTCCTCAACAACGCGATCTATCTGCGTATGAGACGGATGGAAGAGGATTTCGGCGTTCTGATCGCGACCGACGATCACTACACCGGAGGCTACTCTTCCTCCTCCACTCTCTCCAAGGAGTACAAGAGCGGCGACACCAACTACGATTTCTGCATCTCCCGCATCCTTGACCTTGCCACCAGTACGGTGAACGGCCACCTCTCCGACCTCACAAGCGTCCCGAACCTCGACCTTACCCACTCCTGGTGGGATCAGACGGTCGTCCGGGATTCCACGATCGCCGGTTCCGTCTACTTTGCCTCCGGCGATATCTCCACCCTTGTCAACGACTTCGTCTGCTGCCTCGCCTTCAACAAAGGCATGATGGAAAACGAGACCGACGTGAAGCCCGCCGACATCTACAAGCTGGTCGACGAGGGAAAATGGACCCTTGACAAGCTGAACGAATACGCCTCCAAGGTCTCCGAGGATCTCAACCACGACGACGTTTACGACTCCCGCGACAAATACGGTCTGACCGTTTGGGACAGCCGCGTGATCGCGACCGTCCACGCCGGCGGCGACAAGATCATCACCCTCAACCAGGACGGGCTGATGGAGCTGACCCTTTACAGCGACCGCGTTGCGACCGGACTGGAGAACTTCATCACCATCGCCACCCAGCAGTACAGCCTGAACATGAGCGGCATGAAGGGCGGCGTTGACTGGAAGACGATCTTTATCAACGAGCAGGCGCTCTTCACGATGTCCTCCTTCAACTCCCTCGAATACTTCCGCAACCTTGATACCGACTACGGCATCATCCCGCAGCCGAAGACCTTTGAAGATCAGGACGCGTACTACAGCTCCATCGTCTCCGTGCACGCTTCCTTCTTTGCGATGCCGAAACTCCTCGCCGATGAGGAGCGCGCCGGCGCGATCGCCGAGCGCCTCGCCTATCTCGGCAAGGAGATCCTGACCCCCGCGTACTACGAAAAGACCCTCGTCGGCAACAACACCCGCGACGACGAGAGCCGTTCCTCCGTTGAGACCTGCTTTGCCACCAAGGTCGTCGACCTCGGCGACTACTTCAAGATCGGCGGTTACTACGACAACCTCGCCGGCCTGCTCAACAACAAGAACGCGTCCGGCTTTGCCTCGATGTATCAGACCAATCTGGAAAAAGCCACCGCCACCATTGAAAAGTACAACGCACAGATCCTCAAGCTGAACGAAGAATAAACAAACGAAAAAAGAGGTCCGCGCCGACGCGCAGGTTCCATAGGGATTTTTCAAAAAACAAAAATTCAATAGAATTTGCGCTTTCAAACGGTCAAAACACGGCGAGGGCTTCGAGATTTTCTCGAAGCCCTCGCCTTGTTTTATATAATGTATGGTGTAATAGAAGATTGGCTTAAAATTGAGTTTAAAGATGAAGGATCGTGTTTTGTAAAATCTAAAACAGAGCTTTTTATGCAGGGAATCCCGGTTCAAAAAGCGATTCAAAATCCAAAGACATATGATAAAATCAAGCCTTTTGCCTTCTCTCAACGGGGGGCAACTGGAATCAGTTTCAATTATGGGTTATTTAGCTGAAATTGGACGTTCTGCGTTCTCCGGTTGCTCCGGACTTACAAGCATTACCATTCCGGACAGAGAAACGTATTCGTGGGGAATTACGAAAACAAATCAAAATCAAATAAATACGTCGGCTATGACGGCAAGTTCGTTTTAAGAAAAGAATTGGTTGAAAAAAATCAGTTCTTTTTTTGTTTTGCAATCATTTAATATAATCTTTCCATAGCAAATAGTTTATTGTGAAAAAATTGTTAAAATTATAAAATCAGCCCCAAAACATTGACATTGTGTTAGAAATTATATATAATATTATAGAGTAAAAACACCGCGCGTAAACGGTGGGCGAGCCCAAAAGGAGGAAACATGAAAAAATTTAAGTTTTGCTCGTTGCTTTTGGCGGCGGCAATTGTTGTTTCGACACTGTTTACCACGGCGTGCGACGACAACAGCGCGACCGCAACTTCTGACATGCAAAGTGCGGAAGCGAGCGTAGAGGTTTCGGCAGTTCATGGTGCGGCAAACGGAATACTTTCTGAAGAACGCCAAACGGTAAGATTTGGGTTTTATCCTCAGGATGCAAACGGCAACAGTCGCCCCATTGAGTGGATCGTGCTTACGACTGAAGGGGAAAATTCGCTTTTAGTCACCAAAAACGCCCTGATTGTGCAACCGTTTATCGGCGGCACGGAAGAGTCGATATGGCAATACTGTGCGCTTCGCACGTGGCTAAACGACGAATTCTACAACCACTATTTCACCTCTAAGGAGATAGCGTTTATCAACATCACTCGCGTGGTGACGGAGAGAAATCCCGATTATCACACCTATGGTGGCGACCCCACGCAAGACAGGTTTTTCTTGCTTAGCCTTGAAGAGGTAAATGCGTATTTTGCGAATGACGAAGCGCGCAAATGCGCACCTACGAAACTCGCGTTTGCAAGAGGCGTGGAAACAAGCAAAAACGAAACGGTAGACGGGGCGGCAACCTGCCGTTGGTGGCTTCGCACACCTGGCGGATCCAATTATTCCGCCGCTTGCGTGAATTTCGATGGCTCGGTTTCTTCTGCCGGCGAGCTGGCGTATAAGAAAGATCCCGGTCATGATTTGGGCGTACGTCCCGCCGTGTGGATCAAGAATTTAGACTTTTACCTATCGACATTGTGATCGGTTGTTCAATGCAGCGCGGCGGCACCATGCAGTAAACCATTTTGTTGCAATCGAAAGAAAAAATTTTGTAATTATAAAAAGGCGTGGTAAGCGCCAAAGGAGAAGAATATGAAAAGAGTACGCATTTGTTCACTGCTTTTGGCAGTGGTGATTGGCGCGATGGCAATTTTTGCCACGGCGTGCGAAAACAACAGCGCGACCGTAACTTCTGACATGCAAAGTGAGGAAGCAAGCGCGGCGACAAGCGTTCACGGCGCGGCAAATGGTATGCTGGGGGGAGAAGAGATAAAAGTCGTTACCTTCGGCACCTACGAGCAGGACGGCGACCGTTCTACGCACAACGAAAAAATCGAGTGGATTGTGCTTAAAGAAGACTTCGACGGAATGTTATTGCTCAGCAAATACGCGTTACGGGCGAAACGGGTCCAATCCGAGGGGGTCCCGCAATGGGGAAAAACCGAAATGTACAAATTCCTGAACGACACATTTTATAACGAAGCTTTCAGCGCAAAGGAAAAGAAATACATTGCCGAAGTGCTTTTGACACCTGGTGAAACTTTTACTCATTTCAATGACGAGGCCACCAATGATCCGAAAGGCTACGTGTTTTTGCTTAGCAAAACGGAAGTTGAAGAGTATTTGCCCAATCAGGAAGATCGAATTTGCACGGCAACGGCGTATGCCAAACAACTTTGCGGCCCGTTAAATAATACCGAATACTGCGATTGGTGGACAAGGTCGATAAGCGGAGGATCATGCTGGACGGTAAGAACGGACGGCAGCCTTTCCGACTATGGCTTCCCCCTTAACTATGATAACTGCGTGCGCCCCGCCATTTGGATAAAAAACAAGCAAGATGCACAGGTGCACAATTTATTTCGCTGAGAATAAACCCAAAATAACAAGCGGCTCGCAAACGGGAAAATGCGCTCTTTGTGCGTTATAAATGGGATAACTGAAGAAATTAAGGGTTTGAAGAAAAGTTGAGGGTCTGACTTGCACTAGCCAGCAAAAACCGGACGCTTGATTCCAATTAATTGCTCTTGTTCGTAAGGCATTTATTCCACGGTCCGCTTGACAACGAGCCTCCGGCGGCGTGATTCTTGGACAGGCGCGGCAGATGCGCGCTTCGCCTTTGCCTCGATGTATCAGACTAACCTGGAAAAAGCCAACGCCACCATTGAAAAGTACAACGCACAGATCCTCAAGC
>JAFSSQ010000057.1 GCA_017450965.1 Clostridia bacterium
AAATCTGCACCGCAAGGATGCCTTCAAAGAAGAAGACTTCGATGGTGTTCAAATTCGCGCCATCTGGCGGAGAAGGAGAGATTCGAACTCTCGCGCCGGTTCCCCGACCTACGCCCTTAGCAGGGGCGCCTCTTCGACCTGCTTGAGTACTTCTCCATCGTCCGGCTGGTCGATGTACGACCGGACTGCCTTATTATATAACAAGACGGGCGGGATGTCAAGAACATTCCGCAATTTTTACCTTCCGTTTTTCCCGCCGCCGGTTTTTGCAGCGGGGCGGGCCTCCGCTTTCAGAAACCGAGCCGCCCGGCGCGCACGGCGGGGAAAGACGGGTCTTTTTGCAGGACGCGCCGTCTTGCTTATGCAGGCGGCCGGTGGTAGAATAAACGAAACGAGCTTTTTTATTTCCGGCGCGTCCCGACGGGACAAACGGACGCCGCTGATCCGGGAAAGGGAGGAACCGCGTGAGTTTTTTGGAACGTTTGATCGTATTTCTTCAGTTTGAAATGACCCGGCCGACCGATTACGGCTGGTTTCATCTGCTTTCGCTCGGCGTTCTCGCCGCCGTGATCCTTCTCCTGGCGCGGACGCGCCCGGAGCCGAACCGGGTCCTCCTCGCCGCCGCCGTGATCTCGCTCTGCTTCGAGTGCTACAAGCAGATCTCCTTCTCCTATAACGGGGAAGCGTGGAGCTATCCGTGGTATATCTTCCCCTATCAGTTCTGCTCCACGCCGATGTACGCGGCTCTGCTTGCCGCTCTCTTTCAGCGCGGGAAGGTCCACGGCGCGCTCTGCGCCTTCCTCGCTTCCTACGGACTGACCGCGGGGATCGCCGTGATGCTCTATCCGAACACCTGCTTCGTCTCCGAGGTGCTGATCAACGTGCAGACGATGACGCACCACGGCCTTCAGGTCGTGATGGGGAGCTATCTCCTCCTTTCCGGCGCGGTCCGCCCGTCGAAAAAGACCTTTTTCTCCGGCGCGGCGGTCTTCGGCGCGTTCGTCTCGCTGGCGGTTCTCCTTGACGTGATCACCTACCGCGCCGGGATCGACGGCGGGCTGGAGCTGTTTTATATTTCGCCCTATCATCCCTCCGCGCTCCCCGTGTTCGACCGGCTCTCCGCTATACTGCCGTATCCTCTCTTTCTCGTTTGTTACCTTTTCTTGTTTTCGCTCGGTGCGACGATCCCTTTTCTGATCGCGCGGGGCGTTTCCCGCCTTCGGGAAACCCAAAAAACAAGAAAAAATGAGTGTAAAACGGAAATTACATATTGACAAACGATAAATCTCGTGTTATACTCTCCCCGAACGATGAAAAAAAGAACGGGGGGACCGTATGAAACGAGCGGATCTTTTGACCTTTCTTTGTCTGGCGCTGACCGTCCTGTGCGGCGGACTGCTTGTCTGCGGATTCTTTTTCGCGCCTTCCGCGCTGCGGCTCTACGCGGAGCGGACGGGACGACCGGAGAGTATCGTCCCCGGCATCCTGACCGCCTTTTACGCCGCCGCGCCCTTTGCGCTCGCCGGCATGTTTTTTCTGGCCGTACTGCTCGTCGGCGTCCTGCGGGGGGAGGTCTTCATCCGGCGCAACGCCGTTTTGCTCCGGCTTCTCGCGCTTTGCGCGCTGATCGCCTCCGTCCTCTGCGCCGCGGTCGGCTGGCGGTATCTGCCGCTGCTTTTGTGCGCCTTCGTCGGCTTTTTCCTTTCAGTGATCGTGGCGGTCCTCTCCCGGCTCTTTTTTGCCGCGGCGGAGATCAAGGCGGAAAACGCCTTGACGATATAGGAGGAGAGCGGTGAAAAAAACAGTCCTCAAGCTGGATCTGATGATGCTCCGGCGCCGGATGCCGCTTTGCGAGCTGGCCGCCCGCGTCGGGATCACGCAGGCCAACCTTTCGATTTTGAAGAACAACAAAGCCAAGGCGATCCGCTTTTCCACGCTGGAGGCGCTGTGCAGGGAACTGGACTGCACCCCCGGCGATCTGATCGCTTATGAAGAAGAAGAGGAGGCGTTCCGCTATGAACCGCGAACCTGAAGAGATCCGTCCCGCCGATCCGGCGGCGCAAAACGGGCAGCCGGCCCCCGGAGAAGCGCAGTCGGCGCCAAACGCGCAGACGCCTCCGCCTTACGGAGCGCCCTCTCCCCGCCCGCCGTACGCGCCCTATCACCCCGGCTATACCGTCGCCATGCCGGCGCCGAAGACCGCGCCCGTGCGCCGCGACCGCGTCTTTTTTCACCTGCTGTTCGTCGTCAATTTCTTTTTCTTTGAATTTGCCTATACTCACAAGATGCGCCTCGGGCTGACGGTGTATTTCATCGCGCTTTTCGCCGTCACGGCGTTCTATCTCCTGCCCGGGCGGAAGGCCGCGCCCTTTCCCCTCCTTTGCGGGGGACTCGGGGTATTGCTCTCCTGCGGCTTTTCCGTTTCGGCGGAGCCGTCGGTCTCCTTTCTCACTTTTGCGATGGTAGAGCTGCTCTATCTGATCTTTGCCGGCGGCGTTTCCGGCACGCTTTTCCACGGGAGCGATACGGCGGCTTTACTGCTCGATACCTCGGCGATCTTCTTCGTCCGGCCCTTTGAGGAGGCGGGCGCGCTCTTCCGCCGCTCCCGCGCCGCGGGGGAGGAGAAAGATCCCGACGCGAAAAAACTGCTCAAAACGCTTCTTTATCTCACTGTCGGCGTGATGCTGGCGGTCCCCGTGCTCGTGATCGTTTTCCCTCTTCTGATGCGGGCGGACGGCGCCTTTTCCGGGCTCATTGAGCGGATCGCGGAGAACTTTCCCTCCTCGGTCGGCCGGGTCCTTTTGCACCTTCTCCTTGCGTTTGCGCTGCTGCCCTTTACCGCGGGAATGCTCTTTTCCCAGCGGTATCCGCATAAAAAGGCCAAGACAGACGACGGTTTTGCCCCCGCGCGCGGCGTGGAGCCGGCGATCACCTGCGGTTTTCTCGGGCTTCTCTCGGTCGTGTATCTGACCTATCTCTTTTCCCAGCTCGCTTATTTCTTCGACGGGTTTTCCGGTCTCTTGCCGGAGGGGTTCGAGACGAACGCCGAATACGCTCGCCGCGGCTTCTTTGAGATGTGCGGGATCTCCGCGATCGACCTGGTCGCCCTGTTTGTCGCGCTCTCCACGATGAAGCGGCAGGGGCGCGCCGCCCGCGCGGCGGGCGCGCTGGCGGTCTTCGTGGATCTTTTCAGCCTGGTTTTGATCGGAACGGCGCTCTCGAAGATGATCCTCTACGTGAAAAACTACGATCTCAGCGTCCTGCGGCTTCTGACGAGCGTTTTCATGACCGTGCTTGCGGTCGCCTTCCTTCTGATGCTGATCCGCGTCTTCTTCCGGCGGTTTGCCTATATGCGGATCTTCACCGTCTTTTGCGCCTGCGTGCTGACCGCGCTGCTCTTCGGGAACGTCCGGGGCTTTGTCGCCGATTATAACGCGGCCCGCTACCTCTCCGGCGAGCGGGAGACGGTGGACGTTTCCTATCTGCGCGAGCTCGGCGTTTCCGCCGCGCCGGCGCTGGAGCGTCTCGTCCGGGAAGCGCCGGATCCCGAAGTGAAGTACCAGGCGACGAGCGCCGTCCGCGCTCTGCCCGAAAAGGAGGGCGGAGTCTTCTCCTACACCCGGGAGCGGAGCCGCGCCGCCCGGATCCGGGAGGCGCTGATCGGAGAAAACGAAAAGCGGTAAACCGGAAACGAGACCCGCTGATCCGCCGGGCGTCCTTCAGAACGCCCGGCGGATCAGCGGGTCTTTTTCATCGCCGGAAAAAGGCAAGCCGATCCTCCTTTTCGGCGGAAAAAATGGTCTTGCAAAGCGCCGGTTTCTCTGCTAAAATAAAGAAAAGACTGATACAAAGCGATCGTTTGATATTAGATAAATATCGAACAATCAAACCATGAAACGTTTGATAAACGGGAAAGGTTGTGCGATGAAACGAACCGGAAGACTGCTCTCTCTTTTATTTCCGCTTATTTTTCTGCTGACTTTAGCGGCTTGCGACAGCGCGCCCCCTCTGCCCGCCGGCGATACGACGGGCGGGGAGACGGAGCTTCCCGGACCGGGGGAGGAGACGGAGCCGGCCGCGTCCTCCGTTCTGCTCCATACGATCGCGGAACTGAACGCCTCGGACGGCGCGACCGACGATCACGACGGCGAGCAGAACCACTCCTCGCTGGAGCTGGACTGGCGCTCCGCCGTGACGCTTACGACAAAGCATCTGCAAACGTCTTACGCGTATTATCCGCGGATCAAACAGCTCCCGAACGGGAGGTATATCCTCTTTTACAACACCGGTCTGACCGGCCCTGACATTTACTATACGCTCAGCGACAATCTGAAAACGTGGTCGACGCCGAAGTACCTGGCGTGCAGCACCGGGACCGACTACCTTTACGCCACGGCGGACGCCATCGTCCTCCAGAACGGGGATCTGCTCGCCGTTTATTCCTTCCGCCCGAAAAGCGGTTACACGACCGACCTTGACCACAGCGGACTGGAGATCCGCCGCTCGACCGACAACGGCAAGACCTGGTCGGCCGCCCGGCGCATCTATATCGGGATGAACTGGGAGCCCTTCCTCTTCCAGGACGACGACGGCACGATCTGCTGCATCTTCACGCACACGGCGCCGTACGTCCATCTTTACGGCTACAACAATACGATCCGCTCCAGCGGCTCGGCGATCGTCCGCTCGACCGACAACGGCGTGACCTGGACGCCGGAGGTTACCGGCGCTCCCTACGAGGCGCAGCGCGTGATCCAGGATTACGTCGGGGATCTGGACGGCCGCAAGATCATGAACGACCAGATGCCCATCCTCCTCAAGCTCCACAACGGGACCTATATGATCGCCTGCGAGCGGCAGGAGATCAAAAAGACCTTTTCGATCGATCTCGGTTACACCGACAACCTCGACTACTCCCTCGGGCTGACCGAGGTCGGCCCCGCCGACCGGCTGAACAAAAAGTTTGTCGGGACCGGTCCCTATCTCGCGCAGTTCCCGTCCGGGGAGACGGTCGTCACCTATAACCGGGGCGGGTTTACCGCGGTGATCGCGGGGACGAACGGCAAGGGCTTCCAGTCGGCGCAAAAGCCCTTCGCGGCGCTCACCTCCACCTGCCACTGGCAGTCGACCGAGCTTCTCTCCTCCCATTCGCTCCTCGCCGTTCTGGAAAACAAAAAGGAAGCGGCGAAAGAAAGCGACACCAAGCCGACCGATCTCATCTACGGGATCCTTTACCTCAACCACCGCGTCAACGCGGGAAACATGACCGCAAAGGCGGACGGAAACAACGCCGAATGGGAGAAAAACACCGACGCGCTCTTCCTCGGCTCAAAGAGCCAGGCGCAGGCCTCCTTCCGTTTCGGTTATGACGAAACGACCGTCTCTCTGCTTGTCGAGCGGCTGGACAGCACCCTCGACCCTGAAGGGGACTATGAAGAGCTTTTCATCGCTCCCTCGGGGAGCGGCCCCTACTACCGCGTGACCGTGGACGCAAGCGGCGTTCGCTCCGCCGTCAAGGTGGAAAACGGGAAGGAGACGCCCGTTTCCCTTACCGGCGTTTCCCTCCTCATGACCAAAGACAACGCCGCCGACCCGTCCCGCCTCGGCAGGATCACCGAGCTCGTCCTCGATCGCGGCGCCCTCGGGCTGACGGGCGATACCTTCTGCTTCAACGCCGTCCTTTATAATAAAGACGGGAAAACGGTTTCCGACCCCGATACCTTCGACGATTGCCGCGCGGCGGATCCCTCCACCTGGAAGCCGGTCCGCCTCTCCGCCAACTGAAAACCGAAACCCCACAAAACGCCCCGCGGCGATCGCCGCGGGGCGGTTTGGCACGGCTGTCCGCGCCGCGCGTTACAGCCGGATGACGCGCTTTCCCTGCCGGATCGCATACTCCAAGGCGATCTTTGTCCCGCTGCGGCGGCCGGCGGGCGCGCTCCCTTCCTTGAAGTATACGACGCAGCAGTCGCTGTTTCGGATCATCTCGCGGTTGCGCTCCACGTAGGCGGCTTTGCCCGCGCCGATCATCCTTTCGGGGTAATAGGTATCCTCGTAATCCTTCAAAAGGTATGCTTTATAAGCGTCGCTGATCAAAGGGTACTCCGCCCGCACGTAGATCCGCCTGACGTGCGGATGCCGTTCCTTGCTTTTCGTTACGAGTTCGTGGCAGAGATCGTTGAAGCGGCTTTTGCTGCCGAACAAAAAGGTATCGACCTTTTCGCTTGTAATCAGCCGTTCAATCACGGCGGAGAGCCGCTCTTTCAGTTCGTTTGATTCGGGGATCGTCCGGTGCCCGAAAAAACAGCAGACCTTCGCTTTCACGTTTATCCCCCTTTCAAAGTGATTGATCTATTAGTTATTATATAATATCATTTACTTAAAGTAAATATATCTGCAATCATAGTTTATCATCATTTGCCCCGCTTTTCGATAGAATAGAAAAAAAGAAGGAAAGAGGGACGAAATATGAAAACAGAGTTTCCGCAAAAATATATCACCTTCGGCTTGAAGCTCGCTTATTACCGGAGAAAAGCGGGTTTTACCCAGGAATACTTTGCCGAGCTGATCGGAAAGAGCGTGAGCTTCGTGGGGCAGGTGGAAGGCCCGGGAACGATCCGGGGCGTCTCGCTTGAAACGCTTTTCAAAATGGCGCAGGTGCTGAAGATCTCTCCCGCCAAGCTGCTGGAGGAGGACTGAAAAAGCGGATAAAACAAGACTTTCTGCCGTTATGCAGAGAGTTTTGTTTTTATGGAGAGAAGCAGGACAAAACTTTTCAGATATACGGTATATCCGTTTTTAACATGATAACACAAAATGTGCCTAAAATAAATATGCAATATATTTATTTTGAGGTGTTTTTATGGCGGTAAAGAGCGTATCGATCAGGATCGAAGAAGAAATGCTGGATAAGATCGCGTATATTGCCGATTATGAAGGCCGGAGCGTCAACAGCCAGGTGCTCGTTCTGATCCGGAACCATATCAAGACGTTTGAAGACGCCAACGGTGAGATCCGCGGCCGTATCAAGCCGGACTCCAACGTCAGACCCGCCCGCAAATAAAAAACGCTCCGCCGGCCGGCGGAGAGAGTTGCCCGGTTGAAAAGAGGACCCCGCCGTTCGGACGGCGGGATCCTCTTTTTTGTATGCGTTTCAAGGGAGCGGCCAGTTTTTTCGTCGGGTTACTGTTCCAGATGCTTTGCCGTGTAGGAGAGGAACGCCCGGCCGGCGGCGGAGAGGGTCCGCTCGCCGCGGTAGGCGAGGCAGATCGTGCGGGTGATCTTCGGCGTGAGGCTGCGCTGCAGGATCTGCTGGGGGAAGCGGGCGAGCGTGAGCTTCGGCAGGATGGAGACGCCGAGCCCCTGCTCGACCATGTTGACGATCGTATAGTCGTCGAACACCCGGTATTGCAGGTTGGGCGCCGTTTTGCCGCCGGACAGATAGCTGAGCGGCTCGCTCGTTTTGCCCGAGTCGAGGAAGATGAACGGCTCGGCGGAAAAGTCGGAGAGGGCGATCTCCTTTTTTTCGGCGAGGGGGTGCCCCTTCGGGAGAACGAGGACCATCTCCTCGGTGAGCAGCGGGATCGTTTCCAGCTTACCCGCCACCTCCGGCGTGAGAAAGCCGAAGTCGACCGTCCCCTCCCGGATCCATCCGCGGACCGTCTCGTAATCGCCCTGCATCAGATCGAAACGGACGGAGGGGTAGATCTTTTTGAAGCCGCCGATCAGCTCCGGCAGCCAGTTTGCCGATACGCTCGCAAAACTGCCGACGCGTACCACCGCGCTCTCCAGCCGGGTCACGGCGTTCGTTTCCTCCAGCAGCGCGTCGTAGGCGGCGCACAGCCGCCGCAGGGCGGGAAGGAGCCGCCGCCCGTCCTCGGTCAGACGGACTCCGCGCTTGCTCCGGGAAAAGAGGAAGACCCCCCACTCCCGCTCGAGCGAGCGTACGGTCTGGCTGACGGCGGACTGCGTGTAGCCGAACTCGGCGGCCGTTTTGCTGAAGCTTTCGTTCTCCGCGATCCGGAGAAGGATCTTATAGCGTATCATAAACACCTCATAAGGAAAACTTATATCTATAATAATAAATATTCGCTTGCGTTTTGTCAAGAGGCGTTGTATAATAACAAAAAAACAAAGGGAGTTATCATAATGAAAAGAAGACTTTCCATCGTACTGGCGCTTGTCCTGATCGCGTGCCTCACCCTTCCGTTTGCCGGCTGCACCGGCGAGAAGGGGACGTACACCGTGGGCATCTGCCAGCTCGTTCAGCACGAAGCGCTTGACGCCGCGACCAAGGGATTCCGCGACGCGCTGACCGAAAAGCTCGGCGACAAGGTCGCCTTCAGCGAGCAGAACGCCTCCGGCGATTCCGCCAACTGCGTGACGATCTGCACCCAGTTTGTGACAAGCGGCGTCGACCTCATTATGGCGAACGCCACGCCCGCGCTGCAGGCGGCTTCCGCCGCCACGGCGACCATTCCGATCATCGGGACCTCCGTGACCGATTACGGCACCGCGCTTGATATTTCCGACTGGAACGGCGCCAGCGGCAAGAACATCTCCGGCACCTCCGATCTTGCCCCTCTCAACGGGCAGGCGGCGATGCTGCACGAGCTCTTCCCGGACGCGAAGACCGTCGGCATCCTTTACTGCTCCGCCGAGGCGAACTCCAAGTATCAGGCGACCGAGATCACCAAGTCCTTCAAGGAGTTCGGCTACACCGTGAAGGACTTCACCTTCTCCGACAGCAACGACGTGGCGGCCGTGACCCAGAGCGCCTGCGACGCCTGCGACGTTCTCTATATCCCCACCGATAATACCGCCGCCCATTCCGCCGAGGCGATCAACAACGTCGCCTCGGGCGCGAAGACGCCCATCATCGCGGGCGAAGAGGGCATCTGCCGGAAGTGCGGCGTTGCGACCCTCTCGATCAGCTACTACGACATCGGCTACGCCGCCGGCGAGATGGCCTACGAGATCCTGGTCAACAAAGCCGACGTTTCGACGATGGCGGTCCGCTTTGCGCCGAAGTTCACGAAGGAATACAACAAGGACCTCTGCCAGCTCTACGGCATCACGGTTCCGTCCGACTACGTTGCCATCGCCGACTGATTGTTTGATTTTTGACGGGAGCGGCCCGAGAAGGGCCGCTCCTCTATCCTGTTTTCAGGGAGGATACGGTTTTGCCTCTTCTTGATTATTTTGCTTCGCTCAACCCGCTGAATCTCATCAAGAGTTTTCCCGCCAGCATCTCGCAGGGGCTCATCTGGGGGATCATGGCGATCGGCGTGTATATCACTTTCCGCCTGCTCGACGTGGCGGATCTGACGGTGGACGGCTCCTTTACCACCGGCGGCGCCTGCGCCGTGATGCTGATTTTGGCGGGCTGGCCCTCCTGGGCGGCGCTGATCGTCGCGTTTTGCGCGGGGGTCCTTGCCGGACTGGCGACCGGGCTTCTGCATACCAAGCTCGGGATCCCCGCGATCCTCGCGGGCATTCTCACCCAGTTTGCCCTCTATTCTGTCAACCTCCATATTATGGGGATGGCGTCGAACAAATCGCTCAACCCGGATAAATACCGGCTTCTTCTGACCTCCCGCCGGATCCCTTCGGCGATCCTTGTCGGCGCGCTCTTCACGCTCGCCCTCGTTTTGATCCTTTACTGGTATTTCGGGACGGAGCAGGGCTCCGCGCTCCGCGCGACCGGCAATAACCCCGCGATGAGCCGCGCACAGGGGATCAACATCGACCGGATGAAAGTGATCGGTCTGGCGCTCTCCAACGGGATCGTCGCTCTTTCGGGCGGACTGATGGCGCAGTACCAGAGCTTTTCCGATATCAACATGGGGCGCGGCGCGATCGTCATCGGGCTCGCCGCCGTGATCATCGGCGAGGTGCTCGGGGAGGCGATCCTCGGCAAGCGGCTCAACTTTTTCGGCCGGCTCGCCTTCATCGCCGTCGGCGGCGTGATCTACTATCTCGTCGTCAGCGTCGTGCTCTGGCTCAAACTGGACTCCAACGACCTCAAGCTCTTTACCGCGGTGATCGTGGCGGTTTTCCTGGCGATCCCTTACCTCAAGCGGCAGGCGCACACCTCGTTCCGCTCCGCCGCCAAACGCGCGGCGAAGGAGAAGGGAGGTGAGGAGAATGCTTGATCTGATCGGCGTCCGCAAGGTCTTCAACGCCGGCACCATCAACGAAAAGGTCGCCCTCGACGGGATCGACTTTCATCTCTCGGAGGGGGATTTCGTCACCGTGATCGGCGGCAACGGCGCCGGAAAATCCACCATGCTCAACGCGATCGCCGGCGTCTGGCCGGTCGACGGCGGCAAGATCCTCATCGACGGGCAGGACGTGACCGGGATCCCCGAGTATAAGCGCGCGGCGCTCATCGGCCGCGTCTTCCAGGATCCGATGATGGGGACCGCCCCCGATATGCAGATCGTGGAAAATCTCGCCCTCGCCCTCCGGCGCGGCAAACACCGCGGGCTGTCCTGGGGCGTGACCCAAAAGGAAAAGGAGCTGTTTTACGAACAGCTCGCGTCCCTCGGTCTCGGGCTGGAGGAACGGATGACGAGCAAGGTCGGGCTCCTCTCCGGCGGGCAGCGGCAGGCGCTGACCCTCCTCATGGCGGCGCTGACCCGGCCGCGGCTCCTCTTGCTCGACGAGCACACCGCCGCGCTCGACCCCGCCACCGCCGCCAAGGTCCTGGAGCTCTCCGACCGCATCGTGTCGGAAAACGGTCTCACCGCGGTCATGATCACCCATAATATGACCGACGCGATCCGCCACGGCAACCGCCTTGTGATGATGAACGAAGGAAAGATCATCTTCGACGTTTCCGGCGAGGAGAAGGCAAAGCTCACCAAGCGCGATCTGATGGACAAGTTCGCCGCGCTTGCCGGCGCGGGCAAGGAAAGCGACCGGATGGCCCTTTCCTGACTTCCTTTTCTGAAGAAAAGGAAGCGAAAAGACTTTTCAAAAAGGTCAAAACCTTTACCAAATGAAAAAAGCCGATCTTCCGATCGGCTTTTTCTGTTGCTTTATTCCAGCTCGAACGCGCCGGTGTAGAGCTGATAGTAGACGCCGCGGTCGGCGATCAGCTTTTCATGGCTGCCGCGCTCGATGATCCGGCCGTGATCGAGGACCATGATCACGTCCGAGTTCATGACGGTAGAGAGCCGGTGCGCGATCACGAAGACGGTCCGCCCTTCCATCAGCTTATCCATCCCGCGCTGGACGATCGCCTCGGTGCGGGTGTCGATGGAGGAGGTCGCCTCGTCGAGGATCATCACGGGCGGATCGGCGACGGCGGCGCGCGCGATGGCGATCAGCTGCCGCTGCCCCTGGGAGAGGTTGGCGCCGTGGTTGGTCAGCTCGGTTTCGTACCCGTGCGGCAGACGGGTGATAAAGTCGTCGGCGCCGGCGAGCTTCGCGGCGGCGATACAGTCCTCGTCGGAGGCGTCAAGCCGACCGTAGCGGATGTTTTCCATCACCGTGCCGGTAAAGAGGTTCGTTTCCTGCAGCACGATCCCGAGCGAGCGGCGGAGGTCCGCCTTTTTGATCTTGTTGATATTGATCCCGTCGTAGCGGATCTTGCCGTCCGCAATGTCGTAGAAGCGGTTGATCAGGTTGGTGATCGTCGTTTTGCCCGCGCCCGTCGCGCCGACGAACGCCACCTTCTGCCCCGGCTCGGCAAAGACGGTCACGCCGTGCAGGACCGGTTTGTCCTCCGTGTAGGCAAAGTCCACGTCGGTCAGGCGGACATCGCCGCGCAGGGGGGTATAGGTGAGGGTGCCGTCCCCGTGCGGGTGCTTCCACGCCCAGCGGCCGGTGCGCTCTTCGGTTTCGCTGACGCTGCCGTCCGGGTTTTCCTTACAGTTGACGAGGGTCACGTACCCGTCGTCCGTTTCCGGCTTTTCATCGATCAGCGAGTAGACGCGCTGCGCGCCCGCCATCGCCATGATGATGGTGTTGAGCTGCTGGGAGAGCTGGTTGACATTGCCGGTGAACTGCTTGGTCATGTTGAGGAAGGGGACCACGATGTCGATCGAAAAGGCAAGCCCGGAGAGGCTGAGGTTGGGCGTGTCGGAGAGCAGGAAGATGCCGCCCGCCACGGCGCAGAAAACGTAGAGGATATTGCCGATATTCATGATGACGGGGGCGAGGATGTTGGCGTAGGCGTGCGCCCGGAAGCTGTCTTCATAGAGCTCGTTGTTGACGGCGTCGAAGCCCTCCTTCGCCTTTTTTTCGTGGCAGAAGACCTTGACGACCTTCTGTCCGTTCATCATCTCCTGCACGTAGCCCTCGGTTTTGGCGACCGACTTTTGCTGGCGGATGAAATATTTGGCGGAGCCGCCGCCCGCGCGGGAGGAGACGAAGATCATCGCCGCCACGCCAAAGAGGACGACAAGCGTCATCCAGACGCTGTACCAGAGCATGATGCAGAGCACCGTCAGAACGATCACGGAGGACTGGAGCAGACTCGGCAGGGACTGGGAGACCAGCTCCCGCAGGGTGTCCGTGTCGTTGGTGTAGTAGCTCATGATGTCGCCGTGCTTGTGCGTGTCGAAATAGCGGATCGGCAGATCCTGCATCCCGTCGAACATTTTGCGGCGCAGCTTATCGAGGAACCCCTGCGTGACGACGGCGAGGAGCTGCCGCTGGACGATCAGCAAGAGGATCGAGACGACGTAGAGGGCAACGAGCAAAAAGATCAGGGGCAGGACCTCGGTTTTGGCCTCGTCCCAGCTCGTGTTCCCGCTGTCGAGATACTGCTTGGCGATCGCGAGGGTCTTCTGCGTGAAGATCGAGGGGATCGCGGAGACGACGGAGGAGGAAACGGTGAAGAGCGCGATCACCGGAATGAGGACGGGGAAGGCGGCGCAAAGGGTCTTCACGACCCTGAAAAGCGCGGCAAACCCTTCGGCGGAGGGGCGTTTTTTCTCAGGCTTCGGCATGGTCGCTCTCCCCTCCTTTCGTCTGCTGTTCGTAGATCTCGCGGTAGATCCCGCCGGCGGCGCAGAGTTCTTCGTGCGTGCCCGCGGCGGCGATCCTGCCGTTATCGAGGACGAGGATCAGATCGGCGTCCTTGACGGAGGCGACCCGCTGCGCGATGATGATCTTGGTCGTGTCGGGGATGTAGCGGGCGAAGCCGGCGCGGATCAGCGCGTCCGTTTTGGTATCCACGGCGCTGGTCGAGTCGTCAAGGATCAGGATCTTCGGCTTTTTGAGGAGGGCGCGGGCGATGCAGAGACGCTGCTTCTGCCCGCCGGAGACGTTGGTGCCGCCCTGTTCGATGTAGGTATCGTACCCCTCGGGGAAGGAACGGATAAAGTCGTCCGCCTGCGCGAGACGGCACGCGTCGACAAGCTCCTCGTCGGTCGCGCTCTCGCTGCCCCAGCGGAGGTTTTCCCGGATCGTGCCGGAGAAGAGGAGGTTTTTCTGCAAAACCATCGCCACGGCGCCGCGCAGCGCCGCAAGGTCGTAGGCGCGCACGTCCAGCCCGCCGACCTTCACCGTCCCCTCGCTTACATCGTAGAGACGGGGAATGAGCTGCACGAGGGTGGTCTTGCCGGAGCCGGTCCCGCCGATCACGCCGACGGTCATGCCGGAGGCGATATGCAGGTCGATCCCGTCAAGGGCGTTTTTTTCCGCCGCGGCGGAGTATTTGAAGGAGACGTTCTCAAAATCGATCGAGCCGTCCGCGACCGCGAGGACGGGGTCGTCCGGAGAGGCGAGAGAGGGCGTTTCGTCGAGGACTTCGGCGATCCGCTTCATCGATTCCTCGGAGATCGTGATGATCACGTAGACCATCGAGAGCATCATCAGCTGGATCAGGACCTGGATCCCGTAGGTGAGCATCGCGGAGATCTCGCCGACGCCGATCACCGTGCCGCCGTAGCGCACGATCAGCATCGAGCCGACCGTCAGCACGAAGATCATATTGAAGTAGACGCAAAACTGCATCAGGGGCGCGTTGAAGGCGATGATCCGCTCCGCGTGGGTGAAGTCCTTTTTGATCTGTTCGGAGGTTTTCGCGAACTTTTCCTTTTCGTACTGTTCACGGGCAAAACCCTTGACGACGCGCATCCCGCGCACGTTTTCCTCGACCGATTCGTTCATCTTGTCGTATTTGGGGAACACGCGGCGGAAGGCGGGCAGAGCGGAGCGCCCGACCCGGTAAAGGCCGAAGCCGAGGATCGGGATCACGACGACGAAGGTCAACGCGAGCTTCCCGCCCATGATGAACGCCATCACGACCGAAAAGATCAGCATCAGCGGCGCGCGGATCGCGGTGCGGATGATCATCATATACGCCATCTGGACGTACTGGACGTCGGTCGTCATGCGCGTGACGAGGGAGGCGGGGGAGAAGCGGTCGATATTTTCAAAGGAAAAGGCCTGCACCCGGTCGAAGATGTCGCTGCGCAGGTTTTTGGAAAAACCGGCGGACGCCTTGGCGCAGGTAACGCCCGCGATCCCGCCGCAGGCGAGGGAGAGCAGCGCCATCACGATCAGCACCAGCCCCGTCCGGAAAACGGTGGAGAGGGCGGTGCCGCTTTCGATCGCGTTGAGGAGCCGGGCGGTGATAAAGGGGATGATACATTCGATGACCGCCTCGCCCGTGATGAAGAGCAGGGTGAGCAGCGTCGGCGTTTTGTACTCCCGCACGCTGCGAAAGAGTTTTTTCAGCATCGGAGGATCCTTTCCGTTATTCTTCAAAGCAATTCAGTATTATACGCTTATCAAATAAAAAAGACAAGCGTTTTTTTGTGAATTTGTCGCTTTGTTTTCTATTACCAAAAAGATATTGAAAAGAAAAACTTTCGTGCTATAATAGAGAAAAACGAAACCGGAGGGACCCGCCGTGAAGGAAAGGATCAGACTGAACCGCGACTGGCTGTTTGCCGAAGATACGTTCGGGGAGAAAACGCCGACCGAAAAACTCTACGCCCACCGGATCGGGCAGCTCGAGCGCGAGCATCTGCCGCCCGCTTCGTTTGCCTACCGCCCGACGGCGCCGAAACTGTACCCCGACCTCTTTACCGTTCCGTCCTGGAAGCGGGTCGATCTGCCGCACGACTACGTGATCGCCGGCGTCCCGGACGAGAGGGAAGGGGACGCGTGGGGATTCGTTCCCTATAAAAAGGCGTGGTATCTCAAGCACTTCAAGCCGGAGGAAAGCTGGCGGGACAAGCATATCGCTCTCTTTTTTGAGGGGGTGAGCGGCTCGTCGGTGATCTACGTCAACGGCTGCCTGATGCACCGGTCCTTCTCCGGGTATACCTCCTTTGAGGTCGATCTCACCGACGTGATCCGCTTCGGCGAGCGGAACGTGATCGCCGTTTCGGTCGATCCGTCCAAGCACGAGGGCTGGTGGTACGAGGGCGGCGGCATCACCCGCGGCGTGGAGCTGCAAATCAGCGACCCCGTCCGCATCGCCCTGTGGGGCGTGTACGTCAAGCCGGTGCGCGAGGAGGGGGAGCGCTGGCGCGCGGAGACCGAAACCACGGTGGAAAACCACACCTACGCGCCCGTCTCCGGGACCGTCACGCAGGAGCTCTCCGACGATACGGGCAAGGTCTTTGCCCGTCTTTCGGCGCCCTTCACCGTTCCCGCGCGGGGGAAAACGGAGGTCCTCGCCGCCGAGGAAAAGATCCTCTCGCCCGTTCTCTGGTCGCCGGAGAGCCCGCGCCGCTGCCTCTGCCGCACGGTCGTGGAAACGGAAGAGGGGTTCTCCGACACGGCGGAAACGAAGTTCGGCTTCCGCTGGTTTTCCGCCGATCCCGAAAACGGCTTCTCCGTCAACGGGAAAAGGATCGAGATCAAGGGCCTCTGCGGGCATACCGACTGCGGGCTGTTCGGCCGCGCGGTGCCGGATAATATCCACCGCTACCGGGTCGCTTTGATGAAGGAAATGGGCGCCAACGCCTACCGCGCCTCCCACTATATGCAGCCGGAAGCGCTGATGGAAGCGCTCGACGAAGCGGGCTTTATCGTCTACGACGAGGCGCGGTGGTACGAATCCTCCGAGGAGGGGATGCGCCAGACCGAGGCGCTCGTGCGCCGGGACCGCAACCGCCCGTCCGTCTTTTTCTGGGGGATCGGCAACGAGGAGCGCCACCACACGACCGAGCCGGGGCGGCGGGTCTTTACCGCCCTGCGGCAGAAGATCCTCTCCCTCGACGACACCCGTCTGATCACCGCGGCGGTCAACCGGCCGAAGGACTGCCGGATCTTCGATCTCTGCGACGTGATCGGGATCAACTACTGCCTTGACGACTACGAAACGGTACACGAGCGGTATCCCGACAAGCCGATCCTCGCCTCCGAGTGCTGCGCCACGGGCACCACGCGCGGCCATTACGCCGGAGAGGATCCGACCCGCGCCTACCTGCCCGCCTGGGACCGGGACACGGGGACCTATTTCCTCAGCCGCGCCTCCACGCGCAAAACCCTCGCCGCCCGCCCCTACGTGATCGGCTCCTATCAGTGGATCGCCTTTGAGCACCGCGGGGAGGCGGCGTGGCCGCGGCTATGCTCGCAGAGCGGGGCGGTAGACCTTTTCATGCAGAAAAAGGACGCCTTTTATCAGAACAGGGCGCTTTTCTCGGAGGAGCCGGCGCTCCATCTCCTTCCGCATTGGGACTGGCGGGGGATGGAGGGCCGGGAGATCCGCGTCGTCGTTTATACCAACTGCCCGGAGGTCGAGCTGGTCCTGAACGGCCGCTCGCTCGGACGGCAGACGCCCGAGCGCTTTGAAAGCGCCGTCTGGTCCGTTCCCTTCGAGCCGGGGACGCTGGAGGCGGTCGCCTATCGGGAGGGAAAAGAGGTCCTGCGCGAGCGGCGCGAGACCGCGGGCGAGCCGTACCGGCTCGTTTTGCGGCAGGAAACGGAGGACGTGCGGGCAAACGGAGAGGACTGCGCGCTCGTTACCTGCTATGTCGCCGACCGGGAGGGGAGGGAGGTCCACCCCGCCGCGCCGACCGTCGCCTTTGCCGCCGAGGGCCCCTGCCGGATCGTTTCGACCGGCTCGGACATCTCCGACCATACGCCGCTTACCGACACGGCGCGCCGGATGCGGGCGGGGCGGATCACCGCCGCCGTCCGGCTTGAAGAAGGGGAAGGGGAGCGGGTGATCACCGCCTCCGCCGACGGGCTCTTATCCGCCTGCCTGATCCTGAAAACGAAATAAAAAGAAGGAGCCGACCGCGGTCGGCTCCTTCTTTTTGCCGCCCGGCGGGTTTCCTCCCGCCGGGCGCCGGTTTTTATTCGGTTACGATCTTTGTAAACGCTCCCTTCGCCTTGGAGGCGAGGGCAGCGGGGAGGGTGATCGTGACTTCTCCGGTCACGGTTACCGTTTTGTCCTGCACGGCGAAAAAGGCGCCGGCAAAGGTCCCGCCCGTTACCGTGACGCTCACGCGGCCGGAGACGGTCCCGGCGGGGCCGGTCAGCGCGTTGGAGACCTTCCCCGCGGCGTAGATCGGACCCTTGAAGATCCCGCCGTTGATCACGAGCTCGGAGATGCCTTCGACCGAGTTCATCCCCGAGGCGGCGGTGAGATAGGAGCCGGAGGAATTGCAGAAGGTCCCGCCGTTCACCGTCACGGTCAGCCGGGCGTCCCTGTCTACCGTTCCGATCGGGAATTTGTCGTCGTAGCGGCGGTTGCCGCAGCGGATGTACGCCCAGGAGCCGCCGTTTACCGTGATCTCGCAGTTCCCGTAAAGACTGACGTCCTCGGCGGGCACGCCGCCGAGACCGAGATTGTACCCGGCGACGAGCAGGGGATAGGTGGTCACACCCTGCGAAAGGGTGTTTTTGATATCCGCGCCGAAGGTCACGTTGTGATAGTTGCAGACCAGGATGGGGCTGGACGCTTCCGAGCAAAACTCGATCCCGTCAAAGGAATAGTCCCCGTAGAGATAGAGGTTTTTGGAAAATCCGAGGCGGGCGCCCGCCGTTTCCCGGTAGTCGACGCCGCCGTAGACGGAGGTAACGGCGATCGGCTTTTTCGTTGCCGGCAGATGCGTTTCGTAGCTGAAGGAGGTTTTCCCGCAGACGACCACGGTGCCGCCGTCCTCCCGCAAAAGGCCGACGGCCTTGGCGAGCGTATTGACGGGCGAGGAGGGGGAGGAGCCGTCTCCCGCCGCCGCCGTTCCGTCGAGATAGACGACGCCGCTCTCCGAGAGGGCGGGGACGGTCGGGGTGAAGGGCTCGCCGAGAAGCGCGGCGTAAAAGGCGCGCGCCATCTCGCCGTATTGCTCCTTGTTCGGGTGGACGCGGTCGTTGTTGTAGTGCATCATCACGTTGAAATATTCCTTCGTCATCTCAAAGGTGTCGATCACCTCAAAGCCGCATTCTTCCGCGGCGGCGCGTTCGATCTCCTGCACCCGGCCGTCGCTGAGCTGGAGGATGGTCGTCACGTTCGTCGTACGGATATGGGTGGCAAAGCAGACCTTCTGCACGGTCGGCAGCGCGGCGTATTCCCGGCCGAGGGAGACGAGTCCGTCCTTCAGTTCCCGCTTGGCTTCCTCGCAGGACATACTGCGGATGTCGTTGCACCCGAGGAGGATGATCACAACGTCGGCGCCGAAGGTGAGACTGTCCTTGTACTGCTGGGTGTTGCGGTAGGAGAGGTCGGGGCGGTCCGTTTTGACGTTATAGGGATTGTCCGCCGCCAGGACGTAGGCGCCCGCCTTGCCGAAGTTTCCGACCACGTAGTCGCCGCCGAGGAGTTTGGCGAGCTGGGCGGGATAGCTTTCCGTTTTCGGGCTGCTCGTCCCGGTCCCTTCGGTGATGCTGTCGCCGAGGAAGGCGATGCGGATCTTTTTGCCGTCCGACGGTGTGATGCCGTCGAGGACTGCTTTCGGTGTGTTCATGTCGTCAGCTCCTGTCGTGATAAGATCGGGTTCCGTCGCCGCCTCCGTTTCCGGCGGGGCGGTCCCCTCCGGCGGCTCCTGCGTCCGGCAGGCGGAGAGGCAGGCGGCGGGGAGGAGAAGAGCGAGGAGGAGAAAAAGGGAAACGAGTCTCGTTTTCATCGCGGGATCCTTTCTTGTTGAGATCGCTTTTTATCATACACCGCCGCCGGAAAAAAGAAAAGGGTTTTTTCGTCTTTTTTCTTTGTATTTTTCGGGCGAAATACGGCGGCGGCAAAAAGAAAACGCGGCTTCCCGCGTTTTCCTTTTACCGGTACAGCCCGTTCTCGAGGATATACCGCTCGACCTTCTCCGGGGTCAGACCCCGGAGGGAAAGTCCCGCTTTGACCCGCTCGCGCAGCATCGTCGAGGAGAGCTCGATCGCGGGCGCCGGGATCACGGTTACCTCTCCGCCGAAGCGGCGGGAGAGGGCTTTCGCCTCTTTTTGCAGGCGGGCAAGATCCCGCCCCTCGCGGGAGAGGACGGCGACGCGCGCGGCGGCGAGGATCCGTCCGGGATCCTTCCAGCGGGAGAGCTCGGAGAGGCAGTCCCCTCCGACCAGGAAGGTAAACGCGCAGTCCGGGCGCAGCCGGCGCAGTTCCTCCAGCGTTTCGCAGGTGTAGGTGCGCCCGCCTCGGCGCACCTCGAGATCGCAGACCCGCCGGTCTTTTTGCCCCTCGAGGGCGAGGCGGACCATCTCCAGCCGCGTCTTTGCCGGGGAGACGCCGCGTTCCGTCTTGAAGTAGGGATCTCCCGCGGGGAGATACCAGACCTCGTCGAGCGAGAGCGCCTCGGCCGCCCGGTCTCCGAGAAAGAGGTGTCCCGCGTGGATCGGGTCGAAGGTCCCGCCGACCAGTCCGATCCGTTTCATATCCATTTCTCCGTAAAGGGATCGGCGATCGGAGGCAGGCGGCGCTTGTGGGCGCTTGCCCGCTCCTTTTGCCGGATGACCCTGTCGGCTTGTTCGTCGCCCGAGGAGCCGGTGCGGAGATAGGCGTGGATCGCGGCGTAGCTGACGCCGAGGCGCTCCTCGTCCGGCTTGCCGGAGAGACCGTCGCTCGGCGCTTTGCGCACGAGCCGCTCGGGCAGCTCGGGGAGGGCGAGGCCGATTGTAACGACCTCCTTGCTCGTCAGGGCGCCGAGGGGGTTGAAGTCGCAGCTCGCGTCCCCGTCCTTGGTGCAGTAGCCGACCGTCCGCTCGGAGAGGTTGCCCGTTCCGCAGAGAAGGGAACCGGTCGCCTGCGCGAGATAGCGCAGTACCGTCATCCGCAGGCGCGGCGGTACGTTGATGTCGCTTTCCCGTTCCCGTCCGGAAAAGCGTTCCTCCTCCGTCAGCGCCGGCAGGGCGGCCTCCCGCAGCGCGGCGTGGACTTTTCCGATATTCACCGTGACCGCCCGGATGCCGAGCGCGCGGCAGACCTCTCTCGAGTCCTCGAGATCGGACTGCACGCCGTCCGGCAGCATCACGCCGAGGACGTTTTCCGGCCCGACGGCCCGCGCGCAGAGCGCCGCTGCGACCGAGCTGTCCTTGCCGCCGGAAACGCCGAGGACGGCGCGGGAGCAGCCCGCGCCGGCCAAAAAGGACCGGATCATCCGGACAAGGGCGTCGCGGATCGATTCTGCTTCTGTTTTTGTCATGCTTTTTCCTCCAGCAGTTTCATCTTCTCCCGGTAATAAGCGGGCGTCATATCGAGATAGTGGCGGTGCGGGTTCTCAAAACGCTGCTCCTCCTCCCACACCTCGGTCTTCAGCTGTTTTTGCAGCCGCTCGCGGACCGCGGAGATCGGTTCGGGCGCTTCGGTGCGCCGGCCCCCTTCCATCACCTTTTTTTGCAGGAGACGGAAGGTCATCCCCTCGGTGGAGATCTTTTTCCACGGTTTTTCCGGGTCGACGAGCCACTCGAGCGTCTCCGGGCGCTCGCCCTGCCGCGCCAGCACGTCCGCGATGCTGTGTCCGTCCGGTCCGTAGGCGCGGAAGACCTGCTTGAAGCCGGGGTTGGTCACCTTTTCCACGTTTTCGGAGATCTTGATCCGCGGCTGCATCACGCCGTTTTCTTCCACGGCGCAGAGCTTGTAGACCGCGCCGAAGACGGGATCGCTTTTAGAGGTGATCATCCGCTCGCCGACGCCGAAGGCGTCGATCTTCCCGCCCTGTTCGAGGATCGAGCGGATCGTATATTCGTCAAGCGAATTGCTGACGACGATCTTCGCGCCGGTAAAGCCGGTCTCGTCGAGCATCCGGCGGGCTTTGCGGGAGAGGTAAGCGAGGTCGCCCGAGTCGAGCCGGATCCCGTAGGAGCCGGTGAGTTTTCCCTGTTCCCGGAGGGAGCGGAACACGCGGATCGCGTTCGGCACGCCGGAACGCAGAACATCGTAGGTATCGGCGAGCAGGATGCAGTTCTGCGGATAACACTCCGCAAACCGGGTAAAGGCGGTCAACTCGTCCTTGTAGAACATCACCCAGCTGTGCGCCATCGTGCCGCTGACGGGGATGCCGTAATCCTGCCCCGCCGCGACCGTCGCGGTACCGGCCACGCCCCCGATATAGCAGGCGCGGGCGCCGTAGATCGCCGCGTCGTTGTTGTGGGCGCGGCGGGCGCCGAAGTCGGAGACGGCGCGCCCCGCCGCGGCGCGGACGATGCGGTTCGCCTTGGTGGCGATCAGGCTCTGATGGTTGATCTGCGCCAAGAGCTCCGTTTCCACGATCTGCGCCTGCACGAGGTCGGCGACGACCGTGAGGATCGGCTCGCCGGGGTACATCACCGTCCCCTCGGGAAAGGCGTAAACGTCCCCCGTGAAGCAAAAATCCGCGAGATAGTCGAGAAAGCGCGCGTCAAAGAGCCCGAGCGAGCGCAGGTAGG
>JAFSSQ010000058.1 GCA_017450965.1 Clostridia bacterium
GTCGAATGCAATTACGAGGGCAAACATTACGAGGCGCGCGTTTATCTGCGTCTGCTCGGAAAGCCCTCCGATCCCATGGCGGAATGGAACGCGGAGCATGAAAAACTGATAAACCGTATCAAAAAATACGTCCCGCAGGAACATTGGCACGAATATCTCGATAAAGTAAAGAGAATATCCGAAGAGCCGCGCAAATCGGTCTATGAACTGCGACTGATGAGCAAGGATATCGTCCGCGCTTACATACATTACTGGGAGCAGCAGGGAAAGGACGCTCAATGGTGGGCGAACGCGTGGGACTGGATGGTCTACGGCGCGGAGTGGACGAAATGGATCGGCGACTGCGCGTTCTCGATGCTTGTGAATCTCTACGCCGGACCGGTCGCGGACGCGATCCTTTCTCCGGCAAAAGACGTTTTCGCGGCATTTGTCGGCGAGGTCGGCGTAAATATCGTATGGGGCACGAAATTCAATATCGACAACCTCGAATGCTTTGCCGCGATAAGGACGTCGGGTGACAACATAGTCGGCAACTGGGCGTCGGACGGAGTCAATTCCGTTATTGAATCCGGCTCGTCGTGGAAAACAAAAGCCGGTATGATCGCGGGCGCGCTTGCGGCATATCTGATATACCTTTGCGTCAGCAATTATCTGAAGCAGCTAAACGAAGAACCCGAAAAAGCGAGCATCTGGAAAGCGCTTGCCGACGGACTCAAAGATCTGACGACCAACTTCCTGAAAGGATGCATAAGCGCGCTTATGGGCAAATGGCTCAAGAGCGAAAGCTTCCAGAAGAATATCGGGTCAAAGATCCAAAAGTATATTTCCGATAAAGTCGGCGGCGGCAAAATGCCCGAAGCGTTCAAGGACGTGGAAATGGATTGGCTCGACGACAAAGGAGAGCTCGTGTTCTTCAAGGTGAAAGACGTTATTGAGAATTATCTCTCGTCGCTCTGCGGCGAGGGCGCGGCAAAACTCGTCGAAAATCCGACGCTCGGCTTCAAAGCGGACGCGAAAGGCAATATAACGTATACGTTCACCGTAACCTGGTGGGATAAAGCTCCGTTCCCGGTAGAGTTGAATCTTACGAAAATACTCGCGAACACGTCGTGCGGCATTTTCGGATGGCTCTACGAACAGCTTTGCGGCGATATTCCGACGGCAAGCGCCGTTGTGGATATACCGAAAGATCCGCCGCTGCCGAGCGCAGCAACCGGTAAATAAACCGTCCAATCAAACGATCAAAGATAGACCTCTCCCCCGGCAGAGTTCCGTTCTGTCATCCGGGAGATTTTGAACGGTGAAGCGACAGAAACGGATAGCGCATTCCCAACAGCTAAAATAACGCATTCCGCAGCAAACGCGTGATAACAAAAGAAAAGCCCTGAAACATCAACGGTTTCAGGGCTTTTTGGCGTTCCCGGGCCGATTTGAACGGCTGACCTACCGCTTAGGAGGCGGTTGCTCTATCCAGCTGAGCTACGGGAACATCGTTTGCTATTGTAGCACAACGGGATGCGCTTTTCAAGGGAAAACGAAAAAAAGATGGAGGGGCGCCCGCGTTTTGCGTGCGCCCCTCCGTTTTTCAGAGCAAAACGTCCATATAGGTGGAAACGTCCGTCTCGTCGACGCCGGGGAGGTACTCGACGTGTACGCTATCTCCCTCGTAGTCGGAAAGCTTGACGGAGATGCCGAGGCGGGCGCGTTCCCCGATAAACTTGCGCGGAACGGTCACGACGGTCACAGCGCCGTTTGCGTAGAAGGGGTCGCCGTCGAGCTCTCCGAAGAGGGTCGTTTCGTGCGTGATCTCGCGGGTGGCGCGGCCGTTGACGGTGGCGTAAAAATCACCCTCAAGCGAGTAGTCCGCCGTGATGAAAAGCCCGCCTTCGCCGGAGAGGCAAATCTTTTCCCCGTCGCGGTGCTCCAGGCGCCGGTCGAGCCGGTCGGAGCGGATATAAAGATTTTCTTCGTCGAGCGCGACGCGGACCGAGGTCTGCGCCTGCGAGCCGCCGCCGACGAAGAGAGCGTCCCCGTCGGTGGAGAAAAGTTCGCCCGCCGCGCGCTCGGCGCGGATCGTGTGATTGAGATAATAGCGCCCGATCATCAGGTCGTTATCGGCGGAGAGGATCCTTCCCTTCTCATCCTTCGTTTCCCGGACGTGGGGCGCGCAGGCGAGCAGAGAGTGCGGGGTATCGACGAGAACCGTCCCCCAATAACTCGTCCTGCCGGAGAAGGCAAGGATCTCGTTTTTTTCGGTAAAGCCGCGGGCGCGTTCGTCCCCCATCCGCAAGAAGAACTTATCCAGCGTGTTGAAGGAAAGGACCGTCTCCCCCGAGGGGAACTGGGCGAGGTAGGGACCGGCGCCGAAGGTGAACGCCGGCGTTTTGTCGGCGGGGCCGTCTTCGTCGATGCCGAGGGGTTTGGCCCAGTTATCGGCGGAATAGGACATCGTGAGGGTAAAACGCCCGAGCATCATATCCGACTCGGTGGCGAGGGCGATATCGCCGTTGTGCAGCGAGAGGGCGACGGGCATCTGGTTCGTGAAGATCCTCGTTCCGTTTTCCATCGTTTCCACGTAGTTCTGGCTGACGCGGTGCGCGGCGTAGGGGGCGCCCATCACGTCCGGCTCCCAATGCTCGCCTCCGTCGCGGGAGCGGATGATCGCGCTGCCGCTGGAGGTGTGGATCTTCGAGGCGGTGCGGACGGTGGGATCGAGATAAAACTTCGGCGCCGTATGGGAAAAGTAGACCTGGATCTCCCCGTCGGGGCGCTCGATCGCGCTCGGCTCCCAGTTGCGGCCGAGGTAGATCAGCCGTTCCTGTGACCAGGTGTTCCCGTTGTCCGTGGAGCGGCGCATCAGGATCCCGCTGTACTTGGCGTCCAGCGCGTAACCCTTGTTGTAGCGGAAGGAGGTGAAGGCGAGAACGTCGCCGTTTTTCAGCACAAGGGCGTCGGTCGTGGCGTAGCAGAGGGTGTCCTCCTCCCCGTCCTCGCGGACGGTGGGGCGGGAGCGGTAATAGACGTTGCGGGCGCCGTAGTGCAGGCCGTCCAGACTCTTCGCGAAAAACACCCAGGAGCTGACGCGCCGGTCCTGTGTGAAGAGGAGATAGCTGCCGTCCTTCATCCGTTTGACGCGGGGATAGTAAACGAGAGCGGAAGCGGCGGCCGTCAGGGAGCCTGGCATCGTAACGCTCTCGCGGAAATTGAGAGAAAGGCGGCTTTTGTCCGTGGCGCCGGCGTGGGAGTCGATCTGCTCGGGGGTCTTGTTGAGCTCGCTGATCGCTTTGAGAAGCATCGTTTCTTCCTCCAGATCGTTCGTTGCTTTTATTTTAACACAGTTCTTCCCGATGTTCAAGGCAAATTTTTGAGGATTTTCCCCGTCGGTTTTCATACCCAGGGAAAAACGGACATAACCATAGTACAAAAAAGGCCTGCGAAAGGAAAGGAAGAAAGAAGATGAACGAATATCTGCCGGAAGGGACCCTCTGCGACACGAAAGAAAACCGCGCCGCTCTCGCCTCTGCGGAGACGCTCCGCGCGGCGATGCGCGCGGGGCGGATCCTCGAGGCGCCGGTGCTGTCCGCTGACAGCGCGCTGACGGCCGAGCTCGCGCTCGGGGAGGGGGCGGTCGGCGTGATGCCGGTCGGAGAATCGGTCTTGCTGCAGCCCGGGGAAAAGTTCAAGGAGATCGCCGTGATCGGGCGGGTCGGCAAGCCCGCCGTCTTCCGCGTGCTGGGGGAGCTCTCCCCCGCGGGAGGAAAGGCGCGGTTTCTCGTCTCCCGGCGGGCGGCGCAGCTCGCCTGCAAGGAGGCGTATCTCGACCGCCTGCGGCCGGGGGACGTGATCGACTGCGCGGCGACGCACCTCGAGCAGTACGGCGCGTTCTGCGACGTGGGCTGCGGGTGCTTTGCCCTGCTGCCGGTGGACTGCCTCTCCGTCTCCCGCATCCCGCACCCGTCCGAGCGGCTTGCGGTCGGGGAAACGGTACGCGCCGCGCTGAAATACCGGGACCGGTTCGGGCGGCTGTTCCTCACCCGCCGGGAGCTGTGCGGAACGTGGGAGGAGAACGCCGCGTTCTTCTCCGTCGGGCAGACGGTAACGGGGACCGTGCGCAGCGCGGAGCCGTACGGGATCTTCGTGGAGCTCGCGCCCAATCTCGCCGGCCTCGCCGAGCCGACCGAGGGGATCCGGCCGGGGGACGCGGTCAGCGTTTACATCAAGAGTATGCTCCCCGAAAAGATGAAGATCAAGCTGGTGATCATCGGGACCTGCCGGCGGGAAGCCGTCAGAGCCTCCGCCCCCCGCTTTCCCATTGAGGACGAAGCGCATATCGAGCGCTGGATCTACAGCCCGCCGGGGTGCGCCCGGCGGATCGGCACGGTCTTTAACGGGGATCCGGACGCCGCGGTGTGAGTTTTTTGACGCCGGACTTGACGAAGCGGGGAAAGCGGGATATAATAAAAAGGTAAAATCTTTTTTACCGGAGCGAATATGAAAGCTTGTCTCAATACGGCCGCCGCGCTTCTCGCCCTTTTGCTGCTTTTCTCCGGCTGCGCCGTACACATTCCCGCCGACACGACCGACCCGCCCGTGATCGTCCCGCCGGGACCGGGAGATACGCTCCCCGTCCCCGCGACTGATACGCTCCCGGCTGAAACCGGAGCGCCGGAGACGGATCCGCCCGAGACGGAGCCCCCCGCCGAGCCGATCCCGACCTTCAAGGCGGATCTCTCCGCCTATGAGATCTATATGGCGCCCGCCGACCGGGACGGGTATCTGCTGCTCGTCAACAAGACGCACCCGATCGCCGCCGACTCGGTGCCCGCCGACCTCGTCTACGTTCCGCAGGAATACGCCGTCTACTCCGGCGAATGGCGCGCGCAGATGACCTCCGTGGCCGCCGGCGCCTATACCGCGATGATGACCGAACTCTGCGCAAACGGCTACACCGACGTCAAGTCGACCCTCGCCTACCGCAGCTACGCGACCCAGAGTTATCTTTACAACAATTATATCGCCGAGGAGATGGCGAAAAACCCCGCCCTCTCGAAGGAGGAAGCGCGCGCGATCGTGGAGACGTACAGCGCCCCGCCCGGCACGAGCGAGCACCAGACCGGGCTCTGTACCGATATGCACAACGTCTACAACCGCACCGACCTCGAGCTGGAGGACTTTGAAAAGACGGACGCCTACCTCTGGCTGCGCGACAACTGCTGGAAGTTCGGCTTTATCCTCCGCTTCCCGCGCGGCAAGGAGGCGATCACCGGCTATCAGTTCGAGTGCTGGCACTTCCGCTTCGTCGGGCGGTATCACGCGAAACGCATCTACGAATCCGGGCTCTGCCTCGAGGAGTATCTGGAACAGCTGGACAAAAACTGAAGCGGTCCCGAACGGGGCCGCTTCGGCGGTTTTTATAGGGTTCCGGTCCGCCGCGGCGGACCTTTTTTATTCGGCTTTCACGCGTTTTTTGCGTAGGAGAAAGATCACGAGCGCCGCGGCGGCGGCAACGGCCGCGCCGGCGATAAACCGAACGGGAAGCGGCCCCTGCCGCGTTCCGGGCACGACGTCCGGCTGAGGACCGGCGGGCACGGAAAGATCCTCTTTGACCGAGGTAAAGAAGGAAGAAAAGCCGGTCGTAGTGAAGGCGAGCGTTTCCACGCTGCCGTCGTCGTAGGTGCTGTAATCCGCCTTGCCGAGCGCTTCGATCGAGCCGTCCTCTTTTTGATGGTAGACATAGAGATCGCCGCCGCCGTCGAGCTCGCCCCGTTTCAGCGTGACCGTGACCCGGACCGGGAAGCCGACGTCGCGGTGCCCCTCAAACCAGATGGGAAAGAGCTTTCCTTCCTCGGGCGAGGCAAAGCCGTTTTCCTCGGCGATCTGAGAGAGCAGAGAGCCCGCTCCGCCCGCCGTACTGCCCGGCTGCGCGGTGGAAACGATCTTTGCCACGTCGTCGAGGATCTCGGAGAGCTGTTCGTCCGAGAGCGAGGCGTAGCGCCGCTGCTCTTCTTCCGTCATCCGGCCCGTTTCGACTCTGGCGGCGGCATAGACGCCGTCCTCCGCCGAGGCGGGGGGCAGAATGTCAAAATCGCTGTTGCGATCCGCGGGCAGCGGGACGGACGGGGCGTCCGGCGCCTCCGTCACCTCGTCTCTCACCTGCTCCACGACGAAGCGCACCCGGTCCGGGATCACACAGTCCGCCGGTTCGTGACGGCCGAGGCTGAACTCGTTCTCCCCGTTCGGGCGGAGCTGCGCCGAAAAATCGTCCTCGCCGCGGACGCGTACGATCATGTATTCCCGGTCGAAGCCCTCGAGCTTGATCGCGTCGCTCTCCTCGAGCCGGAGCACGCCCTCGGCCGCTTTTCCCTCATAAAACGCGCTGACGGACTGACCGGCGATATTCCAGCTGCCGCCCGCAAAGTCCACGGCCCGGGTTTGCTTTTCCTCGGGGTCGCCGGGACCGTCCGGGTCGCCGGGACCGTCCGGGTCGCCGGGACCGTCCGGGCCGGACGGCGCGCTGCCCTCGATGTATTCGATCACCAAGCTAACTTCAAAGGGCGGAAGCGGGCTTCCCTGCGTTCGGTTCTCCACGCTGTATTCCTGCTCGCCGTTGAGCGCTGCGAGTTCCGTCTTCCCTCCCGCGCCGTCCGCGAGGTAAACGTGGTAGTTCCCGTCCGGGATGCCGTTCAGCCGGAACGGCTCGCTGTATTTGACGTCAAGCGTGCCGGAAACGGGCTCGCCGTTTCTCGTCACCGTGATCGTCTGTCCGTTGACCTCCCAGCTCCCGGAGCCGACGTTGATGAACCAGACGTAGTCCCGCCCGGTGTTCGGATCGCGTCCCGGGTTCACCTCCGGCTCGGGATCGACCTCGCCGGTCCCGTAATAGTAGCCCAGCCAGTTTGTGTGGTCGGTGATGATATGGTCCCCGATCTGCGGGACGTTGCGGACGCCGTCGTTCCATTCCGGCGGGAAGTCCGGTCCGTCGCCGAGGAAGCCGGTCCCCTTGCAGTAGGGGCATTTCCAGCCGATCTGTCTGGCGTTCTGGCAGTTTTCGTTCCGGCATTCGACCTTCCCGGCGCCGCCGCAGCGGTCGCACTCCCCGCCGCCTTTTCCGCGGCAGCGGATGCACTCCAGCTTGCCGGAGCCGCCGCACTGGCCGCACGGACCGGCGTTCCCGTCCGCGGGGATCGGGCGGGAAAGCCCGTCGCCGTTACAGCTCGGGCAGGTATAATAGCCGTTGTCGCATTTGCCTTTGCCGTCTTCGCCCGGGCAGTCCCAGCGTCCGGCCCCGCCGCAGCCGTCGCACACGAGCTCGCCGGCGTTATGGCAGTTCGGGCATTCAAAACGCCCGGTTTTATTACAATGGTAGCATTCTTCCATATCCTTGGCGGACGCGGCCGCCGGGAACAGGGTGAAGAGGACGGCGAGCATCAGCGCCGCCGCGAGAAAACGCGCTCTTTTCTTCACAGAAAGGCCCTCCCGTGTTTCGGAATGCCGCCGAAGCGGCTCAAGCTCAGTATAACATACCCGTTCGGGGGCGCGCAAGGGCTCTTTTCTTTTTTTTATTTTTCTCTTGACAAACGCGGAAGGGCGTGCTACAATACATCTGTACTAACACAAATAATACAGATGGTACGGAAAGGAGAAACCGTGAGCAACATCCGGATCGACGTTAAATCCCGCACCCCGATCTTTGAGCAGCTTTGCGCCGGGATCCGGGAGCAGATCCTCGCCGGAGCGATGGCGCCGGGCGAGCCGCTGCCGAGCGTGCGCGCGCTTGCCTGCGAGCTTGCCATCAACCCCAACACGATCCAGAAGGCCTATGCGGAGCTGGAGCGGCAGAAGCTGATCTCCTCCGCGCCCGGCCGGGGCAGCTTCGTCTCCGACGATATCCGCCCGGCGATGGGCGCGTTTGAGGAGAGGATCCTCGCGGATCTGCGGGCGGCGGTGCATCGGGCAAGACTCTGCTCGATCGGAAAAGAAAAACTGACCGAACTGATCGACAAAGAATGGGAGGGTACGAAACCGTGATCTCAATCCAATCGGTAGCCAAGACCTTCGGCGACGTGCAGTCGCTCGACAAGGTGACCGCCAACATCGGGGGCGGCTCGATCTTCGGGCTGATCGGCCCGAACGGCTCGGGCAAGTCGACCCTTTTGCGCGTGATGGCGGGCATTTTGCGCCCCGACACGGGCGAGGTAACCTACGACGGCGTCCCCGTATGGGACCGGCCGGACGTGAAAAAACGCATCTTTTATATCTCCGACGACCAGTTCTTCCTGCCGGGGTCGGACATTCTCGAAAACGCAACCTTCCTCTCCTCCCTCTACCCGAACTACGACGTGGAGGAGGCGCTGCGGCTGGCGCGGATGTTCAACCTGCCGGAAAAACGGAAGATCCAGTCCTTCTCGAAGGGTATGCAAAAGCAAACGGCGATCCTTTTGGGACTGGCCGCCAAGCCGGACTGGCTCTTCTGCGACGAGACCTTTGACGGGCTTGATCCCGTGATGCGGGAGATCGTGAAAAAGCTCTTTGCCCGCGAGGTGGCGGAGCGGCAGATGACCGCGGTGATCGCCTCGCACAGTCTGCGGGAGCTGGAGGACATCTGTGACCATATCGGGCTGCTGCACAAGGGCGGTATCCTCTTTGAGAGCGACATCGACGACCTGAAGAGCCAGCTGCATACCGTACAGGCGGGATTTGAAAAGCTGCCGGAGCGCATCCACTGCGAGGGGCTGCACTTCGTCCGGATCACCGGGCGCGGCAACTTTATCACCGCGGTGGTCGGCGGCGAGGAGGAGGCGGTGCGCGCCTACTTCTCCTCCCTCTCCCCGCTCTACTTTGAGCTGATCCCCCTCACGCTGGAGGAAATCTTTATTGCGGAAATGGAGGCAAGAGGCTATGACAGCGGATCTTTCCTTGAATAAAACGCGCCGGGTCCCCTTCTTCTGGCGGCAGTTCCTTTCCCAGAAGACGGCGCTGATCCTCTCCGTACTCATCTTTTTCCTCTCCATGTCGGTTCCAATGCTCTCCGCCGTATCCGAGCGGTGGGACGGCGCCGAGATCACGGAGACGGAGAAAACCTTTTCCCTCTTTGAATCGGTCTTAGGGATCGTCAGCGTATCGACCTTCCTTTTGATGGCGCTCACCGCCCTCTCGGCGGCGCTTGCCTTCGGCATTTACGCCGACCGGAAAAGCGCTTACTACTACGGCGCGCTCCCGGTCAGCCGCGACGCGCTCTTCTGCCAGCGGACGCTTGCGGGCTTCCTTGCCCCGCTGCCCGGCTATCTTGTGAACTTCCTTCTGGTGCTGGCGATGCTGCTGACCTCCCCCTTGGACGTCGGGCCGATCGTTCCGATGCTCTTTGCCTACACGGGGTACGCGCTTCTCTTCTGCTTTGCGACCTACGCCGTCTGCGTCTTTGCCGCCTCGCTCACCTCGAACAAGATCGGCACCCTGCTCCTCTCCGGCTATCTCTTTCTCCTCGCCCCGGTGCATCTCGGCCTTGCCAGGCTCCTGACGGAAGAGTTCCTGCCGAGCGGAAGATCGTTCTCTTTCTTCCGGGGGGACGGTCTCTGCGAAGCAATCATCAATCGTTCCTCCCCGGCGGCGATCGCGATCCGGTTCTTTAACGAGGCGGAGAATCAGACGCGCACGTGGGTCTACGAATTGGACGGAGGAAGGGAGCGGTCGTATGCGGAGTGCATGAAGCTGGTCTCCCTGCCGGCGGCGGAAACGGTCCTCCTCGTCGTGATCTCCCTCCTGCTCCTTCTCGCCGCGCTGCTGATCCACCGGCGCCGTCCGGCGGAAAACGCGGGCGAGACCTTCGCCTTCCCGCGCGTCGGCGAGGTAATCAAGTACAGCATCCTCGTTTCCTGCGGCGCCGCCTTCGGTCTCTTCTTTGAAGCGCTGCTCTTCGACACGCTGATCGCCTTCTTCTTCGGCGCCGTCTTCGGCGTCGTCTTCGGCGCGGTGATCCTCAATCTTGTGATCTACCGCACGCCGAAAAAGATCTTCTACAAGCCAAAACGCCTCCTCGTCTTCACCGCGATCCTGCTCGCCGTTTTCCTGCTTGCGGCGATCCTCTGCAACCAGACGGGCATCTTCCGCTTTACCGCGGAGAACGTGGCAACGGTCTCCTTTGAGTACGGCGATCCGATCCCGCCCGAACAGCTGGACCGCCAGCTCCTTTTGAAGGTGCTGGAGCAGTGGGAAAAGGCAAGCGACTATGCCGAGTACGATAAAACCGTCTACGTCCCCATCAGCGTGGAACTGACCTCCCGGCGGGGTCTGATCGAGCGCCGTTACGTTCCCCTGACCCGCTATTACATCGAGCAGCTCTCCCCCTATTTCGGATCAGAATACTCTATAGCGGAGATCGAGGAAAAATACGCCTACTACTCGGAGACGGCGTCCTACTAACGCAAAAGGGAAAAGCCCGCGGAAGCGGGCTTTTCCCTTTCTTGCTCTTTTATTGCGGGAAGAGCAGGCGGGTGAGGATTGCGTAATCCTCGGGCGAGAGGCGCTCTCCTCTCACGTCGGCGGGATAGCCGAGGGAGGAGAGGATCTCGCCGAGCTCCTCTTTGGATCGGCCGTGCGGAAGGGCGGCGAGGGCGTTCGCGAGCGTTTTGCGCCGCTTTTCGAACGCCGCGCGCACGACCGAGCGGAAGGCGGGTTTTTCCTTTTCCGCGAGCAGCGGCGTCTCCCGCGGGGTGATCCGCACGACGGCGGAGTCCACCTTCGGCGCCGGGTAAAAATGCCCCGCCGAAACGGAAAAGAGTTTTCTGACCGTACCGTACGCGCCGAGGGCGACGGTAACGGCGCCGTAGTCCCGCCCGCCGGGCGGCGCCGTAAAGCGCGCGGCGACCTCCGCCTGTACCATCACGGTCAGCGACACGAACGGGACGGGCGAGGCGATCAGCTCCATCAAGATCGGCGTGGTGATATAATAAGGGAGATTGGCGCAAACGGCGACCCGGCTGCCGGGCTCAAAGAGGGCGGCAAGATCGGTCTTCAGAATATCGCCGTGGATGACGCGGACGTTTGAAAACTCCGCGAGCGTCTCCGAGAGGACCGGGATCAGCCCCGCGTCTAACTCCACGGCGGTCACGCGCGGGTGGGCGCGGCAAAGCTCCGCCGTGAGGCACCCGATCCCCGGGCCGATCTCCAGCACCTCGTCCGCCTCTCCGACCGCTTCGGCGATGCGGCGGGGGACGTCCGGATCGATGAGAAAGTTCTGGCCGAGGGATTTCTGCATCCGCAGGCCGTGCGCGTCGAGCAGTTCGCGGATGACCGAAAGATCGCAAAGGTCCATGTTTTCTGCCTTTCCTCCCTTTTTTCTCCCCTCTCCGGGAGTTTGCGGGGATTTTCAAAATCCCCTTGACAAAAGGGATCGCGGTATGTATAATATCCATGTTGCGATTTGCTGGTATGGCTCAGTTGGTAGAGCAGTTGATTCGTAATCAACAGGTCGCCGGTTCAAGTCCGGCTACCAGCTCCAAAAATCCTGCGCGTAAGCGTGGGATTTTTCCTTATTCCTTATTCCTATTCCCTATTCACTCTTACCTTTTCCTTCAAGAAAGGTCCGCCGCGGCGGACCTTTCTTTTATTCTCTCTCTTTCAGATAGGTCTTTTTCAGCGCGAGTACGGTGGAGGGGATAAAGAGGATCTGCAAAACGATCCCGGGGAGAGAGGTAACGAAGTAGGCGGTCCAGAACGCGGAGAAGCTGTACCCGCCCGCGGAGAAGAGAAAGGCCTTTGCCAGCCCTGCGACGATCCGCCCCGCGAGCATCGCGCCGACGAGGGAGGCGTAGAGGTTAAAGTAGGTCCATTTGGTCTTGATGATCTTGACAAAGAGTCCCGCGGCCAACCCGTAGACGCAGCACTCGATCAACATGGCGGGCAGGACGGCGGCCGGGGGCATCCCGGTGATGATATGCGAGAGGAAAACGCCGATCAGGCCGCACGCGGCGCCGTAGTACCAGCCGCAGAGAAGCCCGCAGATGAGGACGGGGATATGCATCGGGGAGATGATCGAACCCGCGTTCGGGACCGCGTGGAAGGCGATCGGCAGAACGACGCAAAAGGCGGCGAGCAGCGCCGCGGCGATCATTTTTTTGAGTTCGGTCCTTGTTTTCATACAGCTTCCTTTCTTGAAAAGAGCGCGGCGGGATCCCGCCGCGCTCTTTTTCTCCGTTTTACTCGTAGAGCTTGCCGAGCTTCTGGAGTCTCTCGTACTTCGCCTTGGACGCTTCCTTTGCTTCCGCAAAGAGCTTTTCGGCTCTCTCCGGGAAGGCGCGGAGCAGGCTGCTGTAACGGGTCTCGGACTCGATGAACTCGATGTAGCTGTCGTTGTTGGGTTCCTTGGAGTCGAGGGTGAAGGGGTTCTTCCCTTCCGCTCTCGCCGCCGGGTTGTAGCGGAACATCTGCCAGTAGCCGCACTCGACCGCGCGCTTCATCTCGCTCTGGCAGTTGGTCATGCCGCCCTTAACGCCGTGCATCTCGCAGGGCGCGTAGCCGATGACGATGGACGGGCCGTGGTACGCCTCCGCCTCGGTCAGCGCCTTGATGGTCTGGTTCATATCCGCGCCCATCGCGATCTGCGCAACGTAGACGTAGCCGTAGGACATCGCGATCGCGGCAAGGTCTTTCTTCTTGATCGCCTTGCCGGCCGCCGCGAATTTCGCGACCTGACCGATGTTCGACGCCTTGGACGCCTGTCCACCGGTGTTGGAGTAGACCTCGGTATCAAAGACCATGATGTTCACGTCCTCGCCGGAGGCGATCACGTGGTCAAGACCGCCGAAGCCGATGTCGTACGCCCAGCCGTCGCCGCCGAAGATCCAGACGGACTTCTTGGAGAGGTATTCCTTGCCGGCCAGGATCTTGTCCTTGAGCTCGTTCTGGCAGCCGCAGGCCTCGAGCGCGGCGATCAGTTCTTTCGTCGCGGGCTCGTTCTCGGCGCTGCTGTCCTTGGTCGCAAGGTACTTTTCGCAGGCGGCTTTGACCGCTTCGTTCTCCGCGGCCGCGGCGAGCTCGGTCACATAGCCGATCAGGCGCTCGCGGAGCGTCTTCTGGCCGATATACATACCGAGACCGTGCTCGGCGTTGTCCTCAAAGAGGGAGTTCGCCCAAGCGGGTCCTCTGCCGCTCTCGCGGTTGACGGTGTAGGGAGTCGCCGGCGCGGAACCGCCCCAGATGGAGGAGCAGCCGGTCGCGTTGGAGATATACATCCGCTCGCCGAAGAGCTGGGTGATCAGACGCGCGTAAGAGGTCTCGGCGCAGCCGGCGCAGGAGCCGGAGAATTCAAGCAGCGGCTGCTTGAACTGGCTTCCCTTGACGGAGTTCGCGTTGAAGGGGAGATCCTTCGAGGCGACCTTGGCGACCGCGTAGTCGAACGCCGCCTGCTGAGCCGCCTGGCTCTCCTGCGGGACCATCTTCAAAGCGCGTTTCTCTTCCTTGGTCGGGCAGACCTTGACGCAGAGGCCGCAGCCCATACAGTCGAGCGGGCTGACCGCCATCGTGAACTTGTAGCTTTCGCAGCCCTTGCCGATCATCTTCGGCGCGAACTTCGTCGAGGCGGGCGCGTTCTTCGCTTCCTCTTCGCTCATCGCAAAGGGACGGATGGTGGCGTGCGGGCAGACGTAAGCGCACTGGTTGCACTGGATGCAGTTTTCGGGCGTCCACTCGGGAACGTCCACGGCGACGCCGCGCTTCTCATAGGCGGCGGCGCCCTGCGGGAAGGTGCCGTCCGCGTAATCGGTGAAGGCGGAGACGGGCAGCGAATCGCCGTCCATCAGGGAGACGGGCGAAACGATGTTGTTGACGAAACGGACGAGCTCGGGGCGCGTGCCTTCCGCCAGCTTCTTCGCCTTGTCGTTTTTCGCGTCCTTCCAGGAGGCGGGCACGTCGTACTTGACGATCGCGTCCACACCGGCGTCGATGGCCTTGTAGTTCATCTCGACGACGGCTTCGCCCTTCTTCAGGTAGGACTTCTTCGCCATGTACTTCATATAGTCGACGGCCTGGTCGATCGGCAGGATGTTCGCAAGCGCGAAGAACGCGGACTGGAGGATGGTGTTGGTACGCTTGCCCATACCGATCTCACGCGCCTTGTCGATCGCGTTGACGGTGTAGAAGTTGACGTTGTTCTCCGCGATGTAGCGCTTGACCTCGGCGGGCAGGTGACGCTCGACCTCCTCGGCGGTCCACTGGCAGTTGAGGAGGAAGGTGCCGCCCGGCTTAACGTCGTTGACGATCTTGTAGCCCTTGAGGATGTAGGAGGGGTTGTGGCAGGCGACGAAGTCCGCCTTGGTGATGTAGTAGGGCGATTTGATCGGGTTATCGCCGAACCGGAGGTGGGAAATGGTGATACCGCCGGTCTTCTTGGAGTCGTACTGGAAGTACGCCTGGATGTACTTGTCGGTATGGTCGCCGATGATCTTGATGGAGTTCTTGTTCGCGCCGACCGTTCCGTCGCCGCCGAGACCCCAGAACTTGCAGGCGATCGTGCCCTTCGGCGCGGTGTCGGGCGCGGGCTTCTCCTCGAGGGAGTGGCCGGTCACGTCGTCGACGATGCCGAGGGTGAAGCCGTTTTTGGGCTCGTCCTTCGCCAGGTTCTCGTAAACGGCGAAGACGGACGCCGGAGGCGTATCCTTGGAGCCGAGGCCGTAGCGGCCGCCGACGACCTTGGCGGAAACGCCCGCCGCGGCGAGCGCGGTGACGACGTCGAGGTAAAGCGGCTCGCCGAGGGAGCCGGGCTCCTTCGTGCGGTCGAGGA
>JAFSSQ010000059.1 GCA_017450965.1 Clostridia bacterium
CGAAGCGGCCATGGTCGCCCGCGTCAAAAACCACAAAGCCGGCTTCGTCATCAGCGACAGCAACCTGACCCCGGACAGCACCCTTGCGGACGTGCTCGATCTCGTCCATAAGACAGGCCACTCCACCATCGCCGTTACCGACGACGGGACTTCTTCCGGAAAACTGCTCGGCCTCGTCACCAGCCGCGACTATCGCGTCAGCCGCATGGACGGCTCCGCCGTGGTCAAAGACTTCATGACACCGTTCTCCGATCTCATCACCGCGCCGGAAAACACCGATCTGTCCACCGCAAACGACATCATCTGGGAGCACAAGATCAATCAGCTGCCCATCATCGACAAAGAAGGGCGCCTGCTGTACCTCGTTTTCCGTAAAGACTACGAAGAACATAAGGACCACCCGCAAGAGATCCTCGACAAAGGAAAGCGTCTTCTCGTCGGCGCCGGTATCAACACCCTCGACTACGAAAGAAGAGTGCCGAAGCTGATCGAAGCGGGCGCGGACGTCCTCTGTATCGACAGTAGCGAAGGCTATTCTTGCTGGCAGAAAAAGACCATCGACTACATCCGCAAAAACTACGGCGACAAAGTAAAAGTAGGCGCCGGTAACGTAGTCGACCGCGACGGATTCTTATTCCTCGCCGAGGCCGGAGCCGACTTTGTTAAGGTCGGTATCGGCGGCGGCTCCATCTGCATCACCCGCGAACAAAAAGGTATCGGCCGCGGACAAGCGACCGCCCTTATCGAAGTGGCGGCGGCCCGTGACGAATACTTTGAGAAGACGGGCATTTACGTACCCATCTGCTCGGACGGCGGTATCGTCCACGACTACCACATGACCCTCGCCCTCGCCATGGGCGCCGACTTCATCATGCTCGGCCGGTACTTCGCCCGTTTCGACGAAAGCCCCTCCAACCGCGTGATGATCGGCGGGACCTACTATAAGGAATACTGGGGCGAGGGCTCCGCCCGCGCCCGCAACTGGCAGCGCTACGACCTCGGCGGCGATAAAAAGCTCTCCTTCGAGGAGGGGGTCGACTCCTACGTCCCCTACGCCGGCAGCCTCAAAGACAACGTGGCGCTCACCCTCGCCAAGGTGAAGTCCACGATGTGCAACTGCGGCGCGCTCACCATCCCCGAGCTGCAGGAAAAGGCCGTTCTCACCCTCGTGTCCGCCACCAGCATCGTCGAGGGCGGCGCCCACGACGTGATCCAGAAGGACAAAGCCGCGCCGATCAAGTAACCCGTCAAAAAAGAAGCCCGCGTTCCGCAAAGGAACGCGGGCTTCTTTCTCTCAGTTTACCGAGCAGGTAAAGTTCCCGAATACCGCGCTGCCCCGGAAGACGTTGAAGCCGAGCAGCCCGTCCGTGTGGGAGCGGTCGGCGGCGCGGAGTTTTTTCACGCCGTCGAGGGAGAGGGTGATCTGCGCGCCCGCCGCCTCGACGGTGAGGGTATGCGTTTCGCCGGTTTTGACGGAGACGGGCGCGGTGGAGACGACCGAGGTCACCCCCTCCGTCCGTTTCCAGAGCTTGAGGACCCCCGCCTTTGCGTCCAGCGTGGCGACGTAGAAATTATCCTGCGACCAGCGGAAGAGGATCGCGCCCGCCGGCGTTCCCTCCGTCAGCGTGATATCGGCGGAGCAGGTAAAGTCCGCCGCCCGGATCTCCGAAACGGCGAACCCGTCCCCGCCCGGGCAGGAAAGGACGGCGCCCGCGCCGTACCGGCCGACCGTTCCGGCGATCGCGCGGAGAGCGGGGAAGTCCGCCGCGGTCTGCGGCGCGCCGCCGGCGAGGAGGATCTCGTTGAAGAGGGCGGGGGCGCGGAAGGCGTTGAGACCGACGACGCCCGCCCGGTGCGCGCCGTTTTTCACGGAGACGATCTTTTTGCCGCCGAGATAGCCCTCAAGGAGCTCCCCCCGGCAGACGGCGCGGAGGGTGATTTCCTCTTTGCCGGTAAAGTCCGCCTTGGCGGAGACGAGGGTGGAGGAGACGCCGCCCTGCTTCATCCAGATCTTGACGACGCCGGCGGCAAAGTCCGCGCACAGGCAGTAAAAGTTTTTGGTATCCGAGGCGCGGAACATCAGCGCCGCCGCCCGTTTTTCCCCCTGCGGCCGGATCACGGCGGAGAAGTCGGCGTCCTCGCACCAGACGTCTCCGAGCGCAAAGCCGTCTCCGTTCATCGGCGTGAGCAGGTATCCGTCCGGGCGGCTCTCCAGGGTCGCCCCCGCGAGGGTGAAGGCGGCGAGATCGGAAACGGGCGCGCCGGTTTCCAGGACCGTGACGGGAATGAGGAGATACCGGGAGCCGGAGAGGAGGCGCACCTGCGTCTCACCGGCGCCGACGGCGCGGATCCGGACGGCGAGACCTTCCTTTTCCGCCGTGCAGACGGCGGGATCGAGACTTTCCGCCGTGAAGCGGTCGCTCCCGTCGTACGCGCAGACGGGACGGACGGTTTCCGCCGCGCCGTCCGCCGCGAGGACGATTTTCCCGGCGCTTGCGTGGACCGCGTCGACAGGGTCTTCGCTGTCGAGGCGGGCGTTTTTCATCTCCGTGACCGTCAGGGACCGGATCGCCAGCGACCCCTCCGTTGTCAGGGACATCCCCCGGCTGGAGGAGAGGGGCTGGATGCGGGCGGAGAAGGCGGTCCCGCCGCCGGTGAAAAGCTCCGCACAGGACACGTCAAGGAGCAGATCGAGGGTCAGCGTTTCCCCGCCGGCGCTGCCCGCCGGGATCGAATACAGCGCATTTTCCCGCTTCATCGCGTCGAGCCCGGTCAGAGAAGCGGAGCGGTCGAAGAGCAGCCGCCCGGTCGTTTTTTCATAGGAGAGGACCGTCCCCTCGCCCTCCCCGCGGCAGAGCGTGAGGGTAAAATCGGTCGTCTTTTGCCGGTCGATCTCCAGCCGTACGCGGCAGACGTTGGTGAAAACGCCGTCAAGCAGCGTTTCCCCGGCGGAGAGGGTCCGGTCGGCGACGGCGGCGAGCGTTTTTCCCTCCAGCGAGGCGTATTCCTCCGCCGGCGTTTGCGCGATCGTATAGGAGGAGCCGTTTTTTTGCAGCGTTAGTTCGGTCACAACGGTCATCGCGCCGTTCCAGATCCCGTCCGGCACGGCGCTGTACGACCAGTTGTTCTGCCAGGAGATCATCAGCCGCCGGTCCTTTTTGTCGGAGGAGAAGGTGATCCCCGCGTAGGCGTCCGGGCCGCAGTTGAGCGTGATCTTCCCCGTCTCGGGGGTAAAGCGCGTCCCGTCCCACGAGCCGACGTAGGCGTACCGCCCGGCGCAGGTGAGGACCCATTTCTGCTCGCCGGTTCCCTCGACCGTCATCGGGAAAAAGTCCGGGCACTCGGTCGTGATCGCTTCGTTTACCGAAACGCAGGTCCAGTTTTTCAGGTCGTCCGACTGGTAAAAGCGTACCGTCCCGCCGGCGACCACCATCGTAAAGCGGCCGGAGAGTTCGTCCCAGAAGAGCTTGGGGTCGCGGAACGCCGCGTATTCGGTATTCGGGATGACGATGCCGAGCTTGGTATAGGAATAGCCGTCCGCCGAGCAGGCGAGCCCGATCTGCTGGCGGTCGGTCGAATAGGCGGCGAGGATCCCTCCGCCCTCGACGCCGTCAAAGAGGCCGGAACGGTTTTCGGGATCCGGCCACGCGGTGCCGGACCACATCCGGCCGGATCCGTCCGGGGAGAGGATCGGTTCGCACTCGGTAAAATGCACGAGATCCTCGCTGACGGCGTGGCCCCAGTGCATCGCGCCGTTTACGTTCTGGCCGGGCGCCGTCTGGTAGGAAAGATGGTAGACGCCCTTGAAGTAAACGAGCCCGTTCGGATCGTTGATCCAGCTGTCCTTCGCCGTATAGTGAAAGGTGGGGCGCAGCGGCTCGGTATAGAGGGCGTTGCCCTCGGTCGGGGCGGCGGGGGCGGCGGTTTCGTCTGTCACGGCGGGCTCTCCTTTCGTTTCGTCCGGCGCGGGCCGGGACGGGGCGCAGGCGGCGAGGAGCGCCGCCGCGAGCAAAAGCGGCAGGATCTTTTTCATAGGCGGCCTCCTATTCGTTGTATTCCGACGGGGAAACGCCGTAGTACTTTTTGAAGGAGCGGGAAAAATAGCTGACGCTGGAAAAGCCGAGGTAGTCGGCGGTCTGGTTGACGTTCATGTAGGTCGAGCGGAGCAGGTAGGCGGCGTGGCGCATCCGCAGGTCGAGAAGATAGTCGTTGATCGTGGTGCCCATCCGGTGCTTGAAGGCGCGCATACAGTACTGCTTGGAGGCGCCGACGTGGTCGGAGAGCTCCTCCAGCGAAAAGCGCCGGGTGTAATTCTCCCTCACAAAGGCGATGATCCGGGCGACGGTGGGCGGAAGGGAGGTCTCCGGGGAGAGCTGCTCGCAGAAGCTCTGGGAGACGGTGAGCAGCAGCTCGGAAAAGCGGATGGAGGTGCGGAGACGGTGCAGGCTCCTCGCGGCGTACTCCGGCGTCACGGCGCGGGAGAGCAGCACTTCTGCGTCGGGGAGGGCGGCGCCGAGGGAGACTTTATAAGAGAAAAAGAGGCGCGTTTCCTCCTCGGTGAGGACCCCGTAGCGGGGCATCCCGGCGGGCAGGTCCCGCATGGCGGGGAGAGGGAGTTCGTCCCCGTCGCAGGGAGAGAGCTCCCCGTCGAAGTGGAAAAAGGTATATTCGCAGAAGGAGGCGGTGTGCGGGCGGTACCAGACCCCCTTCGGCACGATGGCAACGTCCCCGCGGGCGTAGGAAAACGTCTGCCCGGCGATCTCGAACACGCACTCCCCCCCGTGGAAAAACACAAAGAGATTTTCCGACATGGCGCGGCCGTTGTGGCTCCAGCCCCGCCGCTCCCGGACCTTGCCGGTCATCTTCACGCTCGGCAGGGCGTTCAGATCAAAGGAAAACACCGTCCTCCCCCCTTTCCCCTCCAATGTACCATAAGGGGAAAGAAAAAGCAAGGTTTTTCGGGGAAAAAGGTTTCATATTTTGAAAAACTTCTCTATTTTGGTGTATGGAAAAGCGGCGCGGTTTCCGCTATAATAGATTTGTATGAGTTAGATAAAGTCCGCGTTGGCTTTTCTTCCTCTTTTGTCAAATCTTTGAAAAAACCGAAAGGGCTGCGTGATGCGGATCCAAACCAAGAATCTGACCTTTTATACTTCGGAGGACGGCGCCGTCGCCGGCTTTTTCCTGAACGAAAAACCGGAAGCCGCCTCCCACGGCGGCGACCTCTGGCGCCTGATCCTCGACGACGGGCTGCGCACCGAGATCCCCGTTTATTCTCACGCGCAGAAGGGAACGGTGCGGGAGGAGGACGGCGCGCTGATCCTCGCCTACCCGCGTCTTCTCTCCGCGTACGGCGACGAGTACGAGATCTCCTTCTCGGTCGCGGTGCGGAGGGAGGGAGAGCTTCTCTCCTTCACGCCGACCGTGGAGAACCGCGAGACGGGCGTGCGCGTGAACGAGTGCTTCTGTCCCCTCGCCTGCTTTGACGAGCTCTCCGGGGAGAAGGCGGAGGATCAGCTCTTCGTGCCGACGGGGCTGGGGCGCCGGATCGTCAACCCCTGGAAGTGGCTCCGGGATCAGAAGGGCGACTACTATCACCACAACGACGAGGAGATCTTCTGGCATCAGCCCTACCCGCGCGCCTCGATGAGCTGGTTCGGCGTGCAGAGCGGGGAGAAGTTCCTTTACCTCGCCCGGTACGACGAAAAGATGCGCTACTGCTTCCAGACGGTCCGCCAGCGCATCCGGCGCGAAAAGACCGAGATGATGCTCGGCTTTGACCACTTTCCGATGGCGCGTCCGGGGGAGAAGCTGACCCTTCCCGCCTCCGTCGTCGGACTGCTCGACGGCGACTGGCGAGAGGGCGCAAAGACCTACCGCGCGTGGGCGGACGCCCATTTCTTCACCGTTCAAAAGAAAGCGGACTGGGTGAAGAAGATGACCGGCTGGCAGCGGATCATCATGCGCTCCCAGTACGGCGAGGACTACTACAAGGCAAAGGACCTGCCCGCCGCCTTCCTCGAGGGCAAAAAGCGCGGGATCGACACGGTCTTCGTTTTCGCGTGGTGGAAGGAGGGGATGGATCGCAACTATCCCTACTACACCGAGGCGTACCCCGGCGCGTTTGAAGAGCTGTCCGAGGCGTTTGAGAAGATCCGCGCCCTCGGCGGCCGCGTGATCCTCGAGTGCAACTGCCACTTCATGGATCCGCAAAGCGACTTCTACCGCGAGTACGGCGAGGAGGTCCGGCTTCTCGATATCAACGGCAACGAGTACCGCCCCGCCTTCGTCTACCCCGGGCAGGGCGAGCTGCGCGCCTCGTACGGCGCCGTCCAGTTCCCGCTCTGCTGCGCGGGGACCGAACGCTGGCGGGATCAGCTCCTCTCCCAGTTCGGGCAGATGAGCGACCTCGGCGCGGACTGCGTTTTCGCCGACTGCTACGGCGCCTGCCCGCATCAGCCCTGCTTCAACGACCGGCACGAGCATGGCGCGCGCGTCGACGAGGAGTGGATCTACCACAAAAAGATCTTCGACCGGGCGCTCGAGCTGTGCGAGCGGGAGGATAAGGTCTTCGCCGCCGAGATCGTCACCGATATCGCCGCTTCCTACACGCAGTTCCTGCACGGGCTGATCAACGTCGATCTCAAACCGAGAAGCGACGCGTTCCCCGCCCTTTTCCGCTACACCTTCCCCGAGGTCGTTACCACCAACCGCGGCGTGCGCGGCGCGGACGGCGACTTTGAAAAATGCCTGAAAACGGCGCTCCTGCACGGGCTCCGGTACGACGCGGAGCTGTACGTCTGCCGCGCCGATCTCAGCCGCGAGCCGGCATACGCCGAGGTGATCGGCTGGTGCGCCGGGAAGATGAAGGAATACGGCGAGTTCTTCTTTGACGGACGCTATACGGCGGAGGACGTTTCCGCCCTGCCCGCCTCCGTCCGGCAGAGCGAATATGAGAGCGCGGACGGCCGGCGGATCCTGCGCGTCCTTTATAACCTCTCCGACCGCGAGGAAGCGGAGGCGCGCGGCGCGCGCCTCGCCCCCGGCGAAATGAAGTTCGAGATCTTTGAAAAAACGGCGTATCTCGCCGCTCTTGGAGGAAACCGATGAAAAAAACAACCGCTCTTCTCTGTCTTTTCCTTGCTTTTCTGATGCTGATCCTTCCCGCCTGCAGTGAAAAGACGCCCGCCGAAACCACGGCGGCCGGCGACCAGACCGAACCCGTCCCGGGCGAGGCGGATCCCTTCGCCCGTCAGGACTATATCTCCAAAGACACCTACGACGGGTATGAGTTCAATATCCTGATGACCAACCTCAACGCCTCCGGCGACGTGCTCCAGGACTTCGGCGCTCTCGATACCGCCACCACCGTCATCGAGGACGCGCAGTTCCGCCGCAACGAACGCGCCGCCGAGGAGCTGGACATCAAGCTGGTCGGCAAAGCCGATTACAGCTCCACCAACACCGGCTATCAGAAGATCCTGACCGCGAACAAAGCCGGCGACAACGAGTACGACATGGGCGTGATCGCCACCTACGACGCCGGCAAACTTGCCAAAGCGGGCGAGCTGAGGGACCTCTCGAACTACGGGTACCTCGATCTCAGCCAGGTCTGGTGGGATCAGAACATCAACCGCGACGTCAGCTTCGGCGGGCATATCTACTTCACCACCGGCGATATCAGCCTGACGACGACGATGGCGATGTACAACCTCGTTTTCAACAAGGATATGTTCCGCGAAAAGAACTGGGAGATGCCCTACGACACCGTCCGCGAGGGGAAATGGACCTTCGACGCGATGAAGGAGTACGTTCTGCAGATCTCCGAGGATCTCGACGGCAATAACGTGATGAACGATCAGGACCGCTACGGCTTCGTCTATATCAAGAGCACGGTCATCTCCTTCCTCGGCACGGCGGGCGAGCAGATCGCCAAGGTGGACGGCGGCGAGATCAAGCTGACCCTCAGCACCGAGCGGGCGGAAAAAGCGATCGTCTCCTTTGTGGAGATGACGATGGACCGCAACCACTGCCTGAACGGCCAGACGAGCTCCTCCTCCGCCGTCGGGATGTTCTCGGACGGCAAGTGCCTCTTCCGCGCCGGCGAGCATATCATGTTCCACTACTTCCGCGATACCGAGCTTGACTACGGCATCATCCCGCTGCCGAAGCTCGACGAGCAGCAGGAGAACTACTATACCCCCTTCGGCGGCTGGGACGCTTCCTTTATCTGCGTGCCGAACTGCTGCGAGAACGCCGAACGCACCAGTACCGTGATGGAGTACCTTGCGAAGATCTCCCGCGAGCTCGTGACGCCCGCGTACTATGAAAAGACCCTGGTCGGCCGCACCGTCCGCGACGAGGAAAGCGCCGACATGATCACGATCGAGATCGAAAACCGCTTCTACGACGTTGGCTATATCTACGACGTCGGCACCTACAAGAGCGCGATCGAGCAGCTCTCCACCGGCTTCTCCACCCGCTTCTCCTCCATGTTCTCCTCCTACTCCCGCAAAGCGGAGAGGGATATCGAAACGCTCAACGAACAGCTCTTCGCCGCGAAATGAGTCCCTCAAAAAAGGAACCGCGTATGAAACCGTTTACCCGTTTTCTCTCCCTTTTCCTGGCGCTCGCTCTCTGCCTGCCGCTTTTCGCCGCGTGCGACCGCGGCGATCCGGCGGGCGCCGACACGACGGACGCTTCCGGCTCTTTACCCGATCCGTCCGTCGCCTACCGCGCCCTTTCGGTCGAGACCTACCGCGACAAGACGCTGGCGGGCTTTCTCTCCCAGCTGATCGGCTTTCTCACCGGGTTTGAGTTTTCGGTCGATTCCTCGGGCGAACCGCGGATCGCCATGCCGGACTCCTGGTTCAAGATCTGCCAGGGCCCCTACGCCGTCTACAACAAGTACTGCAAGCGGGACTCCCGGCTTGTGAAAAACGCCTCGACCGGGCTCTGGGATATCTACATCGACGACGATTACAGCATCGATATCTTCAATCAGTATATCCTCGAGGATATGTACGCGCAGTACGGGACCTTTGCCGCCCGCGTGATCGGGGAGGACTGGGTCAAGTATAATATCTACGACATGGGCGGCGGCAACCATTCCTACGGCGCCTACGCCATCGCCAAAAACAAGGGCTACTCCACGCCCTTCCTCGGCGACGCCGAGTGCGGCAACCGCTATTCCCAATGCGGCGAGCCGTATATCGCCAACGAAACGCTCGGGATGAGCGCGGCGGGGATGCCGGAGGTCACGGCGGATCTGGTCGACCTCTTCGCGCAGGTCACCGGCGACCGGGACAGCTACCTCTGGGCGCGGTTTTTCACCGTGATGTACGCGATGGCGTACTTTGAGACCGATCTCTCCGCGATGATCGCCCGCGCGGCGGACATGACCCTGCCCGAGGGCACCTGGCAGCGGGAGGTGATCGAGCGCTGCTTTGCCCTGAAGAAAAAATACGGCGACGACTGGCGCCGCGCCGCCAAAGCCGCCGACGAGGAGCTCTGTATCCCCTACTACGGGATGGAGTCCCGCGTCGGGGAAACGAGCATCAACTGCGCCTTTATCCTGCTCGGACTGATCTTCGGGGAAGGGGACTACGTTCAGACCCTCAAGATCATCTCCCTCGCCGGGCACGGCGGGGACAGCACCACCCCCGTGGGCGTCGGCATCGTCGGCGTGATGCTCGGGATGCAGGCGATCCCCGAGGAGGCGCTCGGCTACGTCTGGCAGGACGGCCAAACGGAGATCATCAACCGCGCCGTCCCGGACACCCGCGAGGGCGTGTGGATGTTCGCCGCCAACCTCCCCGAACGGATCAAGGTCGCCGACATCCTCGACAAATATCAGAAGAACTTTGAGAGCATCCTGCTGGAAAACGGCGGGAAGATCGAGGACGGCGTCTATTATATCCCCGAGGAGCCGCAAACGAAAATGGATACCGTCGTGATCGCCAACTACGGCTTTGAGGACGGAACGCTCGCCCCCTTCCGGAAGGAAACGGGGACGGTCGAGGCGGCCGACCCCGGCTGCACCGGCGACTATTCCCTTAAGCTCGTCGGGGCGGAGGGCGGCTCCTCTGCCGCGACCGAGCTTTCCGGCCTGAAGGTCGGGGAGACCTACCGTCTCACCGCCTACCTCTTCGCCTCCACCGGCACCACCCTGACCCTCTTTGCCGAACAGACGGACGGGACCGGCCGCGTTTCCACCGCACTCTTTGACACGCAGGATTACGTTCGCCGGATCCTCGTGTTCACCGCGTCGGCGGAAACGATGCGCCTCGGCGTCGCCTTCGACTCGGAAAAAGATCACAAATACGCCCTGGCCGACAATTTCACGCTGGTACGGATCAAGGAGACCTCCGCCGGCTCCCTCTCGGGAGAGAACGGCAGCTGGACCGCCGTTTCCGATACCGACAGCGAGGCATGGTTGAAGCTCACCTTTACCAACGTGTCCGGCAAACTCGTCAACTGCACGCTGAAGGTCGACGGGCAGAAATACACCGTCGTCCCGCTCCGCAAGACCGGCAAGACCGTCGCGGAAGGCGAGGTGAATGTCGTGTACGTGCCCCTTCTTCTCAAAAAAGGCGAGCACACCGTCTCCCTCGAGCTCCCGAAGAACGTCGCGGTGAGCGACGCACAGTTTGTGAACGTAACGGAACGCTTCCCGGCGGATCCGTCCTGAAAAAGTTATAAGAGAAAGGATTTTCCGATCATGAAAAACAGACTTATCCCGGCGCTCTTTTTAGTCTTCGCGATGGTTGTTTCTCTCTTTGCCGCTCTGCCCGTATCCGCGGCGGAGAAGGGAACGGTCGTTTACGTCAAGGACGGCGGCAAGGGAGACGGCTCCTCCCCCGACCAGGCGGTGGAAGACCTCTTTGACGCCTACGACGCGCTCGACCTCTCCAAAGACTGCACCGTCGTCGTCTGCGGTGTCTTCACGCAGGAGTTTACCTTCTCCTACGGCGAGGAATACGTCGGCTCCGTGACCTTCACCTCTCTCTACGGCGGCGTCGACTACCGCCAGAGCGGTGCGGTCTATCAGGCCAACCCGGAGCCCGCCTGCCGCTTTGTCTGCTGGGGCGAAACGACCTTTGAGCAGATCAATTTCAAAGCTCTCCAGAACAATATCATGATCGTCGGGCAGCATCACCCGATCACGATCGGCGAGGGAGTGGACATCTCCGGCCCCGCCGGACTGACCGGCGGCAGCATCGCCAAGGCCTTTACCGTGATGGGCGGCTATCAGAACGATCAGGACGACCCGCCGCTGACGAGCGATAAAGACACCTCGATTACCGTCCTTTCCGGCAGTAAGATCTACATCCTCCCCTTCTCCCGCAACATCCTCGGTACCTATTCCGGCACCGCGTACGTCCGCGTGGGCGGCAACGCCGACGTGACCGTTCTCCACGGCTCCTCCGCCTATCCGAACGGCATCGAGCTCGGCAACGTGAAAATGTGGATCTACGGCAACGCCCATATCAAAAACTTCTACGGCTGCACGCAGGATACCACCTGGGACTCCTTTGAGTTCAACTGGATCTCCGGCACCATCGACCTCTTTGAGTGGGTCTGCAGCTACACGCCCAACAAGTCCACCCTCTTCAAGAACGGCACCACCCTCTACACGACCAACCTGACCAAAGCGGACCCGATGTACGAAACGATTAAGTCCTTTTTTGAAGATTTGAAGGATTCGGACGGCCAGGTCCCGGATATCAAGATCGCCAAGCCGGACGTGACCCCGAAGACCGACCCGGTCGAAACAGAAGCGCCCGAAACGCAAGCCCCGGAGACCAACGCTCCGGAGACCAAAGCGACGGAGACCACCGAAGCGACCGGAACCAAATCGACCGACACCGAAGCGCCGGGCACTAAAGCGACCGAGACCAAGGCCGTCGATCCCGCCGTGACCACCGCGCCCGCCGCGCAGACCGAGCCGACCGGCGGCGTCCCCGTCTACGTCTGGATCCTCATCGCCGTCGCCATCGTCGCCGCCGGCGTCGTCGCCTTTATCCTGATCAAAAAGAAACAAGCGTAAGAAACGAAACCTTCCTTTTCTTCAGAAAAGCACCTGCTTTTCTGAAGAAAAGCAGGCACCTACTTTTCTGAAGAAAAGTAGGCAAAAGACTTTTTGAAAAGGGTAAAGAATTAGAGAAAGCGTGTTCATAGCGAAACAAATACGAAAGCCGACCCGGTAAGAATGGGTCGGCTTTCTTCTTTAGCGTTGCGGCAGGAGCAAGCCCCTGCCCTACATGGGGGATACGCACCCTCTTTTTATGTAGGGCGGGGGTTTATCTCCCGCCGCTTTTTCTTTTTGTAACTGTCACCCGCCGCAAAGCGGCGGATATCATTGCTCGCAGAGCGATTTCATCCGCCCGGAGGGTGGATATCATCCGCCGGAGGCGGATTTCATTGCCGCGCGTCGTGAGGAGCGCGGCTTCTGCTCCCGGAGGGGGCGAGCTTCACGCTGCCCAGCAGCGCTTCACTTTGCCGGAGGCAAAACTTCACTTGCGGCGTTGCCGCAAACTTCACTGCCGCCCGGCTCCCGCGCGGCATCGACGTCGGCAAGCAGTTTTTTCAGACAGTCGACGACCGCCGCGGCGGAGGTGCCTCTGTTCTGCCAGCACTCTTCTCTCGCCTGCACGAGATTTTCTTTCAGTTCTTTGCTTGCCAGCGCGCCGTCGATCTTCGCCTTCATATCGTCAAGATCCTCTAAAGCGAGCGGCACGCCGATCTTTTTCAGCGTGCGGAAGGTCCACGGCTCCTCCTCGAGCCAGCACGCGTCGTACGGCGACGGGTCGAAGCTTGTGTCCGCGTAGATCACCGGCCGCCCGAACACAAGCGAGTAGTCGAAGATCACGCCGGAAAAGTCCGAGATCATGATATCCGCGCGGCTCAGAACGCCGAAATTGTCGTTGTCCCGGTTCCACTCCAGGCGCTCGCTCTCCGGGTACTTCGCCGTGAGAGAGTCGATCATTTCCTTTTCGGAGAGGAAGGACTGCGGATGCGGGCGGATGACGATCCGGTACCCGGTGGCAAGCAGCGCGTCGATCATCTTTTCCCCGTATTTCGCCAGGATCGCGCTCGGACCCCAGGACGGCGCGAGGAGCACGGTCTTTTCCGCGCTTTCCGGCGCCGGTTCGGTCTCCTTCCGCTTCAGAAGCTCGTCCATATACGGCTGACCGACGACGAAGAGCTCCTTCTTTTTCAGCCCCCTCGCCTCTTCCAGCGCGCGGATCTGCTGCTCCTGATAGCCGCCGGAGAGGAGGACCGCGTCGTAGTAGTCGAGCCCGAACATCCGGTAGAGGGTGGCGTCGCTCACCGCGTGCAGGATGTGCGCGTATACGGCGACGTCCTTGGAGCGTTTCCACTGGTAAACGTCCAGCCCCGGGGTGGTGGAAAGGAGAAGATCGGCTTTCAGCATATTCAGCTTGGCGAACGCCTTGTTCCCCTCGCCGATGAACTCGCAGGCGATATGCCGATAGTGCGTTTTCAGCGCGGGGTCGTCCGGGGAGGAGGTCATATAGACCGCCGGTTCCCCTCTCGCCTCCAACTCGTCGCAGATCGGGCGGAAGACGTTCCAGTACCGTTTGCTGTCCGAATAGATGACCGTGCGCAGGCGTTTTTCGTCGCCGGCGCTTTTTTTGCCCCCGCTGAAGAGGAAACGGAGCTTGATCAGCGCGCCGCGCAGCGCGAACACCGCCGCGCCGAGCACGCCGATGAGGATGGTAAAAAGCATACTGCCCGTGCCGGGATCGATATAAAGCAGTTTCATCTCTTCACCTCCGTTCACTCAAGCGGAAGGACGAGGCCGTCCCCTATTTTGCGCCAGTTGTTCTTGTCATAAATGTTGTCATGCACGGAATGCCACGTCGCCGGAAGGAGCTGATAGCCGTTGTTGACGCTCGTCTGCCAGTCGTTTGTATAGATGATATGCTGCTCGCCTTGTTTGGCTTCCCCGTTTTTCAGAGCCTTCCCGGAAAACGGATTTACGGCGTTCCCGATCAGCCCGTCCGCGGCGAGAGCCGGCGTGTCCGCGTTCGTCATAAACGTATCGTCGATAGAAAAGCCGGTCGCGCCGAAGTCCTTGACGAGCAGCAGCGGGTTGTAAAGGGCGAAGCCGTCGTAGCAGCTGTTTCCGTACAGCGACTGCTCAAAATCCCCGATCGACCAGCCGTGGTCGGAAACCACGATGATCCTCGTGTTGTCGTAAACGCCGCATTCGCGCAGATAATCGAACCAGTCGGCAAGCTTCAGCAGGCTCGCCGTATTCGCGTGATAATGGATCATCACGTTTTCGGTGCGCAGCTCCGCCTTGTTGCCGTTCCAGTCGACGCGGTACCGGTGCTCTTCGTCGTAGCGGGTATTGTCAACGTACCCCGCCGGCTCGTATTCCGGCTCCTTGAGCAGCATCGGCTCGTGCGTCGTATCGTTTGTAAAAAGCAAAAACTCGCCTTTTTCGTGATCGGTGATCTTCGTGATCGCGGAAAGGTTTTTGAGGACCGCGTAGGGCTTCATGAAGACCTCGCTCACCCCCTGGGAGACGGAAACGCCCGACCGGTCCTGAGAGACCGTGGAATAGGTGATTTCCGGCTCTTCCGAAGCGGGGGTTTCCGGTTCGCTCTCCGGCTCTCCGAGCGCTTTCGCCGAGTTGTATTTTCCGTGGTTGTACACGGTATACTGGAGGAAGGACGGCGCGATGCGGAAAACGGCGTGGCAGAAGAAGTTCCGGTCAAGCAACTCGTCGTTGATTGCCTCCGGCTCGTAATACTCGTCCGCCGCAAACTTGCCGAGCGTGATGAACTTGCGGATCGTCGGATACTCGTCGAAGATCGAAAGATCGGGGATCCAGCCGTATCCGGCGTAGGTCGGATCCGACACCGTGACAGACCAGCCGCTTCGGTCGAACAGGACCGGCATGACCTTCAGCGCTTCGTTGTGTTTGTCCGGCATCAGCGTATCGGAGCGGCGGTTCAGGTTTTCCGGCGTGTATTCGTATCCGCCGAAAAGCGCGGGGGACCCGACGAGAGTGTTGGAGCCGTAGGAAATGGTGTTCGGATAATAGGTAAAGCCGTCGAATTTTTCCTTCAGCTCCGGCTTCTCCTCCATAATGAACGGCAAAAACGAGCCGACGGCGCGGTCGAGCATGATCACGACGACGTTCTGCCCCTTTTTGCTCAGGCTGATGACCGGTTCTCCTTCCCTCGCCTTTTCAGCCGCGGCGCTGACGGTTTTCAGCTGGCTCCGGATATCGCCGACGTTGAAAACGGAGATCCCCAGAACGGAAAGACAGAGGATCAGTGCGACCGTCTGAACGAAGCGGAGCTTTTTAAAGCAAACGAGGATCACAAGAGCGGAAAGGAGCAGCAGGACCGCGGCGTTGACGAGCATCCGCAAGGCGGAGATGTTCGGATAGGATACGTAGACGAGCGTGGAGGAAAGCGTGCCGAAGCCCTCGCCGAAAAAGAGATGATCGACGAGCGCGGCGCAGGCGAGCGCGCAGACGAGAGCGCTCATCACGCGTTTTCCCTTGTCGGATGCGAGCTTGTAAAACACGCCGAACCAGATCACAAAGGTCCCGAAGGCGTAGAGCGCGGAGCTGACGATATACCGCAGAGGAGAGACGTAGCGCATCGCGTTGACGAATTCCGCGGGGGAGGAGGCGATCACCGAGGCGGGGATCATCACGCCGGTCAGCAGAGCGAGCGCGAGTGCGCAGAAGAGAAAGAGTCTGTCGCGCGACTTTTTCTCCTTTTCGCTCGGTTCCGGCTGTTCCGCCGCGGGGCGCCGCGCCTTCCGGCGGGCGGCGAGAAGAGAAAGCGGGAAGGGCAGCGCCAGCAGCGCGCATGCCGCCAGCGCAACGATCTCCCGGCGCGCGGCGGAAAGCGGACGGAAGAGAAGGAAGAGGGCCGCTCCGACGCCGGCGAGCATCGAAAGGAACGCAAGCGCCCTGCCGGGACGCTTCAGCTTGCAGAAGATGTTTTTGGCAAGGGAAAAGAGGTTGTTCAGCGTCCAGTAAAACACAAGGCCCGCGGGGGAGTCGTAGAGCAAAACGAGGAAGATGAAAGCCGCGCCGTAAAGCTGGATCTTGCTTTTCAGGGGGAACCCTTTGAGGTAGATCGACGCGGAGAGGAGGTTGACGGCGGTCATCAGCAGCGGCAGAAGATTCACGCTGACGGAGCCGAGCACAATCATCGCGTCCGGCTCGCCGAGATCGCGGATCGGGCCGAAGCTGACGCCGCGGAGCAGTTCGAGCCCGGAAAGAAACCGGTACGCCGCGATGAAAAACGGCACTTCGAGCAAAAGAGAAAGAGAGCCCTTGAGCGCGTCGGTCTGCTTATAGCCGTTCTGCCGGTAAAACGTGCGGAGCATCATGTAGCGCTCGTCGCCCTTGAAGGTCTTTTTGATCTTCGTGACCCACGGGCGCAGTCTGGCCTCTCTGTCCCGCTCCTCCGCCTGCAGCGCGTCCGCGCGCCGGTAAAGAGGAAGGACGAGGAAGTTCATCGCCAGACTGAAAAAGATGATGGCAACGCCCGCGTTCCCGAGAATATGATAAGCAAAAGAAAAAGCCGTCTCAAAAAACAATTCGAGCGGTCCTAAAATCAGCTGATAAAGCGCGCTTCCGAAAGACATTGCGACCCCCTTGCCCCTTTGGCAGATTTCTGTCGGAAAGAATGATTTCTCGAAACATTATATCACCGCCGTGCGCCGATGTCAAGTTGATCGGTCCGGATCCGCCGCGTTTTGCGGGGCGCGCTTTTGAAAAAATCTCCGGGACGTTTTTCGTCCCGGAGATTTTTTCCGGTTTGGTCAGACGATCTCAAGATCGTTTCTGTCGCGGAGCATATACTTTTTCAGCGGCGTGAGGCTGGCGAGGTAGTAAAGGAGTCCGCCGCAGATCGCGGTGAAGCCGCTGCCGGTCGTCACGTAGAAGATCCCTCTGTTGATCGCCTCGCCCGTCAGCGGGTTGTAAACGAAGAGCATCCCCAAAGCAAAGGAGATACAGAGCACGCCGATCCCGACGAGGTTGAAGCCGCCGGTAAACCGGTAGGCGTCGTGTCCTTTGATGAAATACGCGGATTTCAGCGATAGCTTTCGCTTTTTCACGATCAGGTAGTCCACGACGATCATCCCGATGATCGGTCCCTGCAGATACGCCGCGAGGGAAATGAAGGAGGCAAAGTTCTCCATCACCCAGCCCCAGACGGTGAGCAGACTGACGTAGAAGAAGGAGATCCAGACGAGCAGCTTATAGCTGACGTTGGGAAGTCCGCTCTTGATGATCATACAGTTGACGTAGGAGCCGCTGCCCTGCGTGCCGATATTGGCGAACGCGACCATGAGCAGGCTGAGAAGCGAGAAGACCGGACCGCCGAGCGTGGCGAGCATGACGGTGGGATCGCTTTCGTATACGCCGGTGCGCACGAACATCGCAAGCGCCATCACGCCGCCGGCGGCGACGAAGAAGGGAGCGACGACGCCGTAGGAGAGGGAGGTCGCCCAATAGCCCTTGCGCTCGCTTCTGCAGAGGCGGGGCAGGACGAGCGCCTGCGTGGACCAGGAGAACGCGAAGGCGACGTTGCCCTCCGCCGTGGTCATAAAGGCGAGCAGCCGGTTGTTTTCAAAGTCCGCAAGATCCGGCTTGACTGCGGCGATCTGACCGATCGGCACCGCGAAGAAGCAGAGCCCGACGACGATCACGCCGACGATGAGCAGCGCCGTGACGAGGAACCGGCTCGTCCATTTGATCACGTCCGGCCCGCCGAGGGCGATCAGCGTGCCGAGCAGGACGCAGAGAACGCCGAACGCGGGCTTCCAGACCGGACCGCTCAACTCGATGCCGAAGTACTTGAAGAGATTGATCATCGACGAGGCGAACAGCTGGGAATCTACCGCGTACCAGCCGAAATTGGCGAAGCTGATGACCGTGGCGAGGATCGCGACGCCTTTGATGCCCAGCACCGACCGCAGCCATACCCAAAGGTCGATCCCGTACCGCACGGCGAAAAACACCGGGATACACTCGATCGAAACGAAAATGATATTGAAGCAAAAGATGTTGATCAGCATCTGCTTCAGCGACAGATACTGCGCGACGTACGCACCCTGCGTGTAGCACCAGGTGGCGATCGCAAAGCCGCTTGTGGAAAGGAACAGATCCCAGAAGGAATACTGCCGGTCTCCTTTGAGCATCGGCACGACGCCGGTGATCGTCTCCTGACGGATATAATCCGCGTTCCTGGTACTTGCCATCAGACGATCACCCCCGCGGCGCACAGTACGACGAGCAGGACGCACACGCCGACGAGCGCGCCGATCGCGATATAGTCGGCGGCGGTGGCTTTCGGCGGGAACTCGTAGCTTTCATCCGCCATCGCGACGAGACGCTTTTCGGTCTCATCGTAGATCATCTGCTCGATGGACACTTCGTTTTTTCCTTTACTTTTCATTCTTTTCCTCCTCATAGCATTCGAGTGATTTTTTGGCGTAGAATTTGCTGTTTTTATACCAGAGGTAGAGGTAGTCGCCTACCGCGTTGCCCCGGTATTCCTGATAGAGCGCCCAGACGTACCAGTAGTAGGAAGCCAGCGCGATATATCCGAGATAATGACCGAGCTCCTTCTTTTCCGCCTCCCGGCCGAGATAGACGCGGATCACGTTCAGCGCTTCTTCAAAGGTGTAGTCCGAGCAGCAGACGAAGGTGCCGACGTCGCTTGCCGGATCGTCGTTGCCGGAATACTCCCAGTCGATCAGGTAGATCTTGCCGGTTTTGTCGAGGATGAAGTTCGGCGAATAGCAGTCGCAGTGGCAGAGGCAGAGGGCGGCGTATTCGTCCGAGGTCACCGCGTCCTTCACGGTCTTCATGAGCGCGTAGAGCTCGTCGAAATCCCGGATCTCGAGCTTTCCGGTCTCTTTCAGCCGTTCGATGAACTCCTCGGTCTTGTTCCAGATCAGGAAATCGAAATCCGAGCGGACGTTCTCGGCGTGCAGCTTTTTCATCATCGAGAGCGCGGTCGCGACCTGCTCCCTGTTATGATAATCCAGCTCGCGCACGTCCTCGATGAAGCGGGAGATTTTCCAGCCCTCTTTTTCGTCCATGTAAAGGAAGGTGTCGTCCAGCCCGAGCCGCGCCGCGACCTTCATGGAAAACGCTTCGCTCTTTCTGTCGATATAGTTTTCCGTGCCGGCGCCGGGGTGCCGGTAAACGTATTTGTTTTCGCCGACCCGGAAGGAAAAAGACGTGTTCGTCAGTCCCGCTTTGATCGCTTTGATCTCCTCGATATCCTTCTCCTCGCAGCAAAGCACCCGGCAGATATTCTCCATGATCCGGGAGTCCGCGTTGTTGAGATAGGCGGGGTCGAACAGCCGCAGCTCGTCGAGCGAATCGAACTCGAAGATGCTCCCGTCGGGGTATCGGCGGATCTCCATATCAAGCTCTTTCACGTGTCTGGCGTAAAGATCCTCCCAGAGCATCTCCTTCGTTTCTGGGAGAGGATACTCCCGCTCGAGGATCTCCCGGAACTTTCCGGAGAACGCGCGGTCGAAATACACGTGCCCGAGCATATACCAGCTGTCTCTGCCGCCGACCGTCACGCGCCGGATCCGGCCGGACGGCGCGCAGGACAGGCAGTATTCGTTCGTCTCTCCGTCTGCGTAGACGGCGGAGTAGTAGGCGTGCCAGACGTACCGCTCGAACACGTTTTCCGGGAAATAGTTGTCGCTTGAACAGATATAGGTGTTTTTGAGCAGGTCGGGCACGCACATGAGCGTCGAGGTGTTGTTGTACTTGTAATAGTCCTCGTTTACCCGGATGGAAACGCCGTACTTTTCCTCGAGATAGAAGAACTTTTCCTTCATGTAGCCGACGACGAGGGTGATGTCCCCGATCCCCGCCGCCTGCAGCTGCTCGATCTCCCGCTCGATCAGGATATCGCCCTTGACGCGCAGAAGTCCCTTCGGCTTTTCGTAGGAGAGCGGGGCGAACCGCTTCGACATCCCCGCCGCCATGATCACCGCGTTGTCCACGCGGTAGGGCTCCATCGCGGCGGCGCCGGCCGCCGTTACCTCGTAGCCGTTTTGGCCCGATTGGATCTCTCCGCGGGCAAGCAGGGCGGCGAGGTCTCCGCTCACGGCGCCGACCGAGCGGGAAAGCCGCGCGGCGAGCCCGCGCTGGGAGAGACGGGCGCTTGTTTTGTCGGTCAGAAATAAGTTCAGGAGATCGAACTCGTGTTTTTTCAGCATAAAAAATCCTTTTCATCGCCAGCGGCGTTCAGATTTCTTCCGCCACGTGTCATTTTATGAACGCTCGTATTATACTCCCTTCCTTTGCGCTTGTCAAGTCCCCCGCGGACGTTCGGGCGTTTTTTCCGTTCCCGCCGAAGCGCTCCCCGCCGCAAAAAGAATTGACAGCGTATGAAAACTGTGCTAAAATAAGAAAAAACGACGGTTCCGAAAGGAAGGTACGGTTATGAAATGTCCCGGCTGCGGATACGCGGAAAGCAAGGTCCTTGACAGCCGTCCGGTCAATGAAAACGCCAGCATCCGCCGCCGCAGGGAATGCCTTTCCTGCGGGCGGCGTTTCACGACTTACGAGGTCGTGGACAACGTGCAGATCATGGTGATCAAAAAGGACGGGAGCAAGGAGTTTTTCGACCGGCATAAGCTTGCCGCCGGCATCCTCAAGGCCTGCCACAAGCGCCCGGTGAACAGCGAGGCGATCGTGGACGAGGTGGAAAACGAGCTGCAGAACTCCCTGAGCGGCGAGATCACGAGCGACGAGATCGGCCGCCTCGTTTTGCAGAAGCTGCGGGTGATCGACCCCGTTTCCTATATCCGCTACGCCTCGGTCTACCGCGATTTTGACGATATCAAGAGCTTTCTCGACGAGCTGGAGCAGATCCGCCGCTCGGAGAAAAAGGAAAAAAAGGACGGGCGGCCGGAAGTATGACGATCCTTTCCGTTTCCGGCGTGTCCCTCTCTTACGGCGCCGAAGAGATCCTCCGCGCCGTTACCTTTGCGGTGAACGAGGGGGATCGCGTCGGCGTGATCGGGCCAAACGGCGCGGGTAAGACCTCTCTTTTTCGCATCCTTGAGGGGAAGGAGGCGCCTACCGGCGGCTCCTTTTCTCTCGCGCGGGGAACGCGCGTCGCCTGTCTCGGGCAGAACGCCGCGGCGGACGGTACGGGGACGGTCGCGGAGTATATGCTCGGGGCGCTGCCCGAGCTGCCGGAGGCGGAAGCCCGGATCCGCGCCCTGGAACAAAAGCTGGAGTCCGGCCTCGGGCGGGCGGAGGACGCCTCCCGCCTCGCGGAGGAAAACGAACGCTTCACCGCCGCGGGGGGCCGGCAGTACCGCGCCCGGTGCGACAGTCTCCTCGAGAAGACCGGCTTTCTCGAAGCGGAGAAAGCCCTGCCGGTCTCCGCGCTTTCCGGCGGGCAGAAGACCCGGCTCGCCCTCGCGCGCATCCTCTTTGCCGAGCCGGATCTTCTTCTCCTCGACGAGCCGACCAACCACCTCGATCTCCCTACCCTTTCGTGGCTGGAGAGTTATCTCGCCGCCTACAAAAAGACCCTGCTCGTCGTTTCCCACGACCGCTATTTTCTCGACCGGGTCACGAACAAGACGCTGGTGATCTCCTCCGGCCGCGCGAAGCTCTACCCCGGCAACTACTCGAAGACCGAGCTGCTCCGCGACGAGCAGCGCGCCTTTGAGGAAAAACGCTGGAAGCTCCAGCAAAAGGAGATCGCGCGCATCGAAGCGTTTATCGAGCAGCAGCGCCGCTTCGGGCGGGAGCGCAACTTCATCACCATCGCCAGCCGGGAAAAGGCGCTGGCGCGGATGGAAAAATACGAACGTCCGGAAGGCCCCGGCAGGGAGATGCGTCTCTCCTTTTCGGCGGCGGAGACGGGCGCGAACGAGGTCCTCGCGGTGCGGGATCTCGCCATGTCCTTTGAGGGGAAGGATCTTTTCTCCGGCGTCGACTTCACCGTCCGGCGCGGGGAGCGGATCTTCCTCGTCGGGCAGAACGGGACCGGCAAATCGACCTTGATGCGCATCCTCTGCGGGCGGCTTGTCCCCCTGCGCGGCAGCGTGATCCTCGGCGCGGGCGTCCGCCCCGCCTATTACGATCAGGAAAACCACGGCCTCTCGCCGGAGAATACCGTCCTTGAGGAACTCGCCGCCGCCTACCCCGCCAAGACGGAGCGGGAGCTGCGCACCCTGCTCGGCGCCTTCCTCTTTTCCGGCGACGATGTGAAAAAGCCGGTCGCCGCTCTCTCCGGCGGGGAAAAATGCCGCCTCGCCCTCTGCAAGATGATGTGGTCGGGCGCGAACTTCCTTCTTCTCGACGAGCCGACCAACCACCTCGACATTTCCTCCAAAGAGGCGCTTGAGCGGGCGCTGGAGGACTACGAGGGGACCGCGCTGATTGTTTCGCACGACCGGTACTTCATCGACCGGATCGCCACCCGTATCCTGGAGCTTCAGCCCGCCGGAGAGGGCGGGATCTTCTCCTGCCCGCTCTCCGCCGAGGAGGGGTACGATACCTTCCTTGCGGCGGCGGAAGCCGAGCGCGCGCGCCGCGCGGCCGCGACGGACGCGCCGGCGGCTCCCTCCGGCAAAAAGGCGGACTACCTCTCCCGCAAGGAGGAGGCGGCGCGCCTGCGCCGGGAGCAAAAGCAGAAAGAGCGGCGGCAGGCCCGCGTCGCCGAGCTGGAGGCGCTGATCCCGGAGCTGGAGAAGGAGCTTTACTCCCTGCCCGCCGAGGAATACAAAAAGGGCGCCGAATTGCAGCAAAAACTCTCCGCCGCCGAGGAAGAACTGCTCTCCCTCTACGGCGAGGAGCCGTAAAACAGCCGGCAAACGAGCCGGAACCGAAAAAAGGAGGACGAAATGGGACTGTTTATCGACGACAAAAAGATCATCCGCGGCAACGAGGACAAGGACGTCGCCTATCTCTGTACGGCGGACGACTCGGTCAGCGCCGACCTGCTCCGCTCCCTGCTTTCCGACGCGGGGATCCCCTCTATGATCAAAGACCGCACCTTCGGCGGGACCCTGCGGGTCCTTTCCGGCTTCACCGGCTGCGGGTGCGACCTGTTTGTCGGGCGGGAAAAGCTCGACGAAGCCCGGGAGCTCGTCGAGGCGTACGCGTCCGCGACCACCGGCACGGCAAAGGACCCCGCCCCGACGGAAGAGAAGTAAAAGACGGAGGAGGGGTTCGCGGTGACAAACGAACGGGAGCTGTACGAAGGACTGGTTTTTATCACGGGGACCTGGCGGGCGGAGTATCTTGTGAGCGCCCTCTCGGACGATCTCGCGCATATCCCCGCCGCGGAGTTCAAAAGCGAGGACGGCGCGGACTTTTCCGCGATCTCCTTTACCTTTTTTGAGGATCATACCGTCGTGATGGAGGATACCGCCGGCGGGAAAAGGGAAAGCGGCGTCTGGGAGCAGACCGGGCCGGGCGAGTACCGCTACACCCTCGGCGGCTTTTTCGAGCTGCCGGACGGCGCGTTCCGGAAAAACGCGGAAACGCTTACCGTGCGGGACGGGCGGCTGGTCTTTTCGATCGGCTTTCTCGCCGTCGCGATGAAAAAGACCGCCGACGGGGCGGTCTCCCCCGAAAAAAATCCCGACGCCGCCAAACAGGCGCCAGACGGCGGGGAAGCGGCGCCAAACTGGCTTGTCGGCGTGTGGAAGGTCGAGCGGACGATGGCGCTGCTCGGCGGGGACTTCCGTTTCTGCGCCCGCGGAGAGGTTGAGGCGGATCTCGACGCCCGCGGCGCGGACGAAGAGGAGCGGCGCGAGGCGCTGCAGCCCTTTGACGCCGTGATCGAGTTTACCGCCGACCGCCGCGTTCTCACCCGGGTAAAGGTCCCGGAGGGTCTCTCCGGGGAGGAGCTTTCCGCCGCGCTCGCGGCCGGGGAGATCTCCGACCTGCGGGACGGGGCGTTCACGGTCGGGGAAACGGCGTGGAAAACGGCGGACGGCCGCTGTTTTTACGACACCGGCGAGAGCCGCGAGGTCTGCGGGGAGGAGCAGTCCTCCTGGGACGAGCTGACCCCCGACGGGGAGGGGCTCCTTCCCTTCGGCTCCGGGATGATGATGCTGAAAAAGATTTGAACAAACGGGGACGGATCGCCTGATCCGTCCTTTTTTCCCGGGAAAAGTTGACATTCCCCGCCGGAGCCGTTATAATTTCCCCGTACGGAGGCGCTTATGCTGAAAAAGTTTCTTTCTTATTACAGACCGCACAAGGGGATGATCGCGCTGGATATGGCGGCGTCGATGCTGATTTCGCTGATCGGGCTGATCTATCCGGTCGTGACGCGCCGGATGCTCGGCACGCTGATCCCGGAGCGGGATTACCGCGGGATCCTCATCGCCGGCGGGATCGTGCTGGGGCTTTACCTCTGCCGGTTCGGGCTGCAGTATTTCGTGCAGTATTACGGGCACATGATCGGCGTGCAGATGCAGGCGCAGATGCGGCGCGATCTGTTCGCGCATCTGGAGCGGATGCCCTTTTCCTTTTTCGACAGTCACGAGACCGGGCGGATCATGTCCCGCCTGACCTCCGACCTTTTTGATATCAGCGAGCTTGCCCATCACGGACCGGAAAACGTCCTGATCGGGTCGGTGATGCTGATCGGCTCCTTCTGCTATCTCTGCACGATCAACGTGCCGCTGACGATGATCGTCTTCTGTTCCGTGCCGCTTCTGCTCGCGGTGGCGATCCGGGCGCGGCGCGATATGCACGACGCGTTTGCCGAGCGGCGGGTGACCACCGCCCAGATCAACGCGGCGATCGAGAGCAGCGTGACCGGCGTGCGGGTGACGAAGGCCTTTACCAACGCGGCAAAAGAGGAAGAAAAGTTCGAGCGCGGCAATCTCGCCTTCGTGGAGGCGTGCCGCAAGGCCTACCGGGCGATGGCGCGGTTCCACGCGGGAACGTCCTTTATCACCGACCTTTTCAACGTGATCATCCTGATCGCGGGCGGGCTCTTTCTCTACGCGGAGAAGATCGACTTTGCCGAGTATTCGGCGTTCATCGTTTCGGTTTCTCTCTTTATCGGGCCGATCAACACGCTGATCAACTTTACCGAAAACTTCCACAACGGCGCCTCCGGCTTTGAGCGGTACGTGGAGATCATGGAACTGCCCGAGGAGGAGGACGAGCCGGGCGCGGAGCCGCTCGGCCGGGCGGAAGGCCGGCTGGAGCTGTGCGACGTCAGCTTCCGGTACGAAAGCTCGGACGAGGTGCTGCGGCACGTTACCCTTACCGCGGAGCGGGGGAAGACGCTGGCGCTGGTCGGCTCCTCGGGCGGCGGAAAAACGACGATCTGCCACCTGATCCCCGGTTTTTACCCGTTTGAGAGCGGGGATATCAAAATCGACGGGCGCAGCATCCGCACGCTGACAAAGGAGAGCCTGCGCCAAAATATCGGCATCGTCCAGCAGGACGTCTTCCTCTTCGGCGGGACGATCCGGGACAATATCCTCTACGGCTGCCCGGGCGCCGGGGAGGAGAGGATGATCGAGGCGGCGAAAAACGCAAATATCCACGACTGGGTGATGACCCTGAAGGACGGGTACGATACCGAGATCGGCGAGCGCGGCGTGAAGCTCTC
>JAFSSQ010000060.1 GCA_017450965.1 Clostridia bacterium
CCGGCGAAGCGCTCAATCCCGAGGTCTACCGGCAGTTTGAAAAGGCGACCGGCCTGCGGATCATGGAGGGCTTCGGCCAGACCGAGACCACCCTCTCGATCGCCAACTTCTCCGGCGGGCCGCACAAGCTCGGCTCGATGGGCCGCCCCTCCCCGCTCTTTGACGTGGATCTGCTCGGCCCGGACGGAAAACCCGTTCCGGACGGCGAGGCGGGCGAGATCGTGATCAAAACGTCCGAAAAGATCCCCTGCGGGCTATTTAAGGGCTATTACCGGGACGAGGAAAGGACGCGCGAGGTCTGGCACGACGGCTTCTACCACACGGGCGACACCGCGTGGCGCGACGAGGACGGCTTTTTCTGGTACGTCGGCCGGGTGGACGACGTGATCAAGTCCTCCGGCTACCGGATCGGGCCGTTTGAGATCGAAAGCGTCATTATGGAGCTTCCCTACGTGCTTGAGTGCGGCGTTTCCGCCGCGCCGGACGAGGTGCGCGGGCAGGTCGTCAAGGCCTCCGTGGTGCTCGTACCCGGGACCGAGGGCACGGAGGAGCTGAAAAAGGAGATCCAGAACTACGTCAAGACCCACACCGCGCCCTATAAGTACCCCCGCATCGTCGTATTTTGCGACAGTCTGCCGAAAACGATCAGCGGAAAGATCCAGCGCAATCTGCTTTGAGCTCCGGCCGATAAAAAAACATTGACATAACAAAAAAGTAATGATATAATAAACCATATCAAAAAAGGCGATGAGGAAGAGTCCGCAAAGACGGGATATGCACAGAGAACCGGCGTTCGGTGAAAGACCGGGGATATCCGCTTTACGGTGTAGCTTCCGAGCCGGAAGGAAGAAAGGGAGGCTTTTCTCCTGATTAGACCCTTCCCGTGAGGCTGCGTAAAAGCAAAAGGGATTGTCGGATCCCGGAGGGACAGCGCAAGCTGTAATTTGAGTGGTACCGCGGGTGTTGATCGCTCGTCTCAAAGTCATTGCTTTGGGACGAGTTTTTTGTCCCGTGAAAGGATGTGTTCGATTTGGAAAGACTGTCCGGGCTGGATCTCCGGATCCGGGAAATGGCGCAGCGGATCCGGGAGCTGCGCGAGATCACGCGCTTCACCGTCGCCGAAATGGCGGAAAAGACGGGCGTAACGGCGGAGGAGTACGCCGCCTGCGAAAACGGCGAGCGGGATCTCAACTTCGCCTTCATCTACCGCTGCGCGCTCGCGTTCGGCGTCAACGTGACCGATATCATCGAGGGCGTGAGCCCCACGCTGAGTTCCTATACGCTGACCCGCGCCGGCAAGGGGCAGCTGGTCGATCAGGCGCACGGCATGGCGTACTACAACCTGGCCGCCCCCTTCCTCAACCGGATCGCCGAGCCGCTCTACGTGCACAGCTGCTACGACGAGGACGCCCAGCGCCGCGATATCCAGCTGACCTCGCACGCGGGGCAGGAGTGCGATATCGTCGTCTCCGGCCGGCTGATGGTACAGGTCGGGAGCCATAAGGAAGTCCTCGGCCCCGGCGACAGCATCTATTACGACAGCGCCACCCCCCACGGGATGATCGCCGTGGACGGGCAGGACTGCGATTTTTACGCGATCGTCCTCAATCCCACCGGCGAGCCGATCCCGGAGCTGACCCCGGCGAAGCTGATCCCGGGGACGGAACGCGCGGCGAAAAAGGACGACGCACAACGCGTCTACCGCGAGTTTATCAACGTAACGGAGGACGAAAACGGCACCCCGACCTCCATCACCTTCCAGAATACCGAGCGCTTCAACTTTGCTTTCGATATCGTCGACGCCGTCGCAAAGCGGGAGCCGGAAAAGCTGGCGATGCTCTACGTGGCGCGCGACGGGACCGAGCACCGCTTTACCTTTAACGATATGAAGCGCGCCTCGAACCGGTGCGCCAACTACTTCAAGAGCCTCGGCGTGAAAAAGGGCGACCGCGTGATGCTCGTGCTCAAGCGGCACTACCAGTTCTGGTTCTCGATCCTCGCCCTGCACAAGCTCGGGGCGATCGCGATCCCCGCCACCGCCCAGCTCCAGAGCCACGACTTTGAATACCGGTTCCGGGCGGCGGGCGTTTCCGCGGTGATCTGCACGGCGGACGGCGATACCGCGCACCAGATCGACCTTGCCTGCGAGAGCGGCTGCGCCCTCCAAAGCAAGCTGCTTGTCGGCGGCAGGCGGGAGGGCTGGCGCGACTTTGACGGGGAATACGGGCTTTACAGCACCCACTTCTGCCGGGACGAAGATACCGCCTGCGGCGACGATCTGATGCTGATGTACTTTACCTCCGGCACCTCCGGCTACCCGAAGATCGCGGCGCACAACTATAAATACCCGCTCGGGCATTTCCATACCGCGAAATACTGGCACGCCGTTGACAGCGACGGGCTGCACTTCACCATCTCGGACACCGGCTGGGCGAAGGCGATGTGGGGCAAGCTCTACGGTCAGTGGCTGTGCGAGGCGGCGACCTTCGTTTACGACTTTGACCGATTCGACGCGGCGGAGATCCTCCCGATGTTCGCCAAATACCGCATCACCACCTTCTGCGCGCCGCCCACCATGCTGCGCATGATGGTCAAGCAGGATCTTTCCCATTACGACTTCTCCTCGGTCGAGCATATGACGACGGCGGGAGAGGCGCTCAACCCCGAGGTCTACCGGCAGTTTGAAAAGGCGACCGGCCTGCAGATCAAGGAGGGCTTCGGCCAGAGCGAGAGCACCATGATCATCGGGAATATGACGGGCGCGCCGCACAAGATCGGCTCGATGGGCAAACCGGCGCCGATCTACGACGTGGACGTTGTGGACGCCGAGGGAAAGAGCGTGGCGGTCGGCGACGTCGGCGAGATCGTGATCCGCATCGACCGTGGGATCCCCTGCGGTCTGGCCGTTTGCTATTACGGCGACGAAGAGAAGACCGCGGAGACCTGGCGCGACGGCTTCTACCACACGGGCGACACCGCGTGGCGCGATGAGGACGGCTTTTTCTGGTACGTCGGCCGGGTGGACGACGTGATCAAATCCTCCGGCTACCGGATCGGGCCGTTTGAGATCGAAAGCGTGATCATGGAGCTGCCTTACGTGCTCGAGTGCGGCGTTTCCGCCGCGCCGGACGAGGTGCGCGGACAGGTCGTGAAGGCCTCCGTCGTGCTCGTGCCGGGTACGGAGGGCACGGAGGAGCTGAAAAAGGAGATCCAGACCTACGTGAAGACCCACACCGCTCCCTATAAATACCCCCGCATCGTCGTCTTTTGCGACAGTCTGCCGAAGACCGTGAGCGGCAAGATCATCCGCCACGAATTATAAAATCCGGATAAAGGAGAAGATACCTATGAGCAAGTACGAAATCAAGGTCGTCCGAAACGAGCGTCCCTCGCCGCTTCCCGCCGACGAAACGAAGCTCGGCTTCGGCCGTGTGTTCACCGACCATATGTTTGTGATGGAATGGGACAAAAACGTCGGCTGGCACGACGCGGCGATCGTACCGTTCGGCCCGCTCACCATCCATCCCGCCTCCACCGTCCTCCATTACGGCGCGGAGATCTTTGAAGGGCTGAAGGCGTACCGCTGGGCGGACGGCTCGGTCAAGATGTTCCGCCCCGAGGAGAACTTCAAGCGGATGAACCGCTCGGCGGAGCGGATGGGGCTCCCGCAGTTTGACGGGGACTTCATGCTCGCCGCGCTGAAAGAGCTCGTTGCGCTCGACCGGGACTGGGTCCCGCACGGCGAGGGGACGAGCCTCTATATCCGCCCCTTTATGATCGGGGACGACGAGCATCTCGGCGTCCACGGTGTCGCCCACGCGCGTTTTTACATCATCCTCTCCCCCTCCGGCAGCTACTACGCGACCGGGCTTGCCCCCGTGAAGATCATGATCGAAGCGCACGACGTGCGCGCGGTCCGCGGCGGCACGGGCGAAGCGAAATGCGGCGGCAACTACGCCGCCTCCGTCCGCGCCGGCGAGCGCGCCGCCGAAAAGGGCTTTTCCCAGGTCCTGTGGCTGGACGGCGTGGAACAGAAGTATATCGAGGAAGTCGGCGCGATGAACATTATGTTCAAGATCGCGGGGAAGATCGTGACCCCCGCGCTCACCGGCTCCATCCTGCCCGGCATCACCCGCAAATCCATCATCGAACTGCTCCGCCACCGCGGGATCGAGGTCGAGGAGCGCCGCATCTCGGTCGACGAACTTGCGGCGGCGCTGGAAGCGGGCAAGCTCGAGGAGGCGTGGGGCTGCGGCACCGCCGCCGTCGTCTCCCCGATCGGGCAGCTCACCTACCGGGAGAAGGACTATATCATCAGCGGCGGAAAGATCGGCGAGACCACGCAGATGCTCTACGACGCCGTCACCGGGATCCAGTGGGGCAAGGAAGAGGATGCGCTCGGCTGGGTGTTCCCGGTAACCGAATGAAGCGCGTTACCCTCTTCTGCGGCCACTACGGCAGCGGCAAGACCAACGTTGCCGTCAACTTTGCAAAGCGCCTCGCCCTCGCGGGGCGGCCGACCGCGCTCGCGGACATCGACGTCGTCAATCCCTACTTCCGCTCCGCCGACTCCCGCGCGGAGCTGGAAGCGCTCGGAGTGCGGGTGATCGCCCTGCCCTTTGCCAACACCAACGTCGACCTCCCCGCCCTCCCGTCCGAGGTGTACGGGCTCGTCGAGCGGCGGGACGTATACGCCGTGCTGGACGTCGGCGGGGACGACCGGGGGGCTTTTGCGCTTGGCCGCTTTACGCCGTATATCCTTGAGGAAAACGACTACGAGATGCTGCTCGTCGTCAACTTTTTCCGCCCGCTCACCCGCACGGCAAAAGAAGCGCTCGACGTGATGCGCGAGATCGAACGCGCCGCGGGGATCCCCTTTACCGGGATCGTCAACAATTCCAATCTCGGAGAGGAAACGACCGCCGCCGACGTGGAGGGGACCGCAAAGGAGGCGGACCGCCTCGTCTCGCTCGCGGGCCTCCCGCTCGTCTTTACCTCGTTTGACGGGCGGCTCTCTCCGGACTGCGAGCGGCCCTTTTCTCTGGCGCTGCAACCAAAGATCATATAAAGGAGTACCCGTTATGGCAAAAGTAACCTTCCGGACCGACATCTGCAAGGGCTGCGGCCTTTGCGTGTCCGCCTGCCCGCGCGGGATCATCGCGCTGGCGAAAGACAGGATCAACAAAAAGGGACACAATCCCGCCGAGATCACCGACCAGGAGAAGTGCATCGGCTGCGCCTGCTGCGCGACGATGTGCCCCGACTGCGTGATCACGGTCGAAAAGTGAGGTGACGGAAATGGGAAACAAAGTCCTGATGAAAGGCAACGAGGCGATCGCCGAATCCGCGATCCGCGCCGGCTGCCGCCACTATTTCGGCTATCCCATCACGCCCCAGACGGAGGTCGCGGCGTATATGGCGAAGCGGATGCCGAAGATCGGCGGCACCTTCCTCCAGGCGGAGAGCGAGATCGCCGCGATCAATATGGTCTACGGCGTCGCCGCCACCGGGCGGCGCGTGATGACCTCCTCCAGCTCACCCGGCGTTTCGCTGAAACAGGAGGGTATCTCCTACATCGCAGGCTCTGACCTGCCCGCGCTGATCGTCAACGTGCAGCGCGGCGGTCCCGGCCTCGGCGGCATCCAGCCCTCCCAGTCCGACTACTTCCAGGCCACCAAGGGCGGCGGACACGGGGATTATCATCTGATCGTCCTCGCGCCCTCCTCCGTGCAGGAGATGGCGGATATGACCGCGCTCGCCTTCGATCTTGCGGACAGGTACCTTATGCCCGTGATGCTGCTCGCGGACGGCACCATCGGCCAGATGATGGAGCCGGTCGAGCTGCCAGAGGCGCGGGAGCCGCAGTTCGCTGAAAAGGACTGGGCGGTCACCGGGACGAAGGGGCGGCGCGAACACCATATCGTCAATTCCCTTTACCTCGTCCCCGAACAGCTCGAGCAGAAAAACTTTGAGCGTTTTGAACGCTACGCGCGCATCGAGCGCGAGGAAGCCCGCTTTGAGAGCTTTATGATGGAGGACGCCGAAATCTGCGTCGTCGCGTTCGGGATCGCCGCCCGCGTCTCCAAAAACGCGGTGATGGCGGCGCGGCGCGAGGGGCTGAAGGTCGGCATGATCCGCCCGATCACCCTCTGGCCCTTCCCCTCGGCGGCGCTCGCGGAAGCGGCAAAGACCGTCAAGGGTTTCCTCTCCGTGGAGCTCTCCATGGGGCAGATGATCGAGGACGTGAAGCTCGCGGTGAGCTGCAGCCGCCCCGTCTCGCTCTGCCGCCGCACCGGCGGTATGATCATGTCTCCCGACGAGGTGCTCGCCAAGATCCGGGAGACGGCAGGAGGTAACGAGTAATGGTCGTATTTGAAAAACCGAAAAGCCTGACCGACGCGGAGTTCCACTACTGCCCGGGCTGCACCCACGGCATCATCCACCGCCTTGTGGCGGAGGCGATCGACGCGCTGGGGATCGAGGGCCGGGCGATCGGCGTTGCGCCCGTCGGCTGCGCCGTGATGGCGTACAACTATTTTGCCTGCGACATGGTCGAGGCGGCGCACGGACGCGCCCCCGCCGTGGCGACCGGGATCAAGCGCAGTCTGCCGGAGAATATCGTCTTCACCTATCAGGGCGACGGCGATCTCGCCTCGATCGGCATGGCGGAAACGGTCCACGCCGCCACCCGCAACGAAAACATCACCGTGATCTTCGTCAACAACGCGATCTACGGGATGACGGGCGGGCAGATGGCGCCCACCTCCCTGCCCGGCCAGGTCACGCAGACCTCGCCCTACGGGCGGGACGTATCGGTCGCGGGTTACCCCGTCAAGGTCGCGGAGCTTCTCTCGTCTCTTGACGGGCCGGAGTTTATCGCCCGCGTGGCGGTCAACAACGTCAAAAACGTCAAAAACGCCAAAAAGATCATCGAAAAGGCCTTCCAAAACCAGATCGACGGCAAGGGCTTTTCCCTTGTGGAAGTGATCTCTTCCTGCCCCACCAACTGGGGGATGACGCCGGATAAGGCGCTCGCCTGGGTGGAGGAAAAGATGATCCCCTATTATCCGCTCGGCGTCTTCAAGGATAAAACTGCGGAACAGGAGGAAAAGAAGGCATGACCACACAGATCCTCATCGCCGGTTTCGGCGGGCAGGGCATCCTGTTTGCCGGCAAGTTTCTTGCGAACAAGGGACTTCTGGAAGGCCGGCAGCTGAGCTGGCTTCCCTCCTACGGGCCCGAAATGCGCGGCGGCACCGCCAACTGCAGCGTGGTGCTCTCCGACGAGCCGATCGGCTCGCCCATCGTCAACAAGCCGGACGTGCTGATCGTGATGAACCTTCCCTCGCTTGACAAGTACGAAAAGGCGGTCGCGCCGGGCGGCTCGGTGTTCGTCGACTCCACGCTGATCGAGCGACCCGTGGCGCGCGAGGACGTGAAAACCTACTATATCCCCGCGACGAAGCTCGCGCAGCAAAACGGCATCCCCACCCTGGCGAACATGATCCTGCTCGGCAAGGTGATGCGCGAGAGCAGCTTTGTTTCCTTTGAGGGGATCGAGGACGCGGTGCGTTCCGTCGTTTCCGCCAAGCACGCCGATCTCTACGAAGTGAACCTGAAGGCGATCCGCCTCGGCTACGAGTACGGCGCATGATCGACGGATACCGCATCGTCGACGCTCACTGCCACGTCTACCCCGACCGGATCGCGGAGCGCGCGGTCGCCGGCACCGGCGCCTTCTACGGCGTCCCCTTTGCGCTGGACGGGAGGGTAAGCACCCTGCGGGAGGTCAGCGCCGCCTGCGGCGTTGACCATGCCGTGATCCAGTCGGTCGCCACCACCCCCGCGCAGGTGAAAAGCATCAACGAGTTCATCGCCGCCACCGTCGCGGCGGGGGGCGGCTTTTTCACCGGGCTCGGCACGCTCCACCCGGACAGCGCGGACCTCGCCGGCGACGTGGAGCACCTCGCGGAGCTCGGGCTGCGCGGCGTCAAGCTCCATCCCGACATTCAGCGCTTCAAGATCGACGACTACCGCTGCCTGCGGATCTACGAGCTCTGCGAGCGCCGCGGTCTGCCGATTTTGATGCACACCGGCGACAACCGCTACGACTACTCCAACCCCAACCGGCTGCTCCCGGTGCTGGAGATCTATTCTTCCCTTACCGTGATCGGCGCGCATCTCGGCGGCTGGTCGATCTGGGAGGAAGCGGCAGAAAAACTTCACGGGATCCCCAATCTGTGGTTCGACTGCTCGTCCACGTTCTCCTGGGTGGACCCCTCCGTCGTGAAGCGCCTCATCCTTCTGCTCGGCTGCGACCGGGTGCTCTTCGGCACCGATTACCCGATGTGGCATCCGAAGACCGAGCTCGAGCGCTTCTTTTCCATGGGGCTTACGCGGGAGCAAAGCGAGCAGATCCTCAGCGAAAACGCGAAAAAGCTCTTCGGCATTGAAACGATATAAAAGTCCGCGGCGCGCTCGGATGAGCGCGCCGCGGATCCTTTTTGCGTTTCCGGTCAGCCGATCGGCTCGAAATCGGCGGCGCCGTGCTTGCAGAGCGGACAGACGAAATCCTCCGGCAGCTCGCCCTCGTGGATATAGCCGCAGATCTTGCAGACGTAACCCTTCTTGCCCTCGGTTTGCGGCTTCGGCTTGACGTTTTCCTGATAATAGGTATAAGTCATCGTCGGGCGGTCGCTGATCACGCGCGCCTCGGCGACCGAGCAGATGAACATCCCGTGCGAGCCGAGATCCACGTACTGCTCGACCGTAAGCGACATCATCGCGTTCGCGTACTGCGGGAGGATCGCCAGCCCGTTATCCGAGCGGGCGGGGGTCAGACCCGCGAACTTGTCGGCGTTCCGGCCGCTTTGGAAGCCGTAACGCTCGAAGACGGAGAAGGGCGCGTCGACCGAGAGACAGTTGACATTCATCACGCCCGTCTGCCGGATGACGTGATGCGAATAATTGGCCTTGTTGATCGTGACGGCGATGCGGGTGGGATTGTCCGCGACCTGCGCCACGGTGTTGACGATCAGCCCGTTGTCCCGGACGCCGTCGTGCGAGGTAACGACGTAGAGGCCGTACCCGATCTTGAAGAGCGCGCGGAGGTCGTTCTTTTCCGCGGCGTCGGGCGAGAGGGCGGCGTACTCGCGGGAAAGCTCGTCGGCGAGCGCGTCGAGCTCCGCCTTGCTTGCGTCGTTTCACGCCGACTTGATATGCACGACGGTCTCGCAGAAGGCGAGATCCTTGCAGGCGGCGAGCTTTTCGCGCATCAGCTTGGCGGCAAGCGGCGCCCAGGAGCCGTTTTCGATCAGACCGACGGTGCGCCGTTTGAAGCCGCGCTCGACGAGGTGGTCGAGAAACTCCCGCATAAAGGGATAGATCTCCGCGTTGTAGGTGGTGGTGGCGAGAACGAGTTTTGAATACCGGAAGGCGTCCGCCACGCAGAGGGCGGGGTCGCTGCGGGCGAGATCGCGCAAAACGACCTTCGGGCAGCCCGCCTTTTTCAGTTTTTCCGCCAGAGTCTCGACCGCGCGGGCGGTGTGCCCGTAGACGGAGGTGTAGGCGATAAGGATCCCCGCCTCCTCCGGCTGGTAGGAGGACCAGAGATCGTAGAGCTTGAGGTAGTGGGAGAGATTTTCGGTCAGAACCGGCCCGTGCAGCGGGCAGATCGCGGCGATCTCCAGCGCGGCGGCTTTCGAAAGTACCGCCTGCACCTGCGCGCCGTACTTGCCGACGATGCCGATATAGTAGCGCCGCGCCTCGTCCTCCCAGGGCTCGGCTTCGTCAAGCGCGCCGAACTTGCCGAACGCGTCGGCGGAGAAGAGGACCTTATCCGCGCTGTCGTAGGTGAGCATGACCTCCGGCCAGTGGACCATCGGCGCAAAAACGAAGGTGAGTGTGTGCCGCCCGAGGGAGAGCGCGCCGCCGTTTTCCACGACGACGCGCCGGTCGGCGCAGTCCTTCCCGAAGAAGTTTTCGATCATCGCAAAGGTCTTTGCGTTGCCGACGACCTGCGCCTTCGGATACGTTTCAAGGAACTTGGCGACGTTGGCGGAGTGGTCCGGCTCCATGTGCTGGACGATCAGGTAGTCCGGCTTCCTCTCTCCGAGGACGGCGGCCAGATTGTCGAGCCATTCGTGGGTGAAGTGCCGGTCGACCGTGTCCATCACGGCGACCTTTTCGTCGAGGATCACGTAGGAGTTGTACGCCATCCCCCGCGGGACCTTATACTGCCCCTCAAAGAGATCAACGCGGTGATCGTTGACGCCGACGTAGCGGATATCGTTTGTGATCTGCATAAAACGTTCCCTTTCCGTTTATCGTTTTCAGAGAGAAAACTTCATATAGCCTTTTTTGCCTTTTTTCACGCGGACGCCGGCGCGGAGCTTTTCGGCGGGGACGGTCAGGCGGACGTCCTCCACCTTCTCCCCGTCGAGGAGCACCCCGCCCTGTTCGATCAGGCGGCGCGCGTCGCCGCGGCTGGCGGCGAGCTTGCCGAGCACGAGCAGCGCGGTGATCCCGATCCCCCCGTCCTCCAGCGCATCCGCGGGAACGGTCGTCAGGGGCATATTCTCGTCGCTCCCCTCACCGGAGAAAAGCGCTCTCGCGGCGTTGCGGGCTTTGTTTGCCTCCTCCGTTCCGTGCACGAGCTCGGTGAGGTGGTAGGCGAGCGTTTCCTTTTTTTCATTGACGCGGGAAGCGTCCCACGTCTCCATCTCCTCGATCTCCTCGAGCGGGATGAAGGTCAGCATCCGGATGCACTTCATCACGTCGGCGTCGTCCACGTTGCGCCAGTACTGGTAGAAATCGAAGGGCTTGGTCTTTTCGGGGTCGAGCCAGACGGCGTTGCCCGCGGTCTTGCCCATCTTCTTTCCCTGCGAGTCGGTGAGCAGGGTGATCGTCATCGCGTGCGCGTCCTTGCCGAGCTTGCGGCGGATCAGCTCGGTGCCGCCGAGCATATTCGACCACTGGTCGTCCCCGCCGAACTGCATATTGCAGCCGTAATGTTGGAAGAGATGGTAAAAATCGTAGGACTGCATGATCATGTAGTTGAACTCGAGGAAGGAGAGTCCCTTTTCCATGCGCTGCTTGTAGCACTCGGCGCGGAGCATATTGTTGACCGAGAAGCAGGCGCCCACCTCGCGCAGCAGATCCACGTAGTTGAGGGAAAGGAGCCAGTCGGCGTTGTTGAGCATCGTCGCCTTGCCCTCTCCGAACTCGATAAAGCGCTCCATCTGGCTCTTGAAGCGCGCGGCGTTGTAGTCGATATCCTCGCGGGTGAGCATCTTCCGCATATCGGTCCGCCCGGAGGGGTCCCCGATCATCGTCGTCCCGCCGCCGATCAGGGCGATCGGCTTGTTGCCCGCCATCTGCAGGCGCTTCATCAGCGAGAGCGCCATAAAATGCCCCGCGGTCAGACTGTCCGCGGTGCAGTCGAAGCCGATATAGAAGGTCGCTTTGCCTTCATTGATCATCCGGCTGATCTCTTCTTCGTCCGTGACCTGCGCGATCAGCCCCCGCGCTTTCAGTTCTTCATAGATTTTCATCGTTCCTCCAAAGCCGCCGCGCCGCGGCGGCGTAGACTTTCACATAATCTATTATAAGTTTTCCCCGCCGCCTTGTCAAGCCCGAGGGAGAAAAGTGCCGCCGCGCGGCCGAAGCCCCGCGGCGGTCCCCGCCCTACATAAAAAGAGGGTGCGTATCCCCTATGTAGGGCAGGGGCTTGCTCCTGCCGCAACGCTTTGCTTTCTCTGTACGGAATGTTCGCGCTCTTGCCTCCCTCCATGAGGGCCCGAATCCCCAAAAGGTCCTCCGGACCTTCCCGGGGACCCCGACGGGCCGGTGGCTCGCGGAGCGAGACGGAAGGAGTTTTTCAAATCCTTGTTTCTTCTTTGATCTCATCCTTACCGCCCGCCTACTCCTTCAGTCGCCTACGGCGACAGCGGCCCAGCGGGGTCCCCGAAATAATCCGCAAGGATTATTTGGGGAATCGGGCCCTCCCGGAGGGAGCCAAACGGCAGG
>JAFSSQ010000061.1 GCA_017450965.1 Clostridia bacterium
AGCCCGCTTTTCTGTGTCCGGGAGGGGGAGAAAAGGAGCGTGAGAGAAAGAAAAACGGAGGATTTGAGAGATAAGGGGGCTTAAAATCAAAAAAACAGGAAATTTTCGAAAAAAGGCTTGACAGCGCGCCATGGGGATGATATAATGCAAGACGTTGTGAAAACAAAAATTATCGGAGGAATTTTGAATGTCCACTTTCATGGCGAAACCCGCAGAGATTGAACGCAAGTGGTATATTATCGACGCCGCCGGCCAACCTCTCGGGAAAACAGCGGTTACCGCCGCGACTCTGCTCCGCGGTAAACACAAACCCGAATTCACCCCCCACGTCGATTGCGGAGAGTTCGTGATCGTGATCAACGCGGCCAAGGCCGTTTTGACCGGCAAAAAGCCCGAGCAGAAGTTTTACCGTCATCACAGCGGTTACATCGGCGGGCTCAAGGAAATGAATTACAAAGAGCTCATGGCAAAGAAGCCGGAGCTGGCCGTTGAGCTGGCTGTCAAGGGAATGCTTCCCGACAACACCCTCGGCCGCGCCGAGCTGACCCGCCTCAAGGTTTACGCGTATGAAAACCACAAGCACCAGGCGCAAAAGCCCGTGCCCTATGAAGGCTGAGAGAAAGGACGGATAAGGAAACCATGTATACAAGCGCAAAACCGTATTTTTACGGCACCGGCAGAAGAAAAAGCTCAATCGCCCGCGTCCGCCTTTATCCCGGCACCGGCAACATCACCATCAACGGCAAGGATATCGACGAGTATTTCGGACTTGAAACGCTCAAGCTGATCGTCAACCAGCCCTTTGGCGCCACCGGAACGGAAGGGAAGTTCGATATCGTCGCTTCCGTGAAGGGCGGCGGATTTTCCGGACAGGCCGGCGCGATCCGTCACGGTCTCTCCCGTGCGCTCGTCCTCGCCGACGAAAACAACAAAGCCGCGCTGAAGGCCGCCGGGTTCCTCACCCGCGACCCTCGTATGAAGGAGCGCAAGAAGTACGGTCTCAAAGCCGCACGCCGCGCGCCTCAGTTCTCCAAGAGATAACCTTCTCTTATCGGAATCAGCCGCCAAGCAGGATTTCCTGCCTGGCGGCTTTCTCACTCCTCCTTCCGGTTTTATAACGAACGGAATGCTCGGAGACGGACGGGTCGGGATTTTTTTCTTGCAACTTTCCGGAATGTGTGATACAATGAACGTAACAGAAAAACAGATCCCGAGAAACAGATCCCGGTTTTTATGGTGAACGATATGAAACTAAGACGCATGATCCCTATCTTGCTGGCGCTGGCGCTGCTTCTTTGCGCCTGCGGCCGGAACGTAAAGCCGACGGACACGGACGCGACGCCGACAACGCCCCTTCTCCCCGATTCGATCACGGAAACGGCAGAGGTCCCCTCCGCCGTTTCAAGCGAGCCGGCGGCGACAAAGCCGCAGGAAACGGAGACGGCGCCGGCTGAGTCCGACCCGATCCGCGGAGAGATCCCCGCCGATCCCGCCGCCAAGCTCGGTCTTTCTCTTGACTGGACCGCACAACCGCTTTCCGAAAACCGATATCGGATCACGGTGATCCTCTCTCTCAATTCCTTCTCGATTTTCGCGGGAGAACGCAGCGACGGAGAGCTTTCCCTTGGGACCCGCCGCATCACGTATCACAGCGACAAGATCGAGTATGAAGGGACAAAAAAAACCAAGATCGCTTTGACCGAGTACACTTTTGAATACGAGTTTTCCGGAACGGGCGCGCGCTCCGTCCCGGTCAGCGCCTCCTGGCGTTTCGGCGGCGTTTACGCCGGGACCCCGGTCGACTGGCTCACGCTTGACGGGACGATCCTGCTCGATCGGACGGCGAGGTAACGGCGGGGATGACGGAAGTTACACTCACGGCGACGGGGGGATTGCGGTCCGCCCTGATCGATATCGAGTTTCATACCGCCTGTCTGGCGGCCGCCGGCGGCGGGGTGATCAAGTTTATCTGTTCCTTTGAAAACCCCGAGCGTTTCAGACTGATCAAAAATCATCTGAAAATGATGCTCAAGGAGGGACGGATCAAACTGCTGGTCCCGGGGGAGGAGTTTGTCCCGGGAACGAGAGGCGCGAGAATCCTGGAGGAATACGTCCCCGATGCGCTGAGGGACAAGGATTTCGGGGAAAAACGGAGCAATATCTTCGTTTTGATGGTTTGATCCAAAAGAAAAGCGGAAAGCCGCGAGGGCTTTCCGCTTTTGATCAGAAAGAGAAGAAAGGCAGCCGCGCTCGCGCGGCTGCCTTCTCTTATGCCGGGTCCGCGGGCGCGGAAGCGCGGCAGATCAGCTCGCCGCCGCCGCAATCGACGGTCAGAAGCGTTTCGGGCGGCAGGTTTTCCGCGATCATCTTCTTTGCGATCAGCGTTTCCACGCGGGACTGGAGAAAACGCTTCAGCGGCCGCGCGCCGTAGATCGGGTCGTAGGCGGAGTCGATCACAAAGTCCTTCGCCGCGTCGGTCAGTTCAAGCGAGAGCCGGCGATCCTCCAGTCGGCGGCAGAGCGAAACGAGCTGCAGATCAACGATCCGGCGGACGTCTTCTTTGGTAAGGGGTTTATAGAAGACGATATCGTCGAGCCGGTTGAGAAATTCGGGACGGAAGCTGCGGCGCAGCAGCGCCGTAACGCCGCTTTTCGCCGCTTCGGTCAGCTCGCCGTTTTCGATCCCGCCGAGGATGAGATCGGAGCCGAGGTTGGAGGTGAGGATGATGATCGTGTTCTTGAAATCCACGGTCCGTCCCTGACTGTCGGTGATCCTGCCGTCGTCGAGGACCTGCAGGAGAATGTTGAAGACGTCCGGGTGCGCTTTTTCGATCTCGTCGAAAAGCACGACCGCGTAGGGCTTGCGGCGTACCGCCTCGGTAAGCTGTCCGGCCTCCTCGTAACCGACGTAGCCGGGAGGCGCCCCGATCAGCCGCGTCACGGAAAACTTTTCCATATATTCGCTCATATCGATCCGGACGAGGCTCTTTTCGTCGTCAAAGAGCGCTTCCGCCAGCGCCTTGGCAAGCTCGGTTTTGCCGACGCCGGTCGGCCCGAGGAAGAGGAAGGACCCGATCGGGCGGTTCTGATCCGCGATGCCGGCGCGGGAGCGCAGGATCGCCTCGCTGACCTTTTCGACCGCTTCGTTCTGCCCGATCACACGGCGGTGCAGGATCTCCGGCAGGCGCAGCAGCTTTTCCCGTTCGCCCTCCACCAGTTTAGAGACGGGGATCCCCGTCCAGCGGGAGACGATGCGGGCGATCTCGTCCTCCGTGACCCGGTCGCGCAGGAGCGTGCCGGGACGTTCGGCGGCCTCCGCCAGTTTTTCCTCTTCCTCCAGCTCCTTGCGCAGGGAGGGGAGCTTGCCGTATTTCAGCTCGGCCGCTTTATTGAGATCGTAGCTGTTTTCCGCCTTTTCGATTTCGGCGTTCGTTTGTTCGATCTCCTCGCGCAGTCGCTGCACCTTGGAGATCGCGCTTTTTTCGTTTTCCCATTTCGCTTTCATTTCGCCGAAGCGGGCGCGCAGCTCGGAGAGTTCCCGCCGGATCTCCTCCAGATGCGCGAGGGAGAGCTTGTCGGTCTCCTTTTTCAGCGCCGCTTCCTCGATCTCGTGGCGCATGATCGCGCGGGAGATCTCATCGAGCTCGGTCGGCATGGAGTTCATCTCCGTTTTGATCATTGCGCACGCTTCGTCCACAAGGTCGATCGCCTTGTCGGGAAGGAAACGGTCGGAGATATAGCGGTTCGAGAGCGTTGCCGCCGCGATCAGCGCCTGGTCGGTGATCTTGACGCCGTGGTAAACCTCGTAGCGCTGCTTCAGCCCCCGCAGGATCGCGATCGTGTCTTCCAGCGTCGGCTCGGGGATCAGAACGGGCTGAAAGCGCCGTTCCAGCGCGGCGTCCTTTTCGATATACTTGCGGTATTCGTTCAGGGTGGTGGCGCCGATGCAGTGCAGCTCGCCGCGCGCCAGCATCGGCTTGAGGAGGTTGCCCGCGTCCATCGAGCCCTCCGCGTTCCCGGCGCCGACGATGGTGTGCAGCTCGTCGATGAAGAGAAGGATCTTCCCCTCGCTCTGCTTGACCTCGTTTAAAACGGCTTTCAGCCGTTCCTCAAACTCGCCCCGGAACTTTGCGCCGGCTACGAGGGCGCCCATGTCAAGGGAAAAGACGGTGCGGTCCTTGAGATTGTCCGGTACGTCGCCGCGGACGATCCGCTGGGCAAGCCCTTCCGCGATCGCCGTTTTGCCGACGCCCGGCTCCCCGATCAGACAGGGGTTGTTTTTCGTTTTACGGGAGAGGATGCGGATCACGCTCCGGATCTCGTCGTCCCGCCCGATCACGGGGTCGAGCTTCTGCGCGCGCGCCTGCTCGACAAGGTCGGTGCCGTATTTTTTTAAGACGTCGTAGGTATCCTCGGGGTTGTCGCTTTCCACGCGCCGGTTCCCCCGTACGTCTTTGAGCGCCGTGAGAAAGCGCGTGCGCTCGATCCCCCGGCGGGAAAGAACGTCCTTCGTTTCCCGGTCCGCCTTTTCGAGCAGACCGAGGAAGAGATGCTCCACGGAGACGAAGGCGTCCTTCATCTTCGACGCTTCTTTTTCCGCCTCCGCGAGGACGGCGTCCGCCTCGGGGGAGAGATAGACCTCGCCGCCGCCCCCGGAGACCTTCGGGCGTTTGGCGATCGCGCCTTCCGTATCGGCGAGGAGGGCGGGTACGTCGCAGCCCATCCGGATGAGCAGCTGCCGGATCAGACCGTCCTCCGGCTCGCATAGAGCAAAGAGAAGATGAAGGGGCAGAAGAGTCTGATTGCCGTATTCCGTCGCCATACGGCGGGCATTTTCGATGGTTTTGAGGGTGTTTTGCGTCAGGTTTTGCGTATTCATGGATATACCTCCTTATAAAAAGACAGGATAATCGGTGTGGTATTCGGCGAGAAGCCGTCGGACGGCCGCGGCGTTCTCGTCCCGGTCGTCCGGATGGGAAAAGAAGATCCGGACGCCTCGGTCAAACGCGCGGACGTAAGCGGAAAGCGCGTCCGAAAGATCCCGGACGGAAAACGCGCTTTGCGGGCGGAAACGCTTGACAAATCGCGCGTCGGGCGTCAGGACGCCGGGGTCTCCCCCTTCGTTTTCCTCCGCCGTGTTCCAAAGAGAGTAAAAAAGGGAAAAGAGCAGGATGAGCCGCGGGTTTTGCGTCCGCGCGGAAACGCGCAGCTCCGCCGGCGCTTCTTCTTCCTTGTAAAAAGCAAGACAGTAGCGGACGGTGGGGTTATACTTGAACTCGATCGGAGCAAGCAGGGTCAGCATCGACTCCGACGCGAGGGGCTGGATCCGGAAAAGATCGGACGCGGAAAAAGACCGCTCCAGAAGATCCAGCGCGTCCCGGACCCGGCTTTCCGGCGTTACGTAGGAAACGTAGTCCGCCAGGATCTGGTTGATCAGCGCGGAACGGCTCGTTTTCATCGCATAGGCGGCGCGGTCGATCTGGGAGATCACGGCGTCGGAAAGGACCAGAGAATACACACTTTTTTTCATCGTCTCACCTCGGCGCATATTGTATCACAAACAAAATAATTTGTCAATACAATTATATAACTTTAACAACATATTTTGCGGGACGAAACGGATCCCTCTTGACTTGCGGCGCTTTCCTTTATATAATAAATAGCGGGGAAGGGGGGGATCGGCATGAAAAAAGCGATACGGCTTGCGCTTTGCTGCCTTTTGGCTTTTTTTCTTGTTTCCTGTTCCGCCTTTTCTGATCCTTCTCCGGCTCAAACGGTTGAAAACGAGCCCGTTCTCGCCGTTCTCTCCGACGAAGCCGACGCGTCCCTCGCCTGCCGGAAGATTCTTGAGATGATCGCGTCCGACGCGCTCGTTTTTGCGGAGTTTGATGATCCGCGTTCCGCCGCGGACGGCTGCCGCGACCGGATCCTCGCCTCTCTCCTGGCGACCGGGTATTCCAAATACACCGGAAATACCGAAAAGATCGCCGCCGCGGAGCGGATGTATCCGAAGCTCCGTATTTCGATGGTGATCCCCGCGACCGATTTTGAGAATACGGTCTACACTTCTTTCGGCGGGAGCAAAAGCGTCTATCACCGCGACGGGAACGCCTTTTTCTATCTGACCAAGATCGGCGGGTACACCTTGTCCGGCCAGGCGCCGGCGGGGGCGGATCGGGTCGTGTTGCTTTCCGTCCGGGAGACGGAGCACGGCTATCTTGCCGATTTTTACGCGGAGAAGGGGATCCGCAGCTCTCCGCTTTATACCGGCGTCTTTGTCAAACGCGAGGACGCTTCCGTCTATCTTGCCCGGATCCGCCGGATCGCGGACGCAAAAATCATCGTACCGTCGGAGTAACTATGAAAGCAAAAAAACAGACTGCCGTTTGCCGCGTCTGCGGCGAACCGATCCCTCTTTCCGACCGGCGGGTCCTTGTCTGTCCCGCGTGCGGCGCGAGCCAGCTCTCCCTGCCCGGCGCGCCGGAAGAAGAACAAACTCATATCGCCGACGCCTGCCGGTATCTCTCGCGCGGAGATTTTTACAGCGCGCTGCGTCTCTTTGAGGCGATCGACAAGACAGATCCCACGCCGCTTTCCCAATGCGGAAAGCTGCTTGCCCGTTACGGGGTAACGGGCGCGCGCGGGCCCGCGGGAGAAGGGAAGGAGGAGGTATGCCTCCGCCTGACGATGACGGACGTGCGATCCGACCCGGACTTTCTTGCCGCCAGGCGGGGAGCGGATCCCGAGGAGCGCGCTTTTCTCGACGCGCTCGCCGCCCGGATCGAAAAAGAAGAGGCGCGCCTCAAGCTCCGTGAAACGAAAGAAAAGCGCGAAAGGGAAGACCGGGAAGAAAACGGTTATTCCGAGGAGTATCTCGCGGCGCTGAAACGGGAAGAGGAGAGAAAAGCGCGGGAAAAACGCCTGCGCGAAGAAAAAGAGGCGGAAGAAAACAAGAAGGAAGAAGAAAAAGCGCGGCGGATCATCCGCGCACGCAGACGGGAGCTGATCGCGTCCGTTTTGAAGATCCTTCTTCCCGCCGCCGCCGTTTGTCTGGCTCTGCTTTTGGCGGGTGTCCTTTATTTCCGTCCGCTTGCCCGCTACCGGAAGGCCGAAGCGGAGCTGGAAGCGGGGCATTACGCCTCCGCGGCGCGGCTTTTGCGGGAACTCGGCGATTTCAAGGACGCAAAAGAACTCCTTGACCCCTACCGCTTTTACGGACTTGAGGCGGGAGACGTCGTTTCCTTCGGTACTTATCCGCAGGAGACAAACGGCACGAAGACCCCGATCGAGTGGATCGTACTCGGCGAGGAGGAGGGAAACGTCCTTCTCCTTTCCCGCCGGATCCTTGACGTAAAAAAATACAACGAGACGCATATCTCCGTAACCTGGGAGACCTGCAGCCTCCGCGCGTGGCTGGGCGGCGAGTTTCTCAAAACCGCTTTTTCCGCGCAGGACCGCGAGCGGCTCGTTGAAACGGTCCGCACGACGGCGGACAATACGGCGCAGGGAACGCTTGGCGGCGCCCCGACCGCCGATACGGTCTTCTGTCTGTCCGCGGAGGAGGCAAAACGGTATTTCGGGGAGGCGGTGTCCGGCTCCGCGTCCGCCACGCCCTACGCTGTCGCTAAGTCGATCTATCAGGACGACGAGCCGGGATCGGACGCGTGCTGGTACTGGCTCCGCACGCCGGGCTCCAGCCAGTCGAACGCGGCGCGCGTCGATTTTGACGGGTCCGTCAATCTCCGCGGCGCCATGGTGGACTATTCCAAGTACGGCGTGAGACCGGCGATCGTCGTACAGATCGCTGAATATCCGAGTGAATAAAAAAAGGGCCGGACACCCGGAAAAAGCGTCTGGTTGATCGGCGTCCCCTGCGTTTTTCTCCCGAAAAGCGCGGGGGATTTTGCTTTTCTGACGGGTTTTTCCCGCAATTTGAACAAAGGCGCTTATCGTTTCGCCGGCAAAACAAAGCGAATACACAAAAATACAAAAAGATAGAATAAATATTCAAAAAATGCTTGACAAACCGAATATCGGCGGTTATAATATGCACAAAGGCGAAGACTGGCGCCGTCATACGAGGTTGGATATGGACAAAACAAAAATCAAAAAAGTCGTACTTGCTTATTCGGGCGGGCTGGATACCTCGATCATCATCCCGTGGCTGAAGGAAAACTACAATAACTGCGAGGTCGTCGCCGTTTCCGGCAACGTCGGACAGGCGGATGAGCTCGACGGGCTGGAGGAGAAGGCGAAAAAGACCGGCGCCTCCAAGCTGTACGTTCTCGATCTGACCGACGAGTACGTGGACGACTACATCATCCCGACGATGAAGGCCGGCGCCGTCTACGAGGATTACCTGCTCGGGACCTCTCACGCCCGTCCCTGTATCGCAAAGGGGCTGGTGGAGATCGCCAAAAAGGAAAAGGCGGACGCGATCTGCCACGGCTGCACCGGCAAAGGCAACGACCAGGTCCGGTTTGAGTTGGCGATCAAGCATTTTGCGCCCGATATGCCGATCATCGCGCCGTGGCGCGAATGGACGATCAAATCGAGAGACGAGGAGATCGATTACGCCGAGGCGCACGGCGTGCCGCTGAAGATCAGCCGGGAGACCAATTATTCCAAGGATAAAAACCTCTGGCACCTCTCCCACGAGGGACTGGATCTCGAGGATACCGCAAACGAGCCGCAGTATGAAAAGCCGGGATTTCTTGAGATGGGCGTTTCTCCGATCAACGCGCCGGACGCCCCCGCCTATCTGACCCTCTCGTTTGAAAAAGGCGTTCCGACCGCGCTCGACGGGAAGAAGATGAGCGCCAAAAACATCATTCTGAAGCTGAACGAACTCGGCGGCGCAAACGGGATCGGCCTCCTCGATATCGTGGAAAACCGCCTCGTCGGGATGAAGTGCCGCGGCGTCTATGAAACGCCCGGCGGAACGATCCTCTATTTTGCGCACCGGAAGCTGGAAACCCTTTGCCTCGACAAGATGACGATGCACGAAAAGGAAAAACTGGCCATCACCTTCGGTGAGCTCGTTTACAACGGCCAGTGGTTTACCCCGCTCCGGGAGGCGCTCTCCGCCTTTGTGGACAAAACCCAGGAGACGGTGACGGGCGAGGTGAAGCTGAAGCTCTACAAGGGCAATATCATCCTCGCGGGCCTCTCCAGTCCGTACTCCCTTTACAGCGAGGAGATCGCCACCTTCGGCGAGAGCGATTACAACCAGAAGGACGCCGCCGGATTTATCAATCTGTACGGGCTCCCGATCAAGGTAAAAGCCCTCGTCGACGCGAAAAACAAGGAGTAACCGATGGCAAAGCTTTGGGCGGGCAGGACGGACGGCGTTACCTCACGGCAGGCGGACGACTTCAATTCCTCGATCCGCTTTGACAGCCGGATGTACCGGGAGGACATCACGGGGAGCATCGCCCACGCGAAGATGCTGGCAAAATGCTCGATCCTGACCCCCGGCGAGGCGGAAACGATCATCGAAGGGCTTTGCGGGATCCTCTCGGATCTGGAAACGGGGAAGCTCCCGTTCGATCCGGACAGCGAAGACGTCCATATGTTCGTCGAGGAAACGCTGACGAAGCGGATCGGCGACGCGGGAAAAAAACTCCATACCGCCCGCAGCCGAAACGATCAGGTCGCCCTTGACCTGCGTCTCTATCTCAAAAACGAGGGAAGCGCGATCCTCGCACAGCTGAAAGAGCTCGTCTCCGTGATCGCGGAGAAGGCGGAAGCGAGTAAGGCGCTGATCCTGCCGGGTTACACGCACCTCCAGCACGCGCAGCCGATCACCTTCGGCCATCATCTCTCTGCTTACGCCTATATGTTTCTGCGCGACGCGGACCGCATCCGGGACGCCCTGGCGCGTACCGACCTCTCGCCGATCGGATCCTGCGCCCTCGCGGGGACGACTTATCCGACCGACCGGGCGTACGAAGCGGAGCTGCTCGGCTTTTCCGGGATCGTCCCGAACAGCATCGACGGGGTATCCGACCGCGATTTTGCCATCGAGTTCCTTTCCGCGCTTGCGATTTTGATGATGCATCTCTCCCGTTTTTCGGAGGAGATCGTCCTCTGGTCAAGTTCGGAGTTCGGCTTTTTGCAGCTCTCGGACGCTTATACGACCGGCTCCTCGATCATGCCGCAGAAAAAGAATCCCGATATGGCGGAGCTTGTGCGGGGAAAGACGGGGAGAGTTTACGGGGATCTTATGGCGATCCTCACCGTATTCAAGGGTCTTCCGCTCGCTTACAACAAGGATATGCAGGAAGACAAGGAAAGCGTCTTCGACGCCTGTGATACCGTCCGGGCGTGCCTCCCCGTGTTTACCGGGATGCTCGCCACGGCCGAGCCGAAAGCGGAGCGGATGCTCTCGGCGGCCAAAGAAGGGTTCCTCAACGCGACGGATCTGGCGGATTACCTCACCAAAAAGGGAATGCCGTTCCGGGACGCGTACCGCCTCTCCGGCCGGCTCGTCGCCGAGGCGATCAGAGAGGGACGCTCCCTTGAAGATCTCCCGCTTGAAACCTATAAGTCCGAGTCCGAGCTCTTCGACGCGGATCTATACGGCGAGATCGGCCTTGCCGCCTGCGTGAATAAGCGAAGAAGCGCCGGAGGAACGTCCGTTTCCTCCGTGGAAGCGCAGCTTGCCGAAATCAAAGAAAAAATAAAAAAGATATAATTTTTTTCAAAGAAAGAAAGGAAAACCAAAATGAAAAAGTTTGCATCCCTCCTCCTGACGGCCGCTCTGCTTGCGGCGTGCCTCCTCTTTACCGCCTGCGGCGCGAAAGACGAGAAAGTCCTCAACGTTTACACCAACGCCGGATTTGCCCCCTATGAGTACCTCGACGACAAAGGCAACGTCGTCGGCGTCGATATCGACGTCGTCAACTACATCGGCGAACAGCTCGGCTACAAGGTCGTCGTTCACGACATCGAGTTCAACGCGATCCTCAACGAAGTCTCCAAAGACAAAAACGCCGTCGGCGCCGCCGGTATGAGCAAGAAGGCGGAGCGCGACGAAGTGGCGCTTGCCAGCGAAGTTTACGCCACCTCCATCCAGTACATCATCGCGCCGAAGGGCACCTTCACCGGCGACCAGGTCAAGATGGCTGACGCGGTCGCGTATATCGCGGGTCTCGGCACGAAGGCGATCGGCGTTCAGAAGGGAACGACCGGCGCGGATATGGTGAGCGAGGCGATCGCGAATACCGACGCTCAGGTCTTTGAGTACTCCAACGCGATCGTTGCGTCGAAGGATATCGGGACCACCGTTTCCGCCGTTGTCATCGACAAGATGCCCGCCGAGGCCATCTGCAAGAGCGACAGCAATCTTCAGTGCTGGTGCCTGGACGGCGATATGGAATCCTACGTAATGTACTTCAACAAGGAAAACAGCGCTCTCGTGGCAGAGGTCAACGAGCTTCTCAAAAAGATGATCGCGGACGGCACGATCGATCAGTACACCGTCAAGCACAGCAGCTGATCCGGCGCCAGACACGCTGAAACTTCATGACGTTTTCGGAAAAAATAGCAAAACTGTGGGATCTCCGGGGCTTGTTTGGTGAAAGCCTCGGATATTCCCTTTTGATCGCCTTTGGCGCCGTCGTTCTCGGGTTTATCATCGGCGTGATCCTTGCCGTTATCCGGATCGCTCCCAAAACAAATCCCGTGATCAAAGCTCTTGACAAGATCGCCGTTCTCTATATCACCGTCATCCGCGGGACGCCTACCCTCGTCCAGCTTCTGATCCTTTATAACTCGGTGCTGGTCTGGTTCAAACGGATGCCTACCAACCTCCTCGTTCCGATCATCGCGTTCGGGATTAATTCGGGCGCGTATATGGCGGAGATCATCCGTTCGGGGATCTCGGCGGTGGACGTCGGTCAGATGGAGGCGGGGCGCAGTATGGGCCTTTCCTGGCTGATCACGATGCGCCGGGTCATCATCCCCCAGGCGATCAAGACGGTCGTGCCGACGATCTTCAACGAGATCATCATCCTCGTCAAGGAGACCTCGGTCGTCAGCTATATCGTTCTCAAGGTCAATTCCATCCAGAAGTACGACCTTCTCGGCATGGCGGAAAAACAGGGACTGGCAACGCCCGCCTGCTATCTCGTGTTCCTCTTCTTTGCGGCGCTGCTTTACCTTACGATCGTTATGCTGCTCACCTTCCTTCAGCATCTGATCGAAAGGAGGTTGAAGAAAAATGAACGGTAATCTGATCGAGGTCCGGGGACTTTATAAGTATTTCGGAAAGCTGCAGGTCCTCAAGGGCGTTTCCTGCGGGATCAAAAAAGGGGAGCGGGTCGTGGTACTCGGCGCCTCCGGCTCGGGGAAGTCGACGATGCTCCGCTGTATGAACCTCCTGGAAAAACCGACCTACGGCGAGGTGTGGCTTGACGGAAACCTCCTAACGCCTGTCGACCCCTACCTGCACGAGGAGATCATCACGGCCTCCCGCACCTATAAAAAGATGCAGGCGGCGTCAAACGGCGCGGACAGCGCCGAGCTGATCGCAGAGATCAAAAAAGAAGACCTTCTCCACGAAAAACACGAAGGGGCGGAGTACGCCCGCAAGATGAAAGCTTTTTTCCGGGAGCACTACCTGGACGAAAACCAGGCGCGCGCCAAGGTCGGGATGGTCTTCCAGCATTTCAACCTTTTCAACAATCTGACGGTCCTCGAGAATATGACGCTGGCGCCGGTGGAGCTCAAGCTCAAGACAAAAGAAGAAGCCGAGAGCAAAGCGATGGAGCTGCTTTCCATGATCGGGCTGACCGACAAGGCGAACGCCTACCCCTCCACCCTGTCCGGCGGACAGAAGCAGAGGATCGCGATCGTCCGCTCGCTTTGTATGGATCCGCAGGTCATGCTCTTTGACGAGCCGACCTCCGCCCTCGACCCCGAGATGGTCGGAGAGGTGCTGGATCTGATGAAACGCCTTGCCGCCGAGGGAATGACGATGGTCGTCGTCACGCACGAGATCGGCTTTGCCCGCGAGGTCGCCGACCGGGTGCTCTTTATGGCGGACGGTTTGATCGCCGAAAGCGGCACGCCGGACGAGATCTTCGGCGCTCCGAAGTGCGAACGCCTGCGCACCTTCCTCTCAAAAGTTCTGTGATAACAAAAAAGATCCGCGCGGAAACGCGCGGATCTTTTTTGTTCGTTTTACTTCATCGCTTCTTCGACCGCGACGGCGCAGGCGACGGTGGCGCCGACCATCGGGTTGTTGCCCATACCGATCAGGCCCATCATCTCGACGTGCGCGGGCACGGAGGAGGAGCCGGCGAACTGGGCGTCGGAGTGCATCCGGCCCATCGTGTCGGTCATACCGTAAGAGGAGGGACCGGCCGCCATGTTGTCGGGATGGAGCGTTCTGCCCGTTCCGCCGCCGGAAGCGACGGAGAAGTACTTCTTGCCGTTTTCCACGCACCATTTTTTGTAGGTGCCGGCAACGGGATGCTGGAAGCGGGTCGGGTTGGTGGAGTTGCCGGTGATGGAAACGCCCACGTTCTCGAGCTTCATGATCGCCACGCCCTCGGGGACGTTATCGGCGCCGTAGCAGCGGACCGCCGCGCGTGGGCCCTTGGAGTAGGGCGTTTCGGATACGATCTTGACCGTCTCGGAATAGGGATCGAACGCGGTTTCCACGTAGGTGAAGCCGTTGATGCGGGAGATGATGAACGCGGCGTCCTTGCCGAGACCGTTTAAGATCACGCGCAGGGGATTCACGCGTACCTTGTTGGCGTTAAGGGCGATCTTGATCGCGCCTTCCGCGGCGGCAAAGCTCTCGTGACCGGCGAGGAAGCAGAAGCACTCCGTTTCCTCGGAGAGGAGCATTTTGCCGAGATTGCCGTGCCCGAGACCGACCTTGCGGTTCTCCGCGACGGAGCCGGGGATGCAGAAGGACTGGAGCCCCACGCCGATCGCGGCGGCGGCGTCGGCGGCTTTTTTGCAGCCGCTCTTGACGGCGATCGCGGTGCCGACCGTGTATGCCCAGACCGCGTTTTCAAAGCAGATGGGCTGGGTGCTGCGGACGATCTGATCCACGTCGATCCCGCGGGCAAGCGTGATCTCTTTGCATTCGTCGATCGAGGAGATGCCGTATTCCTTCAAAGCGGCGAGGATCTTTGCCTCGCGTCTTTCATAGCCTTCAAAATTTGCCATCGTTCCGTCCTCCTCTTATTCTTCTCTCGGGTCGATATAGCGGACCGCTTCGTCGAACCGGCCGTAGGTGCCCATCGATTTTTTGTAGGCCTCGTTCGGCTCCATGCCCTTCTTGATAAAGTCGGTCATCTTGCCGATGGAAACGAACTCGTAACCGATCACCTGATCGTTTTCGTCAAGCGCCATCCGGGTGCAGTAGCCCTCGGTCATCTCGAGGTAGCGCACGCCCTTCGCGTTCGTGCCGTACATGGTGCCGACCATGCTGCGGTGACCTTTGCCGAGGTCCTCCATGCCCGCGCCGATGACCAGACCGTCTTCGGAGAAAGCGGACTGCGTGCGGCCGTAAACGATCTGCAGAAACAGCTCGCGCATCGCGGTGTTGATCGCGTCGCAGACGAGGTCGGTGTTCAGCGCCTCAAGGACGGTCTTGCCGGGCAGGATCTCCGCCGCCATCGCAGCGGAATGGGTCATGCCGGAGCAGCCGATCGTTTCGACGAGCGCTTCTTCGATCACGCCGTTTTTCACGTTGAGGGAGAGCTTGCAGGCGCCCTGCTGCGGCGCGCACCAGCCGATCCCGTGGGTATAGCCGGAAATATCGGTGATCTGCTTCGCCTCGACCCAGCGGCCTTCCTCCGGGATCGGAGCGGGGCCGTGCTTCGGTCCCTTTGCGACGCAGCACATATTTTCCACTTCATTGGAATAATGGTAGCTCATGTTTTCCTCCCAAACTTTTTATTTCTTGATGATCTCGCCCCAGCACTCGCCAAAGGCGCAGGCGGCGTTCGCTTCATCGGTGTCGAGGTGAGCCGCGGCCTTGAACTTTGCGTTGACGCGGATCACAACGTCGTCAAAAACGGTCGTTCTCTCGGGGCTCTCGATGCGGAGCATCACGATCTCCTTTTCCTTCACGCCGAACGCTTCCGCGTCCTCGGGGGTGAGGTGGATATGGCGCTTTGCCACGATCACGCCCTCCGCGATTTCCAGCGCGCCGGCGGGGCCGACGATGCGGATCGGGGCGCTGCCCGCGATATCGCCGCTCTCGCGCACGGGGGCGTTTACGCCGAGGGTACGCGCGTCGGTGAAGGAGATCTCAACCTGCGTGGCGTTTCTTGCGGGACCGAGAATGCTGACGTTGGGGATGGACTTTTTCGGTCCCTCCAGCGTAACGCGCTGCTCGGAGGCGAACTGGCCGGGCTGGCTCAGATCCTTTTTCTTGGTCAGGGTCGCGCCTTTGCCGAAGAGGACTTCGATATGCTCCTCGGTCAGGTGGACGTGCCGCGCGGAGGTCTCAACGATTACTTTGTTTGCCATGTCTCTTATCCTTTCTGTTCTATGTAAATAATAAGAATCTCAATCGTTTTCTTCGCCGCGCGTCATAATATATTTCTTGACGGCGACGGTGGATTTTTCTCCGTTGATGGAATAGGCGATGTTGATCGCGTGGTCGGAGCAGCGTTCGAGGTCGGTCACGAGATCGGTGAAGATAACCCCGCCCTGCGGATCGCACTGGTCGTTTTTCAGCCGTTCGATATGGTGGGCGATCAGCGTTTCCTGGAGCTGGTCCACCTCCTCCTCCGCCTCGCTGATCGAGGGGAGAAGATCGAACTGCTCCCTGTCGTACGCTTCGATCGCCATCTTGACGACAAGCAGCGTTTTATCGGCGATGGTGTGCAGCTCCTCGATCGCCGGGGCGCTCATCAGCGTGGAGAGCTTGGCTCCGCCGATCTGGACGGTGTAGTCCGCCACGTTTTCCGCGTGGTCGCCGAGCCGCTCCACGTCGCTTGTAACGTGGAACATCATGCCGAGGCGCTCCAGATCGTGGGGAGAGAGGTTTTTGCCGTGGAGGGCGATCAGGATGCCGGTGATCTCGTGGTTGAGGTAGTTGATCGTTTTTTCGCGTTCATAGACCCGTTCGGTCTCGTCTTCGTTCGACTCGAAAAAGGCGTGAAGAGAGAGCTTCAGGTTTTCCTCCGCAAGCCGGGCCATGCGAAGGATCTCGCGTTTGGCCTGCGCGACCGCGATCGAGGGGTTCAAGAGGACCTCGGGCGAGAGGTAGAGCAGCTTTTGCGATTCCATCTCCAGCTCCGGCAGCTCGGGGAAGCATTTGTAGGAAAACGCGGAGATCGGCTTGACGAGCGGGAGCAGGAGCAGGGAAGAGACCAGGTTGAAGAAGAGGTGCAGGTTTGCGATCTGCCGGGTGATATCGCCGGGAGAGAGCCGCTCGATGAAGGCGACGACCGTGGTATTCGTAAAGAGGGGGAAGAGGAGGGTGATGAGGAGGAAGAGCGCCGTTCCGATGACCTTGGCGGCAACGGAGGAGAGCGCGGTGCGCTTGGAGCCGCGGGACGCGCCGAGAGAGGCGATCACGACGGGAGAAGCGGCGCCGATATTCATGCCGAGGATCATATAAAAGACGGAGGAGAGATTAAAGGTGCCCGCGGCGGAAGAAACCAGAAGGACCTGGAGGATACCGATCGAGGCGGAGGAAGACTGGATGATCGCGGTGATGGCGAAACCGAAGAGGAGAGAGAGGAGCGGGTTGCTGAAGTTGGCAAGGAAGTTTCCGATCACGGTGGAAAGGTTGAGTGCGGTCGACGCCATTCCGACGAGATAGATCCCGACGAACAGCATTCCGAAGCCGAGGATGATATTTCCGGCTTTTTTGGCGGTGCGTCCCCGGATAAAGGTGGAAAAGACAACGCCGAGAAAGAGAAACAGCGGCGCGATCCGCTCGACCTTGAAGGCGATGATCTGCGCGGTGATCGTGGTACCGATGTTGGCGCCGAGCATCACGTACAGCGCCCGCGACATCTCCATCAGCCCCGCGTTGACGAAGCCGACGAGCATCACGCTGGTCGCGCCCGAGCTCTGGATCAGGGCGGTCACAAGAATACCGGTCAGGAAAGCAAGGAGGGGCTTTTTCGTCATCCGCTCCAGCGCGTTGCGCAGTTTATCTCCGGCGAATGCTTTCAGCGAGGCGGTCATGAAGTTGATTCCGTAGAGGAAAAGACCGATCCCGCCGAGCAGGAGAAACATCCCGTATAAAACTTCCATCGTAAACGTCCTGTGCCGGACTCCTCCGTTATTATTTTAACATACTGATACGTTTAATATTATAACATCGTTTTTTCAAGAAATCCACAAAAAACGATAAATTTCATCCGCGAATTTCAAAAACGGCAATTTGCCCGAAATCCGGAGAAGGGGGGACGGGGATTTCTGTGATTTTGGCAAGAGAAGACGGGAAAAAGCGCGCCGGAGAGCAAGCGCGCTTTTTGCGATTATTTTGCGGAGGGAACGGGCTGGTAGGTGACGGTGGGGCCGCAGATGCAGGCGATATCCGCGCCGCCGTCCGGGTCCGGACGGAACTCCAGCCGGTCGAGATAAAGCGGGCGGGGATTGACTTTGCTTGTCGACTGATGCGCGTGATAGAGAACGAACAGCTCGGTCCCGTCGGGGGAGGGGACGATAAAGGTGCAGCCGGGACCGTTTACGAGCGAGGTGGCGGAGAGGATGGGATTGTTTTTGTACTTTGTGAAGGGACCGAGGGGCGACTTACTGACGGCGTACCCTTCGCCGTAGGAGGTGGCAAAATGACTGCCGGCGTAGAAGAGATAGTAATACCCGTTGTGGAAGATCACGTTCGCCCGTTCGCAGACGCGGCCGGAATAGCCGTTTTCCTCCTTCTTTTCCCACGCCTCCGTCGGATAGACGAGACGCGTGATCGTGGCGGGATCGATCGAAGCGACGCCCCCGTCAAAGGTGATCTCGGCGCCGTAGATCAGATTGCCGTAGGCGCGCTCCGTCGTATACCAGTAAAGATACTCTTTGCCGGAGACCGGATCCCGGAAGGGAAAGGCGCCGGCGCTCCCCTTGGCGCAGTAAGTTTCGTTCAGCGTCGTCTGCTTTGTCTGCGCGTAGGGGCCCGTTACCTTGTCGGAGGTGGCGACACAGATGAGAAGCTCGCTGTCGCTTCCGGTTTTGTAGGTGGTATAGAACATATAGAAGATCCCGTCTTTTTCATAAAGGGTGGGACCCCCGAAATACTTATGCCCGTAGAGCTTGGAAGAATCCGCCACGGCGCCGATGCTGCGGTAGCGGATCAGATCGGTCGTTTCCCGGCAGGAAAAGGAACCGGTCGAAAAAACGTAATAGACCCCGCCGTAATAAAAGGCGGTCGGGTCCGCGGCGTCGGACAGCAGCGGGTTGCGGTAAAGATCGCCCTCCGGCGCGGCGTACTCCCCGAGCGTCCAGCTGCAAAAGGCCGTTTTGCTGCTGCCGTAGCAGGAAAGCGCGAGATACCGCTCTGCGGCGCGCGCGCAGCGGACGTTGATCAGCGGGCCGGTCTCGGCCGGATCCTTCTCGCCTCCGGTGCAGTAGACGGAGATCGCCGTGCTCTGCGCCGTCAGGAGGACGGACGCTTCTTTGCCGAAAACGGCGTCGTGGGAGGCGAGAAGGGTTTGCCCTCCGTTTTGCTCGGAATAGAGGGAGACGCGGCCGTTCTTTGCGTCGATCCGGAGGAGGAGCGCGGAGGAAAATCCGCCGTCCTCCGTCTTTACTCCGTCAAAATAGAGCCCCAGCACCGATCTGGCGTCAAAGGAAGCGGTAAACGAGAGAAAAAAGTCCTTCGGGTGCTCCTCCCGCGAGAAAAGGAGCGCAGAAAAATCGTTGTCTTTTTGCATGATCGCGCCCTCGCTTTCGGTAAAATGTTCGTTATCCTCCCAGAAGGACGCGGGGATCGGCTCGGTCGCGCCGTCCGGCGGGCTCGTACCCTCCGGCGTCCCGTTTGCGCAGGACGGAAGGAAAAGAAAAGAGAAAGAGAGGAGGAGCGCGGCGGTTCGTTTCAAAAAAACGGTCATAGCCAGTCTTCCTTTCAGAGGCGGTTTCGGATCCCAACCGGGATTTTCTCCTTTATTATAGCGCAAAGCGTTTCGTTTGTAAAGGATTTAGTCTGATTTGACGTGTCGGTTTTGCGGAAAAAAGTTTTTCGCCCCCCTTGACAAAGAGAGAAAAACGGTATAATATATGAATAGCAATTCAAATGAATGACCATACATACAAAAAACGGAGGCTCTGATGAAACATTCTCACGAAAAGGAAAGGGAAGTGATCGAACGTCTGCCGCGGGACGAGGTCCTCGCCCATCTCGGTGACTTTTTTTCCGTGATCGGCGACTCGACGCGGATCAAGATCCTCTTTTCACTCTCCGACTCCGAGCTTTGTGTCGGCGCGATCTGCGAGATCCTCAACATGGAGCAGTCCGCGATCTCCCATCAGCTCAAGGTGCTGAAAAACGCGGATCTGATCCGCTGCCGCCGGGAAGGGCGGACCGTGATCTATTCGCTCTCCGACGGGCACGTGGAGGAGATCCTCCGCTCGGCCTATGAACATATCAGCGAGGAGGCGACAAAGCATGGAACGCGATGAGAAGAAGATCCCCGCGGAGCGGGACGTTGAGAAAAGCGAAGAACGGGAGAGCCTTGCGCCCGCGCTGATCCGGATCGGCGCCGGCGCTCTGTTGCTGACCGTCGGGCTCTTGTTCGGCGGGACCGCCGGAGCGATCCTCTCCGTCGCCGCCTTTCTCCTTTGCGGGTATGAAACGGCGATCGGCGCCGTGCGCGAGATCGCCGAGGGGCATTTCTTTACCGAAGAACTTTTGATGACGGTCGCGGGGATCGCCGCGATCGTGATCGGCGAATATCCCGAGGCGGCGTCCGTGATGATCCTTTACTCGCTCGGCGAGGTGCTGGAGGAGGCGGCGGAGGGCCGGACGGAGCGCTCCGTCCGGGCGCTCGGAGAGATGAAGCCCGATACCGTTACCGTCCTGCGCGGCGGGCGGGAGTATACCGTCCGGCCGGAGGAGGTCGCGTGCGGGGAGACGGTTTTCGTCCGCCCCGGCGAGCGGATCGCGCTCGACGGTGTGATCACGGAAGGGAAGACTTCTCTCTCCACGGCGGCGCTCACGGGCGAGTCGAAACCGCGCGACGTCGGAGAAGGGGATGAGGTCCTCGGCGGGAGCGTGAATCTCAGCGGCGCCGTCCGAATCCGCACGACCGCGGCGTACGGGGAGAGCACGGTCGCGCGGATCCTGCGCCTGATGGAGAAGTCCGCGGAGAGAAAGTCCGGCTTTGAGCGCACGGTCGACCGTTTTGCCGCGATCTACACGCCGGTCGTGTTTTTCGGGGCGCTCTTTCTCGCCGCCGTCCCGCCGCTTTTCGGCGCCGACTTCCGGACGTGGCTTTACCGCGGGCTGGTCTTTCTTGTTGCATCCTGTCCCTGCGCCTTCGTGATCTCGGTGCCTCTGACCTTTTTTGCGGGGATCGGCGGCGCCTCAAAGCGGGGGATCCTGATCAAGGGCGCCTCGGCGCTTGAGATCCTTGACAAAGCGGAAACGGCGGTCTTCGATAAAACGGGAACGCTGACGGAAGGGTGCTTCTGCGTGACGGCGGTCCATCCCTCCGAGGGAACGGAGGAAGAGCTGCTTTCCACGGCGGCTCTCGCGGAAAGCGCAAGTCTCCATCCGATCGCGGAATCGGTCGTGAAGGCGGCGGGCGGCGCCCCCGATCTCAGCCGGATCAGCGGCGCGGAGGAACTGCCCGGGCTCGGCGCCCGCGCCGTGATCGACGGCGCCAGCGTCTGCGTCGGCAACGAAAAACTGATGCGCGAAGCGGGAGCGGAGATCGCCGGATGCCGTCACGACTGCACAACGGTCCATCTCTCCCGGGATGGGAAGTATATCGGCCATATCCTGATTTCCGATCAAGTGAAGAATAACGCCAAGGAAGCGATCGCGCGTCTGCGCCGGCTCGGCGTGCGCCGGACCGTGATGCTGACGGGAGACAGCGAGGCGATCGCCCGCGCCGTCGGCGAGGAGCTCGGGATCGACGAGGTCCGCGCGGGGCTGTTGCCGGAGGATAAAGCCGGCGCGATGCGGGATCTCCTCGCAGCAAAAAGCAAGGGAAAAAGCGTTCTCTTTGCGGGCGACGGGATGAACGACGCCCCGGTCCTGAAGCTCTGCGACGTTGGGATCGCGATGGGCGGGATCGGCAGCGACGCTGCGATCGAAGCCGCCGACGTCGTGATCTGCGACGACAAGCCGACAAAAATCGCCGAGGCGGTAGGCCACGCCCGCAAGACGATGCGGATCGTAAAGGAAAACATCGCGCTCGCTCTCGCCGTCAAGCTCGGCGTTCTCCTTCTGGGGGCGCTCGGCTTTGCCGGAATGTGGGCGGCGGTCGCCGCCGACGTCGGCGGGACGCTCGTCTGCATCCTCAACGCGATGCGCGCGCTGGCGCCGGGGCGCGAAGAGGCGCGCTTTCTCTCTTGACATCGCCGTTTTTTCTCCGTATAATGAATTTGTAATTTTTGACGGAGGACAAGATGAAAAAAGCGCTGGCGTTTTTCTTTGCCTTGACCCTTTTCCTTTCCGGGGCGTTTTCCGGGTTTGCCGCCGAGGCGAAAAAGGGATTTTTGTTCCCGTCAAACTGCGTGTATCAGATCGACAAAATGCCGGATCGGACGCCGAACACGATGGAGGCGGAGATCCTGTTTTCCCGCGGCTTTTCCGCAAGTACCCGGGGCGGCGTTCTGATCGGGACCTATTCCGGAGAAAACTGTCTCAACTTTGAGATCGCCAAGTCCGGGCATCCCCGTATCTACTGGGTCGGGGACGATCTGGAGGTTCACGACTGTGTTTTCGACAAAGTCGACGTACTGACCGGGATCTGGATCCGGCTTGCTCTTGTCCGCGATACGGAAAAAAAGGAAGCGCGCTGTTATCTCAACGGGAAGCTCGCCCAGACCCTTTCCTTTGAAGACGAGACGGACGGAACGATCAAACTCGGGCATTTTGTGCTCGGGGGCGATATGCGGTCCGGCAACACGGTGTACTTCCGGGGAACGATGCGCTCGCTCGCCCTTTGGGAGGGCGTCCGTGAGGAGAAGGACCTCTCGCGGGAAGAACTCGCTTTTTCCGGAGACGAAATGATGTTTTTTGATCTCTCCGACATGGAGGAGCGGGAGCCGAAGCTCATTCCCGACCGGACCGGGCACGGCTATGACGCCGCGCACGATACTTTCTGGATCTCCGGGGCTGAGGAGCCGACGGGGTATTCCCATTCGATTGCCGTGATCGGCGATACGCAGGTCGTGACGGAGAGCTATCCGAAAAATCTGACCAAGATTTACGATTGGCTCCTTGCGAACCGGGAAAGCCGGAAGATCAGCTTTGTGATCGGGCTCGGCGACATCACCAACCACAGCACCGACGAAGAGTGGAGCGCGGCGAGGGAAAGCATTTTCAAGCTGAGCGGCCAGATCCCCTACATTCTCTGCCGGGGCAACCACGATACGAACGCCACGTTTACCAAGGCGTTCGGCGGCACCGAATACCAGAAGCAGCTTTGCGGCACGTTCAGCGTGCTCGGCAACGCTTTTCAGCTCTTAAGCGCCGGAGGGACGGACTATCTGATCATCACGCTGGATTACGGGCCGACTGATTCCGCACTCACGTGGGCTTCCCGCCTGATTGAAAAATATCCGGACCGCAAGGTCATCATCGCCACGCATGGCTATCTCACCTACGACGAGCGGCATCTCGATTACGACGACAAGTTCACGCCGAACAAGGAGCCGAACGGGACCCGCAACAACGGCGAGGAGATCTGGGAGAAGCTCGTCTCCAAACATGAGCAGATCTTTCTCGTCCTGTGCGGACACATTACCTCCAACCGCGTCGTAACGGTCCGGAGGACGGGGAAAAACGGCAATCTCGTGACCGAGATCCTCAGCGACGGACAAGGGGTGGACGCCGTCGTCCAAAACGGCGCGGGGCTGATCACGATGCTCTACTTTGCCGAGGACGGATCGCGCATCGACGTCCGGTATTATTCGGCGATCCGGAACCGGTATTATATGAGCGGAAATCAATATGCGATCTCGCTTTCCGCGGATCCGAAGCCGACGGAAACGGGCGCGGCGAACGGGGAAGCTCCCAACGAGGCGGACGGCGGATCTCCCGCGGTCACGGAAACGCCGGATGAGCCTCGCGCCGCGGAAGGGAACGGGACGGTCCTGCTCGCCGCCGGGATCTCCTGCACCGTCCTTGCCGCCGTGTTCGCCGTTTTTCTGATCCGAAAAAAGAAAAACTGAAAACCGGATACGCTCCGGATAAAAAAGGCTGTTTGCCGGCCGGGAAGGAAATCTCTATGAAACAGTATCTGCTTCCGGAAACAGGGCAATTCTACAAAGCGAACCTCCATTGCCACACGACCGTTTCGGACGGGAAACTGACGCCGGAACAGGTGAAGGAGGCGTACAAGGCGCACGGCTATTCCGTCGTGGCGTATACCGACCACGACGTGATGATCCCGCACGACGATCTGAACGACGAGGGGTTTCTTGCTCTCCACGGCTACGAGATCGAGTGCAGCCAGTGGGACGTGATGCCGACGAAAGCGCGCAAGACCTGTCATCTTTGCCTGATTGCAAAGGATCCCGACAAGCCGGAGCAGGTCTGCTGGCACAGGGCCAAATACATGATCGGGCACGGCGCCGAGTACCGCGATCAGGTCAAATTCGACGAATCCCAGCCGGATTTTGAGCGGGCGTATACGCCGGAAAAGATCAACGAGATCATCAAAACCGCGAAGGAGCACGGCTTTTTCGTGACCTACAACCACCCCGTCTGGTCGCTTGAGAGTTATCCCGAATATATCAGCTACGAGGGGATGGACGCGATGGAGATCTGCAATTACTCCTGCTTTGTGTCCGGCTATACGGAATATAACGGCAAGATCTACGACGATATGCTGCGGGCGGGGAAGAGGATCGCCTGCGTCGGCGCGGACGACAATCACAACTCCCGCCCGTTTACCAGCAGACGGGTCGATTCATGCGGCGCGTTTGTGATGATCAAAGCGGAAAAACTTGACTACCGCGCGATCACGTCCGCGTTGGAGGAAAAAGATTTTTACGCTTCTCAGGGACCGGAGATCCGCTCGCTCTGGTTTGAAGACGGCCGTCTTTGCGTGAGAAGCTCCGCCGCGGAACGGATCGTGATGACGACCGGGACCCGCAAGCTCCGCTCGGTCATGCGCGAGGCGGGGCAGACGCTTAAGAGCGCTTCCTTTGAAGTGGATCCCGAAGACGTTTACGTCCGGATCACGGTCGAGGACAAATACGGAAAAAAAGCGGACAGCCGCGCGTATTTTATCGACGAGCTTGCCTTTTGAACGAAAAAAGATCGCGCCGCGGCGGCGGCGCGATCTTTTTTTGCTATTCTTCGTCGCAGTTTTCCCAGTTGTGGAAAACGTCCTGCACGTCGTCGTTGTCTTCCAGCATCTCGAGAAGGGTCTGCATATTTTTGATATCGTCCTCTTTTTCCAGCGTGACGAAGACGGAAGGGACCTTATCGTGATCGGCGGAGGCGATCTTGTAGCCGGCCGCTTCCAAGGCGTCCCGCACGGTGTAGAGGTCGCCGAACTCGGTGGTGATCTGGAAGGAGCCTTCCTGATACTCCACGTCGCTCGCACCCGCTTCCAGCGCTGTTTCCATCAGTTTGTCCTCGTCGGGGACATCCTCCTCCGCGATGAGGATCACGCCCTGATCGGAGAAGAGGTAGGAGACGCAGCCGTTGGTTCCGAGGTTGCCGCCGAACTTGTCAAAATAATGGCGGATCTCCGGGCCGGTGCGGTTTTTGTTGTCGGTCGCGGTGGTCACGATCAGCGCGACGCCGCCGGGGCCGTACCCCTCGTAGGTGATCTCGTCGTAGACGATGCTGTTATCGCCGGAAAACTTCTTCAGGATCCGCTCGATATTGTCGTTCGGGACGTTGTTCGCTTTTGCTTTGGCGATCAGCTCGCGCAGTTTTCCGTTGGAGGCGGGATCGGCGCCGCCCTCGCGGATGGCGATGGACATTTCCTTCCCGATCTTGGTGAAGATCTTGGCGCGCTGCGCGTCGGTCTTCTCCTTTTTGTGCATGATATTTTTCCATTTGCTGTGTCCGGACATGATAATACCTCTCAGATTTTATTCGGCGTTTTCAGGCAGATCAGGTGCAGGGCCGTTCCCAGCACCGTTTTGACGGAACGGACGAGCGCAAGGCGCATCGCTTTTGTCGGAGCGTCCGCCGACAGGATGGGGCAGTCGTGATAAAACCGGTTGAACGCGGTGCAAAGGTCGAGGATATAACGGGTGATATAGCTCGGCTCGTAATCCGTGAGCGCCGCGCTTACCGTCTCGCCGAAGCGGGAAAGCGCGCGGGAGAGCTCCAGCTCCGCCGCGCCCGCGGCCGCGTAATCGGGAACGCCGGAGGCGTCCGCCTTTTCGAGGATCGAGCAGCAGCGCGCATACGAGTACTGAGCGTAGGGGCCGGTGTTGCCGTCGAAGGAAAGCGCCGTTTCCAGATCGAAGTTGATATCCCTTGTGCGGTTGTTGGAAAGATAGTGGAAGACGACGGCGCCGACGCCTACCTCCTCCGCCACCTTGTCCTTGTCGGGGAGATCGGGCGTTTTTTCTTCGATGATGGCGCGCACCTTTTCGATCGCCATGCGGAAGAGATCCCGCAGGAGGATGACGTTGCCGGTGCGTGTGGCAAGCTTTTCTCCGTTGATGCTGACGGTGCCGTACGGAACGTGCACCAGCTCGTCCTTGGCCCAGGGATAACCCATCAGCTCCAGTACCTTGAACCATTGCTTGAAGTGCAGGGACTGACCGGCGGAGGTGACGTAAACGCATTTGTCGAACCCGTAGGTCTTTTTCCGGTAAAGGGCGGCGGCGATGTCGCGCGCGGGATAGAGGGAGGAGCCGTCCCGCTTGAGGATCAGGCAGGGGGGCATCCCGTAGTCGTCGAGCCGGACGACCGAGGCGCCGTCGTCGATCTCGAGCAGGCCGGCGCGGCGCATCTCCTCGATCGCGGCGGGCATCTTGTCGGAGTAAAAGCTCTCGCCCGCGTAGGAATCGAACTCGATCCCGAGCTGATCGTAGGTAACTTTGTATTCTTTCAGGCTGATCTCGATGAACTTTTTCCAGAGCGCGGTGTCTTCCGGGTCTCCGTGCTCCAGACGGGTGAACTCCGCGCGGGCGGCGTCGTTGAGGGAGGGATCCCGCTCCGCCTCCTCGTGGAACTTCACGTAGAGGGCGACGAGGTCGTCCACGGTCGCCCGGTCGATATCGACGGACCCCCACCGGCGGAAGGCGACGATCATCTTGCCGAACTGCGTGCCCCAGTCGCCGAGATAGTTGATCCCGACGCAGCGGTAACCGGCAAAGGCGAAAAGCAGTTTGAGGGAGTGGCCGATCACGGTCGTGCCGAGATGGCCGATGTGAAAGGGCTTTGCCACGTTCGGGGAGGAGTAGTCGAGGACGACCGTTTTCCCCTCGCCGGTCCCGGGCGAGCCGTAGCGCTCTCCCTGCCGCTCGATATCCGAGACGACGTGAGAAACGAACGCGCCGGCCGCAAGGCGGAAGTTGAGATAGCCCCCGGCAACGGACGTTTCCGCGATATAGGGATCGGAAAAGCCCTCGGCAAGGCGCGCGGCGATCGCGGGAGGAGCGGCGCGCAGGCTTTTTGAGAGTTTGAAGCAGGGAAACGCCAGATCGCCCATCGCGGCGTCCGGCGGGTATTCCAGCATCGCCGCGATCTCTTCGCTTGTCACGGCGTCGGTCCCGAACCGTTCGGCGACGGCGCGCGAAAGAGCGGCTGCAACGGAGTTTTTGACGGCTTGCATAATCGGTTCCTTTCCAAAAGATCGTTTTATTTTATCATATCGGATTGTGTTTTTCAAGAGCGAATTGCAAAAAAAGAGAGGCGGGAGCGGCTGAAAACCGCTCCCGCCTCCGTTTTACAGAGAGCTTGCGTCGTTCGGTTCCTCCGGCGTCCCGTCGGCGGAGGGGGGAACGGGCCCCGTGACGTATTCATCCGGGATCACAGGGGGACCCTCCTGGACAGGCACCGGGATCGGCCCCGGATCGGGGAGGGGAGCGCCGTCCGGCGCGGGATCCGGGGTCGGCGTATCGTCCGGCGGGAAGACCCGCGCGATGAGGATCCGGAGCTTTTTGTCAAAAATCACGATCAGGAGGAACGCGGCAAGTCCGATCGCGGTGAAGACGCGCCCCCAGACGATCGCGCGGGAGAGATAGCGCAGCTCCAGCGTGTGTTCGCCCGGCGTAACGTCGAAGGCGAGCAGCGCGTCGAGCGTTTCATAGACCTCGACCTGCTCTCCGTCGAGATAGACGTTCCAGCCCTCGTCGTAGGGAATGGAGGTGAAGACCATCGTCTGATCCTCGCCCGCTGTGATTTTTCCGTAAAAATGCGTTTCCGTGTATTCTTCGATCTGATAGCAGCTCTCGGCGAGCTTTGCCATCACCTCTTCAAAGACCGCGGTGTCGATATACCAGAAATAGCTCTGCCCGCTCATGATATACAGATCGTCTTTTTTGAGTTTCATCTTGACGTTGATCTCGTCGCCCGCGCTGAAGGAGCCGAGATTGACGATCCGGCAGGTCTCGTTGCCGTAATAGGTCCCGTAGGACTGACCGTTGAGCGTGAGATCCACCTCGCGCGGATAAAGGGAGGGGAAGTAACAGTAGACGGTCCCGTCCGTTTCGGCGGTGGTGCCGAGTTCCAGCGCGGCCGAGGCCTTGGAGTTGATCGGCGCGTATTTTTTGTGCAGGGAGACGAAGGTCGCGTTAAGATTATCGTAGGAGATCGAGGGCTCCGCCAGCTTTTTGAAGATCCGGATCTCCGTTTCGGAGCCGAGCATCGCCGTAACGATCGCGTTCATCCGGTCAAAGGGATTGCGCAGCTCCTTGTAGGGGATCGTTTCTCCGCCGTCCTCGTCCTCCTCGCCGGCGGCCTCGTTGGGATTGCTCAGATAGACCGTCTGCAGGTCGCCGTTTACCGCGTAGGCAAGGGAGAGCGCGTAGGCGTTGCGGTAGGCGGTGTAGCCGTTTTCCTTGTCGGTGAGATAGGGCTCGCCCCACAGCTCGTCCACCGTGTCGTCGTCCGTCTTCGCGATCAGGTATTTCAGCCCGAGCAGCGTATCGGAGACCGGGGTGCCGCCGAGGTATTTCGACCAGTGGGACTTGGAGGAATAGCCCATCTGCTGCAAAAAGAGGATGGTCGAGGCGTTTAAGGTGGAGGTGGAATTGGAAAGACCGCGGAAGCCGAGCGCAAGCGGGTCGTTGACCTTGCGGTGCTCGTTTTTCTCCATCCGGTAGAAGGAGGTGTCGGCGTCTTTTACTTCGTCGACGATCGGCTGGATCTTGTCGATAAAGTCGTGATAGGAATCGTAGGAGGAGATCACGACGTCCTCGTCGAGCGCCACGAGATTAAGAAGACCGGCGCTGAACATCTCGAGAGAGACGAGCACGCACATCACGGCGGCGCAGGTATCTTTTGCCGCGCTCCGGTTGGAAAAGGACAGCCCGATGCAGTAGATCGCGATGAAGGCGAGCGAGAGCCACACGGCGGCAAAATCCGGCATATTCTTCAGATCCAGCTTCTGCATGATCATGACGGCGACGGCGAGAACGGCGGAAATGCCGAGAAAGATCTTCGGCGAATACTCGCCCATCTCCTCGTACGCCTTCCGGCCGGAAACGAGGATCACGAAACAGAGCATAAAGCTGTAGCGGTAGTTGAGCCAGTTGGGAAGCTGGAACCCGTGCCACGCCATATCCACCGGATTGAAATTGAAGCAGAGGATGAAAAGAATGATCAAAATCGCGGTGCCGACCCGCTCGCGCGCCGAGCGTTTGCGGGAAAGGAAGTAAAGCGGGAGGCAGAAGAGAGCGAGAATGCCGCTGTAAACGACGGGGAGCCCCTCCGGGCGGACGGTATCGTAGCTGCCGATGAAGAACTTGCTGAAAAAGTCAAGGAAATCAAACCGTTGATTCGGGGGGAAGGTGGGGTTCTGGAAGGTGTTTTTGCCGAAGGAGAGCGCGTAGACCGCCGGCATCGTGATGATCATCGCGATCGCCAGCGCGATCGCGGAGAAAAGCGCGACCCGCAGAACGGAACGGAAGAAGTGCCAGCGCTCGCCGAGGGGATTGTTTTCCGCCGGGGTGCGGGAGAAATAGGCGTAAACGGAGTAGATGGCGACGAAGAAGCACATCATGTAGCCGATATAGAAATTGCTGAGAACGGCGAGCGCGAAGGAAACGGTAAAGAGCGCGTATTTCCGCTTTGCGATCAGCTCCTCGATCCCGAGCGCGATGAGGGGGAGCAGGAAGACGCAGTCGATCCACATCGTATTGTGCTGATAGACGACGCAGTAGCCGCACAGGGCGTACATCGTGGAGAACATCACCGTCGCGGCCTTGGATTTCACCTTGGCGGAGCGGTGGAGGTAGTAGCCGAAGGTCAGACCGCAGAGCCCGCACTTGATCACGAACATCGTGTAGAGCGCTTCGAGGATCGCGTGCTTCGGGAAGAGGCAGACGAGATAGGAAAGAGGGCTGGCGAGATAGTAGGCGTAGATCCCCATGAACTCCCCGCCGAGCGCGCGGCCGAAAGAGTAAAGGAGGCTTCCCTCGCCGTAGACAAAGTCGCGCAGCGCCTCAAAGAAATAGACGTACTGCCCGTTGAGATCGAGGACGAGGACGGAGCTGCGCCCGAACGGGAACGTCCCCATGACGGCGTAGATGACGAACATCAGCGACGCGGGGAGGAGAAAAGCGAAAAAGAGGTAGGCTTTCGGATTGTTTTTTACCAAACGCTGCCACGCGCGGGAGAAAAGCGAACGCTTGGCGGTAACGTCCGGAAGAAATCCGGCATCGGGATTCATGGACAGACTCTCCTTGTAAACGAAATCTTTTTCAAGTTTACCACAATATACGCCGAAAGTAAAGAATTTCCTTGAAAAAAGCGGGGAGAGAATGCGCGCTTACTAAATGGAAAATATTTGAAAATAGGATTTGACTATTTGGGAATACCGTGCTATAATATCAAAGATAAGATGGGAGAGGAGTGTAAAATGGTCGTTTTAGGGATCGATCCGGGGCTTGCCATCGTCGGCTGGGGCGCTCTCCAGGCGACGAAGGGCGCCTTCCGCGTCCTCGGGTACGGATGCATCCGGACGCCGGCGCATACGCCGGTGCCGAAGCGCCTTGCCGCGATCTACGCGGACATGAACACGCTCCTTTCCACCTTCAAGCCGGACGCGCTCTCGGTCGAGGAGCTCTTCTGGAACACCAATCAGACGACGGGGATCCAGGTTGCGGAGGCGCGCGGCGTGATCCTGACGGCGGCGGAGCAGCACGGCGTTTCCGTGTACGAATACACCCCCCTGCAGGTCAAGCAGGCGGTGGTCGGGTACGGACGGGCGGAAAAGAAACAGGTGATCGCGATGGTCACCTCGCTTCTCAGCCTGAAAAAACCGCCGAGCCCGGACGACACGGCGGACGCGCTTGCCCTGGCGATCTGCCACGCGAGCTGCGCGCAGTCATCCCTTGCCGGATTTCCTGTGAGATATTGAGAGAAACGATATGTGGGTAAGCGACGCTTGGAAAGACTATGAACTGATCGACGCCTCCGGCGGAGAACGGCTGGAGCGGTGGGGACGGTACGTCCTGATCCGCCCGGATCCGCAGGTCATCTGGACCTCCGAACGGAGCGCCGCCGAGTGGAAAAAACCGAACGCTTCTTACCGCCGCCGCGGCGGCGGCGGGGCGTGGGAGGAAAACGCGCTCCCGGAGCGCTGGACGATCGGATATCGGGATCTGCGTTTCATCATCGCGCCGGGCGGCTTTAAGCACACGGGACTGTTTCCCGAGCAGGCGGCAAACTGGGACTGGTTTTCCGCTCTGATCCGGGCGGCCGGCCGACCGGTGCGCGTGCTCAACCTGTTCGCCTATACGGGCGGCGCCACGGTCGCGGCAGCCGCGGCGGGCGCTTCCGTCTGCCACGTCGACGCGGCGAAGGGGATGGTCCAGCGGGCGAGAGAAAACGCCGCGGAGAGCGGACTTTCCGACAAGCCGATCCGCTATATCGTCGACGACGTGCGCAAGTTCCTTCTGCGGGAAAAGCGGAGAGAGTCTTTCTACGAGGCGGTCATCATGGACCCCCCGTCCTACGGCAGAGGGCCGAACGGGGAGGTCTGGAAGCTCGAGGACTCGATCGAGGAGCTGATCCGGCTCGCGGTCGGCGTTCTCTCCGACGCGCCCCTCTTTTTCCTGCTCAATTCTTATTCCACCGGGCTCTCGCCCCTTGCCATGCGGCACGTCCTGACGGCGGAGCTTACGCGCGCGGGATACGCCTTTTTCGCCGAGGAGGGCGAGCTTGCCCTGAGAGAACGCGACGGATCGTTTCTCCCCTGCGGGGGCAGCGTGCGCGTCGCGTTTGAAGAGAAAGGACGGATATGCCGAAGCTGACCGAACCCGTCCCGCTGATCGAAACGCGGGATCTCTCTTATACGTATCCGGACGACGATCCTTCCGACGACGTTCCCGCGGTGAAGAACGTTTCCCTGAAGGTTTACGAAGGGGAACACGTCGCCTTGCTCGGGCACAACGGCTCGGGCAAGTCCACGCTTGCGAAACTCCTCAACCAGATCCTTGTTCCCCAGTCCGGCGAGGTGCTGATCGACGGCAAAAGCTGCCGCGATCTCGGGGAGGACGACCTCTTTGATCTCCGCAAGAATATCGAGATGGTCTTCCAGAACCCGGACAATCAGCTTGTCGCCACGGTCGTGGAGGAGGATATCGCCTTCGGACCGGAAAACCTCGGGGTCCCCCCGGAGGAGATCCGGCGCCGGGTGGACGAAGCGCTGGACGCCGTGGGGATGCGCGAGTACGCGAAAACCTCGCCGCATATGCTCTCCGGCGGTCAGAAACAGCGGATCGCCGTTGCGGGGATCCTGGCGATGATGCCGCGCTGTATCATCTTTGACGAGGCGACGGCGATGCTCGACCCCTCCGGCCGGGAGGAAGTGATGGAAACGGCGTGCCGCCTCAACCGCGAGCGCGGGATCACGATCATCAATATCACCCACCGGATGTCGGAAGCCGTGCGCGCCGACCGCGTTTACGTGATGCACGAGGGGAGCATGATCCTCTCGGGGACGCCGCGCGAGGTCTTTTCCCATATCGAAACGCTCCGGGACGTCGCGCTGGAGGCGCCGGCGGAAACGGAACTGCTCTATTCTCTCAACCGCCTCGGCGGGGACTTTCCTCTCCCCGTGCTCGACGCGGATCTCTGCGCCGATCTGATCGCGCAACGCTATCGGGAAACGAAAAATCATGGTTAAAATCCAACTTGAAAACGTTTGCTATACTTACGGCCCCGGAACGCCTTTTGCCAAAGCCGCGCTGAAAAACGTCAGTCTTTCGGTCGAGGCGGGCCGGATCACCGGGATCATCGGGCATACCGGATCCGGCAAGTCGACGCTCGTGCGGATGTTCAACGGTCTGCTCTCACCCGATTCCGGGCGCGTTCTTCTCGACGGCGTCGATATCAACGCCGACAAAAAGGCGCTTTCCTCCGTCCGCTGCCGCGTCGGACTCGTGATGCAGTATCCCGAATATCAGCTTTTTGACGAAACGGTGGAAAAGGACATCGCCTTCGGTCCGCGGAACATGGGCCTTCCCCCGGAGGAGATCGCCGCGCGGGTCCGGGAAGCCGCCGGCTTTACCGGGCTCGGGGAGGAGATCCTCTCCAAATCTCCCTTCGATCTCTCCGGCGGGCAGAAGCGCCGCGTCGCGATCGCGGGGATCCTGGCGATGAAGCCGGAGGTCCTTGTACTCGACGAGCCGGCGGCCGGCCTTGATCCGAAGGGAAGACGGGAGATCCTCGGCGGACTCGTCCGCTACCGGGACACGACCGGCGCCGCCGTGGTGATCGTCAGCCACAACATGGAAGATATGGCGAGCTACGCCGACCGGATCGTCGTTCTCCGGAAAGCGGAAACGGCGTTTGAGGGCGCTCCCGCGGAGGTCTTCGCCCGCCGGCGGGAGCTGGAAGAAAACGGACTTGACGTGCCGGACGCCGTCAGGATCGCCGATAAACTGAGGGAGCGGGGCGTTCCCGTTCCCGAAGAGATCTGTACCGTGGAAGAGGAGGCGGCGTATCTCTCCCGTCTGCTCTCTCTCCAAAAATAAAACCGGCGGCTTTGCCGCAGAAATCGGACCGTTATGCTGAAAGATGTCACGCTCGGACAGTATTTTCCGGGCACCTCGTTTTTGCACAGGGTCGATCCGAGGACAAAGGTCCTCCTCTCGCTCTGCTATATCGTTGCGCTGTTCTGCGTCAAAAGCGCTTTGGGGATGCTTCTCTGCGCCCTGACGCTCGTCTCGTTCCACGCCGCGAGCCGGATCCCGGTCCGCACCGTGGCAAACGGGATCAAGCCGATCCTCTTCATCCTGATTTTCACCTTTCTTATCAACCTCTTCTGGACGCGCGGCGAGACCCTCCTCGTTTCCTGGAAATTCATCCGCATCTACCGCGAGGGGGTCGTGACCGCCCTGATGATGGCGGTCAGGATCCTCCTCCTTGTGACCGGGTCCAGCATTTTTCTCACCTATACCACTTCCCCCATCATGCTGACCGACGCGCTGGAACAGCTCCTCTCTCCTCTCAAAAAGATCAAGGTCCCCGTGCACGACTTTTCGATGATGATGACGATCGCGCTCCGCTTTATCCCGACCCTGATCGAGGAAACGGACCGCATCATGGACGCGCAGCGCGCGAGGGGCGCCTCCTTTTCGACCGGAGGTCTGATCAAACGGGCCAAGGCCCTGATCCCCGTTCTGATCCCGCTTTTCGTGTGCGCCTTCAAGCGCGCGGACGATCTCGCCGTCGCCATGGAATGCCGCTGTTATCGCGGCGGGGAAGGGCGCACGCGGATGACCGTTCTCCGCTTTTCTTTCGCGGATTACCTTCTGATGGTTTCCGGCCTCGCTCTGATCGCTGTCGTGATCCTTCTCAATCACGTTCCGCTGAGGATCTCGCTATGAAGCTTCTTCTCGAACTCTCGTTCGTCGGGACGGATTTTTGCGGCTGGCAGGTCCAGCCGAACGGCCGCACCGTGCAGGGGGTGATGACGGAAACGTCCTCCCGGCTGTTTGGCTGCGACTCTCTCGTGACCGGATGCAGCCGCACCGACAGCGGCGTCCACGCGCTCTCCTTTTTTTGCACGGTGGAAAACGGACTTGACGGATGCCCGATCCCGCCGGAGCGGATCCCGAAGGCGTACGCCGCTCTCCTGCCGCCGGACGTTTCGGTCCGCCGCGCCGTTTTGGTCGGAGCGGATTTCCACCCGCGCTACTGCGCGATCGAAAAAGAATACGTTTATCGCGTCCGCACCGCGCCTTTTCCAGATCCGTTCGGGTACGGCCGGGAATACTTTTTCCCCGCGCCGCTGACCGAACGGGGGGTCGAAAAGATGCGGGAGACGGCCGCCGCCCTCTGCGGAACGCACGATTTTTCCGCCTTTATGGCGGCGGGATCCAAGATCACCGACCCCGTGCGCACCGTTTTTTCCTGCGAGGTACGGCGCGCGCCGGACGGGCAGACGCTGGAGATCGAAGCGGCGGCGGACGGCTTTCTCTACCACATGGTCCGGATCATCAGCGGAACGCTCCTCGAGATCGGGCGGGGCGCGCGGGAGCCGGAGTCCGTTGCCGCGTTACTGAAAAACCGGGACAGAAGCGAGGCTGGGCCCACCGCGCCCGCCTGCGGACTGTATCTGAAACGGGTGAAATACCCCGAAGGGATCCTACCCCCGAAGAACGTTTGAAGAAAGGAGCGAAGACCGTGAAAGACGACCGCAGCCGCCGGCGCGGGGCCGGGGCAAAAGACGAACCCCTTTCCGCCGTTCTGCCGGATCAAGACGCGGCGCTTCCCGCAAATCTGCCGCAAAACGGCGGGGAAGACGATCTTGAGGATCTTCGCGCCAAGTTCGGCGGCGCCCGGCCGGGCGAGTATTATACCAAGGTTTCCAAACGCTATCGCGGCGGCAAGATCTTTCTCATCCTTCTTTTGATCGCCCTGATCCTTCTGATCTTCGTCTTCGGCGCCGGCAGCTTTACCTACGCCAATCTCCGCTATCTCGCGCGCAACCTCGGCGAGGCGACGCTCGGCGGCGGGGAACGCGCCGAAGAGATCGCGATCGGAGCGGACGGAAACGCCGATTTTGCCGTTTTCAAAGGGAAGATCGCCGTGGCGGGCGAGTCCGGCGTTTCACTTTACCGCGCCTCCGGCAAAGAGCTTTATACGGAAAAGATCGCTCTCGGCGCGCCGCGCCTGATCGCCTCCGACCGCTATTTTCTCCTCTGGAGCGCCGGTGAGAACTCCTACGGCGTCTTCAACGCCGTCTCCCTTCTCAAGACCGCGACGCTCGACTACCCGATCTACGGAGCCGCCTTGGCGGAGAACGGCAGTTACGCCCTGATCACCAAGACCCGCCTGTATCCTTCCTCCGTTTTCCTCTACGACCGGAATTTCAAACTGAAAACGGAGTATAATAAGTCTGACGCTTATTATTCCTCGGTCGCCTTTTCGGAAGACGGGAAGACGATCGCGCTCCTCTCCTTTTCCGTGCAAAGCGGCTTTTACAGCACGCTGCTTGAGGTCTACGGGATCGGGGAGACGGAGCCGACCTTTACCTGCCGTTTTGCAAAAGAGTTTCCCATCGCCTGCTTTCTCGCCTCAAACGGAAGGGCGGTGCTCGTGACCGACGCCGCGTATTCCTCTTACGACGCGGAGGGGAAGGAAATCTTCCGGCGGGAGTATAACGGTACGCCGGTCAAAACGCTTTTCTCGGACGGCTCGCTCGCTTTGCTCTTTACCGAGCAAAACCGGCGCGGGACACGGGTGCTTCTCTCCGCACTGACGGGAGAAACGCTCTTGGACGCTTACGCCGAGCCGGACGTCTCGGACGCCGTCTTCTATCAGGGCAGGATCGCCGTTCTCTCTCTCGTAACGGAGATCTTCGATCCCGCGACCGGGGAGAGGACCGTTCTGGAAAAAGAAAAAGGCGCCGTCGCGCTGCTGGCCGACGGGGACGCGCTTTACTCTTGCTCGAAGGAACGCATCGCGCTCCTTTTGCCGAAAGAATAATTCCGATCTGCGGAAAGGGGAAACAAATGGGTATTTTTGTTGATATTTTTTTCGTTGTCGCTGTTCTGATCATCATCATCGTCTGCACGGCGCGCGGGTTTGTGAAAACGATGATCCAGCTTTTTTCCTTCATTCTCTCCCTTGCGATCGCCATCCTGTTCTGTTCGCAGCTTGCGGGCGTGATCGCGGACAAGTGGCTCGACGATCCCATCACGGGCAAGGTGGAAGAAAAGATCGGTTCTCTCGCGCAGAAGGCGGACGGCGTAACCTACGATCTCTCCGCGCTTTTCGGGGAAAAACAGCCCGAGTTTTTCGATCTTCTTACGCGTTACAGCGCGGATAAGGCCGCGCTGGAAGAAGATTACGGGACGATCACGGACGGAACGGAAAGTACCGTGCGCGATCTTTCCCGGCGCATTTCCGCGCCGATCGTCCGGATCCTTTCCTACGTGATCGCGTTTGCCGTTCTCTTCATCGGATCGGCGCTCGTTCTCCTGATCATTTCCGCGATCCTCAACTCGGTGGCAAAGCTCCCGGTTCTCAAACAACTCAACAGCTTTCTCGGTTTTCTCTGCGGGCTCTTGCTTGCGGCCGCCTTCGTGTTCGTTTTCGCCACGCTGGCCGTCTATCTTTTTGATAAGCTCGCCGTCGTGTATCCCGATACCATTCCGACGGATCTGAAAGAAGATTCTTTCTTCCTCAAGAACTGTTCCGATTTCAGAGTGCTGACAAGGTTGTTTTCCTGACAGAGGTTTTTTATGAACGTCAAAAATCTTCCCAATTTGCTCTCCTGTCTGCGGCTGATCGCCGCGATCGTGTTCCCCTTTCTCTTTTTCTCCCTCTATCCCAATACCGTTCCCGCGATGATCCTTTTCGTGTTCGCGGGTCTGACGGACGTTCTGGACGGGTATCTTGCGCGCCGGAACGGATGGGTCAGCGATCTCGGAAAGATCCTGGATCCCTTGGCCGACAAACTGATGCAGGCCGCCGTGCTGCTCTCGCTTACGGTCAAGGGGATCATTCCGCTCTGGATCACCGTCCTGTATCTTTTCAAGGAGCTCTTGATGCTCAGCGGCGCGACCGTCGTTCTCAAAACCGCCAAAACGGTCGTGGTGAGCCGATGGTGCGGCAAGCTGGCCGCTTTCGTCTTTTACGCCGCGATGGTCGTCCTCGGACTTTTCGGCGAGCGGCTGGGGGCCGGATGGGTCCTTGCGATCTCTCTTACCACGCTTGCCGCCGCGCTGCTTGCTTTGATCGTTTATCTTCCCGACTTTTTCCGGTACGCGGGAAAGGACCCCGATCCGGCGGAAAAAACCGGAGAGCATCAGGCGGAGAGCCGGTAACGGGCTCCGGCGATTTCGATACGATTCAGGTTACTTAGCGAAAGGAAAAACGTATGCAAATGTTGTGTTCCCGCTGCCACAAGCGGCTTGCCGTCGTGTTCGTCACGAAGATGGAAAAAGGCGAAACGGTCAACGAGGGCTTTTGCCTCCCCTGCGCGAAAGAGCTCGGCATCAAGCCGATCAACGATATGCTCAGCAATATGGGGATCGGCGATCAGGACGTGGAACGGCTGACCGGCGACGTGGAGAATATGATGAACGCCATGCTCCCCTCGGAGGACGAGGAGGACGGCGGTGCTCCCGCGATCGACATTCCCCGGATCTTCAGCCAGGGGCCGTTTTCGGGAGGGGCGAAGCCTTCCTCCGCGGCGCCGGGCAGGGAGAAAAAGAAAAAAGAAGAAAAATACAAGTATCTGGCCGCCTACTGCCAGAATCTGACCGCGAAGGCGGCGGAAGGAAAGCTCGACCGGATCGTCGGGCGGGAGCGGGAGCTGGAGCGCGTGATCCAGATCCTCTGCCGCCGGCAAAAGAACAATCCCTGCCTGATCGGCGAGCCGGGCGTCGGCAAAACCGCGATCGCGGAAGCGCTCGCGCAGCGGATCGCCGCGGGCGAGGTCCCGTATATGATGCAGGATAAGCAGATCTATCTCGTCGATCTGACCGCCCTTGTCGCCGGCACGCAGTTCAGGGGGCAGTTTGAGTCCCGCGTGCTCGGACTGATCAATGATGTCAAGACGGCAGGCAACGTGATCCTCGTCATCGACGAGGTGCACAACATCGCCAGCGCCGGCGACGCCGAGGGAAGCATGAACGCCGCCAATATCATGAAACCGGCGCTCTCCCGCGGGGACATCCGGGTCATCGGCGCCACCACGCTCAACGAGTACCGCAAGTATATCGAAAAGGATACGGCGCTCGAGCGCCGCTTCCAGCCCGTTATGGTAAACGAACCTTCCGTTGCGGAAACGGAGAAAATGCTGGCGGGCATCAAGCATTATTACGAAGATTATCACGGGATCCGCATCCCCGATTCCGTTCTCCGGAACGCCGTTTCACTTTCCGAGCGCTATATCACCGACCGCTACCTCCCCGACAAGGCCATCGACCTGATCGACGAGGCGGCCTCGCATATCTCCCTTTCCTCCGCGGTGATCAACGATCTGCGCCGCAAGAGGGAAGAACAGCGTAAGCTCGGAGCGGAAAAGGAGCGGCTCGAGGCGCTGCCGGACACGAGCGAGGCGGAGCAGGAGAAAAAGTACGCCGCGCTCGCGGATCTCAAAACCCGCGACGCGAAGCTGACGGAGGAGCTGGCGGAGCTGGAGGAAAAAGCGTCCGCGGTCTTTCTTACCGTGACGGATCTGGCCGACGTGATCGAGATCTGGACGGGGATCCCCGCCTCCTCGATCAGCGAGGACGAGTTTGAAAAGATCGACCGGCTGGAAGAAAATCTGAAAAAGCGGATCATCGGCCAGGACGAGGCGATCTCTGCCGTCGCGCGCGCCGTCAAGCGCAGCCGGGCGGGCGTTTCCTACAAAAGAAAGCCCGTTTCCTTCATCTTCGCCGGGCCGACCGGCGTGGGGAAGACCGAGCTTGTCAAGCAGCTTGCCGCGCAGCTTTTCGACTCGCCCGAGACTCTCATCCGGCTCGATATGTCCGAGTTTATGGAAAAGCACTCCGTCTCCAAGATCATCGGCGCGCCTCCCGGCTACGTCGGGTATGACGAGGCGGGGCAGCTCACCGAAAAGATCCGCCGCCGTCCTTACAGCGTGGTGCTGTTCGACGAGATCGAAAAGGCGCACAGGGACGTATAGAACGTTCTTCTCCAGATCCTCGACGACGGAAAGATCACCGACGCGCACGGCAAGACCGTCAATTTCGAGAACACCCTGATCGTGATGACGACCAACGCGGGCGCGGAGCGCTCCGCCGGGATCACCGGCTTTTCCGCGAGCGAGGAGCAGACCTCCTCCGCCCGGACCATGAAGGCGCTGGAGAGCTTTCTCCGTCCGGAGTTTATCAACCGCGTGGACGAGATCATCACCTTCCGGTCGCTGACCAAAGAGGATTTCTCCGCGATCTCCGTGATCATGCTCGATCAGCTCGCGGAGGCGCTCGCGGAGCGCGGAATCCGTTTCCGTTACTCTCCCGCCGCCGCGGCGTATATCGGAGAGAACTCGTATTCCTCCCGTTTCGGCGCGCGCAATATGCGTCGCTTCATCCAGGTCCGCGTGGAGGACCCCCTTGCCAACGCGATCGTGGCCGCGCGGGAGAAAAAGATCGCCGAGGCGTTTCTGGATGCGGCGGAAGGCGCCCTGTCCGTCACCTGTACCGAATCCTGACAAAAGAGGCGTGATATGACCGAGGGAATCAGCACAAAAACGGCGGCGGAGGTCGCGCGTCACTACGCTACCTCCGATACCGACGGGCTGACGTCAAAGGAAGCCGCCAAGCGGCTCAAGTTTTTCGGACAAAACAAAATCTACGACGCGCTGCCGGAGAGGCGGGTCCGCGCCCTGGCGGGGATCTTCTTCTCGCCTTCCGGCATCCTCTTTCTCACCGCGGTCGTCTGCGGGATGGCCGCCGGCGTGAGCGGAGCGCCGGCCGGCGCGATCCTCTACGCCGCCGGCGCGCTGGCGCTGGCGTTCATCCGCGCGCGCTCGCAAAAGATTTTTGCGGCGCTCCGGGAGTGCGGGATCCCGCGCGCCAAGATCATTCGCGACGGACGCCCGAGGATCGTCGACAGCCGCCGGCTCGTTCCGGGGGATCTCGTCCTTTTTGCGGCGGGAGACGTCGTTTCGGCGGATTGCCGCATCGTCTACGAAAACGGCCTCCGCGTGCAGGAAACGGCAGGCGAGGACGGTTATCGCGTGACGGAAAAGACCGCGTCGGAATGTCCCGAGGCGATCGCGCCGTCCGAGATGCGGAATATGCTTTTTGCCAATTCCACGGTCCTGGCGGGCGGCGCCCGCGCGATCGTGACCGATACCGGCCGGGATACGCTGGTTTTAACCGACTCCGGCGGGGAGCCGGTAGCGCTCCCCGGGTCGGAGACTTCCGTTCTCCTTGAGAGCGTGAAAAAGGAGGGAAGAGTCCGGTCTCTGATCGGCGCCGCCCTCTTGCTTCTCTCGGCGCTCGGGATCCTCTTCTTCCGGCAGCAGGATCTGCTCTCGGATCTTCTTCTCGCGGTCTCCGCCCTGATCTTCGCCGTATGCGGTGCCCGCGATACCCTCTTTCTCTTTGCCGCGGCGTCCGCGTTTGACTTTGCCGCAACGGACAAAAGGGGAAAAGCGCTGATCAAAAATCCGGGCGCTGTCGACGGGCTGGCGTATACCGACGCCGTCGTGATCGGGGAAGCGGTCGCGGCGGGACACGCCGCCGCGCTGAAGAAAAAGTTTTCCCCTTACGGGATCCGCGTTTACGTCACCTGTTCGCCGGAGAGCGCGGATGCGCTCGCGGCGCAGGCGGGCGGCGTGACGGCGTATTCGCCGTACGAGGCCGCGGAAAAAGAGGGAAGCGCCCCCGTCGCCGTGATCTGCCGTACGCCGGCGGAACGCACGAAGCTTGTAACCCTGCTCACCGAGGCGGGAGCGCGGGTCGCTTCCGTCGCTTCCACGCAGGGGCATCTCGGGATGCTGACGGCATCCGCCGTTTCCTTCTGCTGTACGCCGATCACGGGGAAGTACCGGACGTTGACCGACTTTTCGCTGGAAGATATCGACCGCAGCGCCGGTAACGAATCGATGATGAAAAACGCGGACGTGCTGTGCGATCCGACGCCGGACGCCTGCCTTTCCGCCGTTTCCGCGGTCCGCGCTCTCACAAAAAAGCTGACCGCGATCGGACGCGCGATCGACGCCGCCGTTCTGGCCGCCTTCTTCCTCGTTTTCGCGTCCCTTGTGTCGCCTTACCGGTTTCTGACGGTTCCCGGACTGCTTGCCGCCTTCTTCCCGGTTCTTCTTGCCGGCACGGCGGCGCTGGCGGGACTGCGCGGGCGTGATACGCGGCCCGAGCCGGCGTCTGTCACCCGCCGCGCCCGCTGGCAGGGCGCCGTTTCCTCCGTTCTTTGGATTGCCCTCTTTCTCTTCACCGTATTTCTCTCCGACAAAAACGGCTATTCCGTTCTCTCCTTCCTTTCCGGTGCGGGCGTGCTCTCGCTCTGGTTTTATATCGGCTTTTTCTTCCTCTTCTTTTTGCCGGACGGCGTTGCGGGGAAGGTCTGGATCAGCCGCTTCATCCCTTTGCTTTCCGCCGCCGTTTTTTCCCTTGCGGCGTTTTTCCTCCCTTTTGCCGGTGCGCTCTTTTCCGCTTCCGTCAGCGCGGCGGGTATGCTTCTCGCTTTGCTTCCCGCGTTTGCCGCTCCGCTGATGACGGCAATCAGTATCTCCCTTTTTACCAAAATACAAAAATAATACACCAAACCGTACATCAGAAAGGATCCAAGACTTATGGCTGAAGAAAAACAGGGCTGCACCCACGACTGTTCCACCTGCGGACAAGCGTGCAGCAGCCGGCAGCAGGCGGGACCGAACGAGTTCGCCGCGCCCGCTAACGAGTACAGCAACGTAAAGAACGTGATCGCCGTGATCAGCGGCAAGGGAGGCGTGGGGAAGTCTCTCGTGACCGCTCTGCTCGCCGTCAATATGCGCCGGCGCGGCTACAGCGTCGCCGTTCTGGACGCGGATATCACGGGCCCTTCCATGCCGAAGGCGTTCGGCGTTTCGGGCGACGTGACCGGTCAGGACGGGCAGATCTTTCCGCTCGTTTCCAAAACGGGGATCGAGATGATGAGCGTCAATCTCCTGCTGGAGGATGAGACCAAGCCGGTCGTGTGGCGCGGTCCGGTGATCGCCGGCACCGTCAAACAGTTCTGGACGGACGTTGTCTGGAACGACGTGGACTATCTCTTCGTGGATATGCCTCCCGGAACCGGCGACGTTCCGCTGACCGTGTTTCAGAGCCTGCCCGTGACCGGCGCGATCGTGGTAACGAGTCCCCAGGATCTTGTTTCCATGATCGTCAAAAAGTCCGTCAACATGGCCAATCTGATGAAGATCCCGGTCGTCGGCCTGGTCGAAAATATGAGCGGCGTCGTCTGCCCGAAGTGCGGGGAGAGGATCGACGTTTTCGGCGAGAGCCACGCAAAAGAAACCGCCGACGAAATGGGGATCCCGCTTCTCGCGCAGATCCCGCTTGACCCCCGGCTTGCCAAGCTGTGCGACAAGGGGATCATCGAACTTTACGAAAACGATTATCTGGACCGGGCGGCGGACGCGCTGGAAAAGCAGAACGCCTGACCCGATCCGGAGAAAGGATCCCGTATGCTCCCGATCACGGAAATCGCAAAACAAATGAAGGCCGCCGCGCCGTTTGTCGCCGCGATGGAGGCAAACCGGCGCAGCGAGGCGCTTCTCGGCGCCGCCGCTCTCCTGCGTGAAAATGCGGAAGAGATTTTCCGGGAAAACGAAAAGGATATGGCGCTCTCCGACTCTCTGGCCCTCCCGCTGAAAAAGCGGCTCCGTTTTGACCGTCCGAAGCTGGAGACGGTCTGCCGGGGGCTGGAGGAGCTTGCCGCCCTTCCCGATCCCGTCGGGACCGTTACGCTGCGGCGGGAACTTGACCGCGACCTGGTCCTCTCCCGCATCAGCGTGCCGATCGGCGTGATCGGCGTCGTCTTCGAGTCCCGCCCGGACGCGCTCGTCCAGATCTCCGGCCTTTGCTTTCGGAGCGGGAACTGCGCGATCCTCAAAGGAGGAAGCGAGGCGCTCCATACCAACCGTATCCTCTTTTCACTGATGCGGCAGGCGTCGCTTTCCGCCGGCTTTCCGGAGGCGGCGTACGCTCTGGCGGAGACGCGCGAGGAGATCGGCGAACTGCTTGCCTGCGACGCCTGGGTCGATCTTCTCATCCCGCGGGGATCGAACGCCTTTGTCCGCTACATCATGGATCACACCCGCATCCCCGTCCTGGGGCACGCCGCCGGCGTCTGCCATATCTACGTGGACGCCGCCGCCGATCTTGCCCGCGCGGCAAAGATCGTTCTTGACGCGAAGACCCAGTATCCCGCCGCCTGCAATGCGGTGGAAACGCTGCTCGTCGCCCGGCCGGTCGCTCCCGTGTTTTTCGCTATCCTTACCGGGCGGATCAAAGCCTTTGAAGCGGAAAACGGAAAAAAGATCCGCCTTCTCGGAACGCCGGAGGCCGCCGCGATCCTTTCCTGCGAGCAGGCGGGGGAAGACGACTTCGGCCATGAGTTTTCCGATCTCACGCTCGCCGTAAAGCTCGTCGCGGACGTTGACGAGGCGATCGACCATATCAACCGCTTCGGCAGTCATCACACCGACGCGATCCTGACCGAGGACGACGTGGCGGCCGAGCGCTTTTTCCGCCTTGTGGATTCCGCCGGCGTCTACCGCAACTGCTCCACCCGCTTTGCCGACGGTTACCGCTATGGCTTCGGCGCGGAGGTGGGGATCAGCACCTCGAAGATCCACGCAAGAGGACCCGTCGGTGTGGAAGGTCTTCTTACCTACAAGTATCTGATCGAAGGAACAGGGCAAACCGTGGGTGAATACGCAAACGGGAGCCGGTCGTTTCATTTCCGCGATCTGCCGTGCTGAGCGGCGATCTGCGTTTTGCTGTAACGGAAAATAAAACTATATCTGGAGGCTGCTATGATCGAGATCGTTAAGTCGGAAAAAGGGTACGCGCTTGCGGCAAACGGAAAAACTTACGCTTGGATCCTTTCCGCGGAAGGCGCGACGGACACCTTTGAAAAGCTGGAGGACGGCGCGTGGAGATGGCGCCGGCATACCGGAAAACCCGTCGACCGGATGCGGATGGAGGTCGTTTTGCCCGGCGATCCGACCTTCACGATGGTTCCCGCCGTCAGCTACAACGGCAACGGATGGGGCAAAACGCCGGAATACGTCGGCGATCGCGCGGAGGACGGAACCCCGTGGAGCTGGGCGTCTCACCGCATGACGATCCCCGCCTGCACGTACAGCGAAAACGACGCCGTCAGCATCGCGCTGATGGCGGAGCCGAACGCAAACTGCGCCTGCTCGCTTTACAAGACGGACGAAGGGGAAAAGCACGTCCTGATTTTCCCGGAAGAGGAAAAACCGAAAACCCTTCACCGGCATTTCTGGGGCGAGCCGTTCGAGGGGACGATGGAGCCGAGATGCGACTTCGAGGGGATCCTCTTCGCCGCGCTCTCGGATGGAACAGAGCACCGCTACAAGGGGCTTCTTGATTTTGCATGGCGCTACTACGGGCACCCGATCAAACCGCCGAAAAGCGCGAAGGAGCTTTACCGTCTTTCCATCGCCTACGCGCGGTATCTCCTGCAAAAGGAACGGGACGGCTTTATCGGTTTTACCAGCGGCGCGCACTGGATCCCGAAGCTGAACGGGTATCAGAAGTCCGAGCACGGCTACGAGCTCGGATGGGTGGGGCAGAACGCCTCGTTTGCCGCGGCGTTTATCGAAGACTACATTCAAAACGGCGACAAAGAAAATCTGGAGATCGGGCTTGCGGTTTTGGACGGCTGGCTGAAATACGGACTGACGAGCGACCGCTTCATCGTGGCTCACAAGATGTACGGACGGGATACGGATCCCATCTACGATCTCCCCTTTGAAACGATGACCAAGGACGATATCGACCCGTGGGATTTCCCGGAGGGAAAGCTCGAGGGGATCCTTTCCCGCATGGTCGGAAGACCACGGCCCGACAGAAACAAGATCCCCGGCAGCGACGCCTGCAACCTCGGCACCGGCGCGGAAGGATACTTTGAAGCGTACGATCTTCTGAAAACGATCGGGATCGACCGCCCGGAATATGTCGCGGCCGCGATCAAGACCTGCGATTTCGCGCTTGAAAGTCAGGACGAAAACGGGTGCTTTGCCAAGTCCTGGGACAACGAAGGAAACGTGCTCTCCAAAAAAGGGACGATCGGCTGCTTTTTGATCCTGCCGCTCGTGAACGCGTACAGGAGAACGCGGGAGAAAAAATACCTCGACGCCGCGGCCCGCGCGTTTGACTTTTATTGCGAAGGATTGGAGCGCGACGGCTTTACGACAGCCGGCGCGCTGGATACGTACAGTATCGACAAGGAGTCTGCGTCTCCTTTGCTCCGGGACGCGCTGGCGCTTTACGAAGCGACGGGCGAGAAGTCGTATCTCGAACGCGCCGAAAAGATCGCGTGGTATCTCTGTACCTGGATGATGCACTTCACGGTCGATTATCCGGAGGGATCCCCGATCCGCAAGCTGGAATACGACACCTTCGGCGCGACGAGCGTTTCGACCCCGCATCAGGCGCTTGACCAGTACGCGCTGCGCGACGTGCTTTCCTTTATGAAGCTATACGAGCTGACCGGCTTTCTTCAGTGGCGCGAGCGCGCGATCGCCTTCTGGTGCAACGCCTGCCAGGGGATCTCGGACGGAACGCTCTACGTCAACGGCCGTCTGCGCCCCGCCGGCTCGCAGGACGAGGCGATCTTCCACACCCGCTGGGGCCGGCACACCGTGCCTCCCTTTATGCCTTCCCAGTGGCTCGCTTCCTGGCCCTGCGCATTCCGGCTGGAAAATCTGCGCTGGCATCCGGATTGGTCTCTCTTCGACGAGGGGCTGACGGAGATCGAGGGAAAGATCAAAGGTTGATTCCGATCAAAAAAGACGACCGCTTGCCGGTCGTCTTTTTTATCGGTTTGTACGGGTCATTTGCGCAGGGCGTTTTCAAGCGCGGAAAGGAAGGCGGTCTCTTCGCTCTGCGAGAGGATCGTGTAGCCGACGTAGCTGCCGTAGGTAAAGCACTTCGCGTTGTCGAGCTTCGGCTTTTCCGAGGCGTTGTAGCGCCCGTCCCAGGAGGAGCGGCGCCCGGTGAGGTAGGTCTCCAGCGCGGTGCGGATCGCGGCGGCGTCCGCCTCGCTTTTCGCGCGGAAGATCGCGTACTCGTCGATCGACAGAGCGCCCGTCGGGGTGCGGACGATCGCGTCGTCATACAGGGCGGGATCGACTTCAAGGAAAAACTCCAGATACTCGTCGGAGGCGTTCGCAAGGTTGGACGCCTGCGAGATCGCCGGTTCCGCCGCGGCCGCGATCGTTTGGACCGCAACGTCGGTTTTGTAGGACGGGGCGGCGGAGCAGGCGAAGAGCGAGACGAAAAGGATCGCCGAAAGGGCGGATACAAGGATTTTTTTCATTCTGTTCTCCTATCGTTCAGGTAACGGGATGGGTGCGGACAAAGGAGAGAACGGCGCGGAACCCGGCGGTATTGAGATGGATCCCGTCGCCGTGGTCGGCGTTGTAAGCGGCGATGAGCTGACCGTTTTCGTCGCTCATAACCGTATGGCTCCAGATCAGCGGGATGTTTCTCTCTTCACATTCCGCAAGCAGCCACTCGTTGCGCAGGTCGACGCGGCTGTTTTTGATCGAGGTGAGACTGTCGATCGTGGGATAGATGGTCTGGAACGCGAGCTTGGTATTCGGACTGTTTTCTTTTACGATATCGGAAACGGCCTTCACCTGTTTCCGGAAGTACTGTTCCCGTTTTTCTTCGCTCCAGGTCGAGTTCCCGTCGGCGGAGAAGTTGATCCCGAGCGTTACGATAAGGATCTTCGGCTTTGCCCGGCCGAGCGCTTCTGCGATGGTGATCTCCTCCCAATCGCCGAAGGATTTCTCACCGTCCGGCCATTTGATGGTTTTGTTTGCAATATCCACAAAGTCGATCGTTCCGCCGGGACCTGCCCAGATATGATCGTAGGAGACGAGATCTTTTGCGTACACCATCATCCCGTAGGTCGTGGAGTCGCCGAGGAAATATACGTCCTTCAGATAGTCGGCGCCATGATCCGCCGTCTCCGGGACGATAACGGAAGAGGTGGGAATGCCGGGATCGGGCGGCGTGACCGGCGCCGTTTCCGTCACGGGGGTTGTGACGGGGTCGTCCGTTTCGGGCGTATCCGTCGCGGGCGTCGTTTCAGGCGGGGTCGCGGTATCGGGCGGCAGGAGAGCGGTGGCGGCGTCCGTCGTCCGGTTCTCCGTTTCAACGGGAGCGGTGGGCGGCGTTTCGCTGCCGGAAACGGGCGGCTCGCTCTCCGCCGCGCGTGTGGCGGAAGAAGCGGGCGGATCGTTCGGCGCCTGCGCTTTTTGCCGGATCAGGATACCGAAAAAGATCACCCCGGTCAAAAGAGTGAGGACGGAAAGCGCGGCCAGCACTCTGACCAGAGCGGCGTTGAGCGCGGCGCGGTTGGCGTTTGCGGATTTGCGGTCGTGCTGCGGAGTGTGATTCATGTCAATCCTCTTTGTTTTGTTTGAAAATGCGGAAAAACAGCGCACGGAAAACCATAAACAGAAGATACAGCAGGGAGGAAAAGAACAGGGCGACGATCACCTGCGCGCCGGTCCCTGCTTTCTTCAAAACCACGGCGTAAAAGAAAAGAAAGGAGCCGACGCAAAGAAGAAAGTGCAGAAGATACGCAAGCGGCCGCGGGAGCTTGGAGGAAAGAATAAGAAAGGAAAAGGAGATCGCGACGGATACGGCGAACAGAGAAAACAGCGTGAAAAGATCCATCACGGGACGCTCCGCTTCGGAAAACGCGGAGGCGAGCAGATAAAAGAAAAACACGATCGTAGTGAAGATCACGCAGGAACGGGAGAGCATCGCCGCTATTTTTTTGTTCATATCCACCTCCCGGAAAGTTCCTTTCTATCATAGCACAGGAGAAGGGGATATGCAAGAGGTTGCGAAAAATAAAAAGTTCCCGGTTTCTCCGAGATTTTTTTGCCGTGGCTGTTGAAAAAAGAGAGGGGATGATGTAAAATAATAGAGATTATTCCGTTGGAGGACGCGATGCAGGTCTATTCCCATCTCCCGGACGGAACGGAATCCGATTCCTATCTTCTCCTCGACGGGGAGGAAGGGATCTGGATCGATCCCTCCGTTCCCCTTGCGGCGTTTGGTTTGCCGCACACGCCCCGGATCACGGCGATCCTCTTGACCCACGGGCATTTTGACCATATCCTGGCGCTGGAGCAGGCGGCGCGTATTTGCCCCCGCGTGTTTGCGGGTCGGGCGGACCTTCCGATGCTTGCCGATCCGTACGCAAACGCGTCCGCCCTCTTCGGCTTTCCCCCCGTCCGCTACGGCGGCGAGGTCCGCCCGCTCTCCGACGGCGACGAGATCGCCTTTTCCGGCGCGTCGGTGCGGGTGATCGCCGCGCCGGGCCATACGGCGGGATCGGTCGTTTATCGCTGCGGGGACCGCCTTTTTACCGGCGACACGCTCTTTTGCGGCGGTGTGGGAAGGACCGATCTTCCGACCGGCTCCCCGGCCGAGCTGCGGCGCTCGCTTGCCCGGCTTGCGGCGCTGGAGGGAGAGTGCGAGATCTATCCCGGACACGGATGCGCCACCACCCTTTCACACGAACGAAAATATAACAGCTGGCTCTCTTGACAGAGGAGGAAACAGATGGATTATCAGAAATTAGCGGGGCTTCTTTTCCCCGAGGTGAAGGAAACGCCGGAGGATATGGAAAAACGGTATCCCCCGCGCAGCCTCCCGGAAGGGGCGAAGGTCACGCGTTTTGCCCCCAGCCCCACCGGGTTTGTCCACTTCGGCGGTCTATTTCCGACCCGCGTGGGGGAGCGGCTTGCCCATCAGTCGGGCGGCGTATTTTATCTCCGCATCGAGGATACCGACGCAAAGCGCGAGGTCCCCGGCGCGGCGGAAGCGCTGATCCGAACGCTCGCCGCGTACGGCGTTGCCTTCGACGAAGGCCCCGTCGTCGGCGGGGAAAAAGGCGATTACGGCCCCTACCGCCAACGGCAGCGCGCCGCGATCTATCACGTTTTTGCCAAGCGTCTGGTCGAGGAAGGGAAGGCCTATCCCTGCTTTGCAAGCGAGGAGGAGCTTGACCGGATCCGCGCCGAGCAGACCTCTCTCAAGGTCAATCCCGGCTATTACGGGAAATGGGCGATCTGGCGGGACCGGCCGTTTGAGGAGATCGAGGAGAAGCTGAAAGCGGGCGAGCCCTTCGTTCTGCGGTTCCGCTCGGAGGGGTCGATCGAAAACAAGATCCGCTTTACCGATCTCGTCAAGGGCGATCTGGAGCTGACGGAAAACGACTGCGATCACGTCCTCTTAAAAAGCGACGGGATCCCCACCTACCATTTTGCGCACGCGGTCGACGACCATCTGATGCGCACGACCCACGTCATCCGCGGGGAGGAATGGCTGCCGAGCCTGCCCTTCCACATCCAGCTTTTCCGCGCGCTCGGGTTCAAACTGCCGAAATACATCCACATCGCCCAGCTGATGAAGATGGAGGGCGGCTCCAAGAAAAAGCTCTCCAAGCGCGATAAAGGGACCGATATGGAGTATTACCGCAGGGAAGGATACTCTCCCGACGCGGTCGTGGAATACGTGATGACGCTGCTCAATTCCAACTACGAGGAGTGGCACGCGCAAAACCCGGACAAAAAGTGGTCGGACTTCCCCTTCTCGCTCAAAAAAATGAGCCCGTCCGGCTGCCTTTTCGATTTTGATAAGCTCAATGACGTCTCCAAAAACGCGGTCTCCCGCATGACGGCAAAGGAAGTAACCGACGCCGTGTGCGCGTGGGCGAAGGACTTTTCGCCGGAGCTTTATTCTGAGCTTGCGGCGGATCCCGCCTACGCCGAGCAGGTCTTCTCGATCGGCCGGGGCGGCCCGAAGCCGCGCAAGGATTTTGCCGTCTGGAGCGAGGTGGAAGGACAGTTCGGGTATTTCTGGGATCGTTTTTACCGCGCGGGCGAGTATCCCGAGGGGTATGATCCCGCCCTGATCGCCGCCATCCTCGGCGCGTATCTTTCCGTTTATTCCCCCGGCGACGACCAGAGCGCGTGGTTTGAGAAGATCAAGGATCTCGCCGAGCGTTTCGGCTTTGCGAGAGAGACGAAAGAGTATAAGAAAAATCCGGAAGCGTACAAGGGCAGCGTCGGAACGGTCAGCGCGTTCCTGCGCGTCGCTCTGACCGGGAGACAGACCTCGCCCGATTTATACGAGGTGATGCGCGTGCTGGGAGAAACGCGCGTCAGAGAGAGGATCGAACGGGAAGCGTCCAGACTTTTGAAAGGAGCGGACAATGGCTGAAAACACGAATTTTATTGAAGAGATCGTAGAAAAAGACCTTGCCTCCGGGCATTGCAAGCGGATCCACACCCGCTTCCCGCCCGAGCCGAACGGCTATCTGCATATCGGCAGCGCCAAGGCGATCTGGATCAATTCCTCGATCGCCAAAAAGTACGGCGGGCTCTTTAACCTCCGTTACGACGATACGAACCCATCGAAGGAGGATACCGAATACGTCGACTCGATCTTAAACGATCTTCGCTGGCTCGGATGCGAGCCGACCGGCGGCGTTTTTTACGGATCCGATTACTTTGACCGCTGCTATGAATTTGCCGTCAAGCTGATCAAAGAAGGAAAGGCCTACGTCTGCGATCTTTCCGCCGAGGAGATGCGCGAATACCGCGGCACGCTGACCGAGCCGGGCAGGGAAAGCCCCTGGCGCGGACGGAGCGTGGAGGAAAACCTCAATCTCTTTGAGCGGATGAAAAACGGGGAGTTCGAGGACGGCGCGAAGACCCTGCGCGCCAAGATCGACATGGCCTCCCCGAACATCAACCTCCGCGATCCCGCGATCTACCGGATCCTCCACACCTCCCATCACCGGCAGGGGGATAAGTGGTGCATCTATCCGCTTTACGATTTTGCCCATCCGATCCAGGACGCGCTGGAGGGGATCACCCATTCCCTCTGCTCGATCGAGTTTGAAAATCACCGTCCCCTCTACGATTGGGTGATCGAGAACGTCGGCTTCGACCCGAAGCCGAAACAGCGGGAGTTTGCCCGTCTGAACGTAACCTATACCGTGATGAGCAAGCGTTATCTGCGCGCGCTCGTGGAGCGGGGGCTGGTCGACGGATGGGACGACCCGCGGATGCCGACGATCTGCGCGCTGAGACGCCGCGGCTATACGCCGGAGGCGATCTTCGATTTTGTCCGGCGGGCGGGCGTCGCCAAGGCGTACAGCGTCGTCGATATCGAACTGTTGGAGCATTGCATCCGGGAGGAGCTCAACGCCGGCGCGCCGCGCCGGATCGCGGTCCTCGATCCGGTGAAGGTCGTGATCGAAAACTACCCCGAGGGGAAAACGGAGTATTTCGATCTCCCGAATATCCCCGGTAAGGAAGAAGCGGGCGTCCGGTCCGTTCCTTTCACCCGCGAGCTCTATATCGAGCGCGCCGATTTCGAGGAGGTCCCGCCGCCGAAGTTCCACCGCCTGAAGCCGGACGGAGAGGTCCGGCTGATGGGGGCGTATCTCGTCCGCTGCAAAGAGGTAAAAAAGGATCCCTCCGGCCGGATCACCGAGATCGTCTGCACGGCGGATCTGGAGGCCGGAAACGGCAATCCGCTTGACGGACGCAAGGTGAAGGGGACGATCCACTGGCTCTCCGCCGCTCACGCCGCCGACGCGACCGTGATGCTTTACGACAAGCTCTTTACCATCCCCAACGTCGGCGATATCCCGGAAGGGAAGACCTTTGACGATTATCTCAATCCCAATTCCGCCGAAAAGCTGGAGGGCGTCAAGGTAGAGCCCTCCGCCCTCGAGGACGGCGCCGGTCCCCGCTTCCAGTTCGTACGTACGGGCTACTTCGTCCGCGATACGAAAAACGCAAACACCTTCAACCGCATCGTCGGTCTGAAGGACAGCTACAAACCGGGTGAATAAAAGAAAAAACCGTCTCGCTCCGAAAGAGCGAGACGGTTTTTCTTATACCGCGGCTTCCTCTTTTTCCCAGACGACGGTCCCGTCCCGGAGCACGGCGGAGACCGGCTCGCCTTTTTGGATCCTGCCGGCGATCACCGCTTCCGAGAGCGGCTCCCGCAGCAGCCGGTCGACGGAGCGGCGCACGCTGCGGGCGCCGAAGACAGCGCACTCGCAAAGGTCCGGGATCTCTTGCGCCAGATCCGGCGGGACGGAAAGAAGATAGTCCTTTTTCCGCGTTTCCGCTATCAGCTTTCCGATCTCAAGCTCCGCGATCCGGATCAGCGCCGACCGGGAAAGAGGAGAAAAGGGAATAATATCGTCAAGACGGTTGAGCAGCTCGGGGGAGAAGGTCTTTTGCAGCTCGCCCCGCGTCTCCGCGGCGGAGGGGGCTCTCTCCCGGAACCCGATCGTCCCTTTCGGATCCGCCCACGCGTTCGTCGTCAGGACGACGACGGTGCCGCGGAAGTCGACCGCCCGGCCGCGGCTGTCTTTGAGGAAGCCGGTGTCCAGGATCTGGAGCAGAACGTTTCCGATGCTTTTGTCCGCCTTTTCCGCTTCGTCGAAGAGGACGAGAGAATAGGGATGCTTGCGCACCGAGTCGCAGAGGTAGGCGCCCTCGTCGTACCCGACGTAGCCGGGCGGCGCGCCGAGAAGCTTGGAGACGCTGTGCTTTTCTCCGTATTCCGACATATCCAGCCGGATGAGCGACTCGGCGGAGGGATAGAGTTCTTCGGCGAGGCGGAGGGCAAGCTCGGTCTTGCCTACGCCAGTCGGACCGCAAAAGAGAAAGGAGGCTTGCGGCCGGTCGCCGGGGAGAAGACCCGCTTTGGATCGGAGAACGGCGGAGCAGACCCGGCGGCACGCGTCCTCCTGCCCGACGACCCGGCCGTTTAACGCCGCGAAGAGAGAGGAAAACTTCCGGTTTTCCGCCGACAGTAATTCCGAAACGGAGATCCCGATTTCCTCCGCGAGCGCCTCGGCGACCGAGCGGCGCGTGAGAAGGGGCGGGGACGCCGGGAGCGGCGTTTTCTCTCCCTTCTGCGCCTCCGACGCTTCCAGAGAAAGCTTGGAGCACGCCTCATCGAGCAGATCGAGCGCTTTGTCCGGCTGGTGGCGCCCCGGGATATACTGGGCGCTGTAAAAGACCGCCGCTTCGATCGCGTCCTCGCCGATCCGGATCCGGTGATGCTCCTCGTAGTTTTTCTTCACGCCCGCGAGGATCCGCTTCGTTTCGCTTTCCGAAGGCTCGGAAACGAAGAGCGGCTGAAAGCGCCTTTCAAAGGCCGGATCCTTTTCCACGTGCCGGAGGTATTCGTCAAAGGTCGTCGCCCCGATCACGCGGATCTCCCCGCGCGCAAGCACGGGCTTGAGGATGTTGGCGGCGTCGAGCGCCCCTTCCGCCGCGCCGGCGCCGATCACGGCGTGGATCTCGTCAATAAACAGAATCACGTCGCGGCTTTTCTGCAGTTCGGAAAGGACCCCGCGCAGCCGCTCCTCAAACTCTCCGCGGTATTTGGCGCCCGCCACGAGGGAGGAGAGGTCAAGGGAATAGATCTGCTTCCCGATCAGATCCTCCGGCACGTCGTATTCCGCGATCCGCTCGGCAAGCCCCTCCACGATCGCCGTTTTTCCGACGCCGGGTTCCCCGATCAGCATGGGATTGCTTTTCGTTTTGCGGGAGAGAATGCGGATCAGCCGTTCCGTTTCCTTTTCCCGCCCGATCACGGGATCCGAGAGACCGTTTTTCGCCTGCTCGGTCAGGTTTTTGCCGTACAGAGAGAGGTAGGGGAGCCGGCGGGAGCGGCCTTCCTGATACGGCGCTCCCTTTTTGTCCTGCATCAGGATCTCGCGGTCGGAGAGAGAGGAGAAAAACGCGGAGAGATCCCCCTTCACGTCGGCGGGCGAAACGCCGCAGAGGCGGATCAGCCGTTCGGCGGCGCAGTCGTTTTCCTGCAGCAGCGCGCAAAGGATATGCTCGGTCCCGATCAGCTGAAAACCGAGCTTTTCGCAGATCTCGCCGGAGGCGGAGATGATCTTTCTCGCCTTCGGCGTCATGTCCTCGGGGGTGAGGACGGTCTTTACCCCCTTGCCCGACAGTTCGCTCAGCTTAGTCAAAAGCAGTTTGTTCGTCAGCCCCCGCGTTTCGAGGATCTTGCAGGCGACGCCGCCGCGGCTTTTGAGCAGTCCGGAGAGAAGATGCTCGCTTCCGATATAGGTGTGTCCGAGTTCCTCGGCCGTTTCTTTGGCAAAATTGAGAGAGTCTTTCGCTCTCGGCGTAAAGTTTCGTTTCATCATATCCTCCGATCCGGGAGATTCTTTCCCGGCGCCGCCCGGCTTATACGCCGGACGCCTGAAAAATATCCCGGGAACGCCCCCGAGATTTTGAAAGTTTTGCGCGGTTGGATATTGACTTGATGCGTTTGGCTTGCTATAATAAACATATCGGAGGGGGGTGTTTTTATGCGTGAAGTTGTCAACAGCATTTCCGGCATGATCGGAAACACTCCTTTGCTTTACTGCAAGCGTTTTTCCTCCCATATCAAAGCGCACGCCTCACTTTATGCGAAACTGGAGAACGGAAACCCCACGGGCAGCATAAAAGACAGGGCGGCTTTTTATATGTTGGAGGAAGCGATCAAAGAGGGAAAACTGCAAAAGGACTCCGTCGTCGTGGAACCGACCAGCGGGAACACGGGGATCGGCCTTGCCGCGCTCTGCGCCTCCGTCGGCATCCGGTGTATCATCGTGATGCCGGACAGCATGACGCCCGAGCGGATCAAGATCATGAAACGCTACGGCGCGGAGGTGATCCTGACGCAGGGAGAGCTCGGCATGCAGGGCTCGATCGACCGGGCAAAGCGCATGGCGGAAGACAACGAAAAGGTCTTCGTCCCCTCCCAGTTTGAGAACCCCGCCAACGCGCTGGCCCATTACCGGACGACCGGTCCGGAGATCTGGCGCCAGACGGAGGGGAAGATCGACGTTTTCATTTCCGCCGTCGGAAGCGGCGGGACGCTGACGGGCGTTGCCCGTTACCTTTTGGAAAAAAAACCGGATATCCGCGTCGTCGCCGTGGAACCGGAAGAGTCTCCCGTCCTTTCCGGCGGGGCCGCCGGACGGCACGGGATCCAGGGGATCGGAGCCGGTTTCATTCCGGAGATTCTGGACGTTTCCCTGATTTCAGAAGTCATTACCGTTCCGACCAAAGTTGCGATTTTGGCGGCGCGGAAGTTTATCGCGGTAGAGGGGGCGTTTGTCGGAATTTCGTCCGGCGCCGCCGTCGCCGCCGCCGCCAAGCTGGCGGTCAAAGAAGAGTACGACGGGAAAAACGTCGTTTTCATCTGCCCGGACAGCGCCGACCGGTATTACGGGACCGCGCTTTTCGATAACGATTAACCGAAACAAGCGGAATACAAATCAATAGCGGAGGAAGTATGAACGACTACTTATACGGTGAACTGAGCGTGATTGCGATGCGCGGAACGGAGGATTTTGCCGCTCAGGTCGATAACTATCTGAAGGACTGGCGCTGGCACGTGGAGGACGAAAGCTTTATCGTCCAGGCGGAGTGCCCCCGCTTCGGCACCGGCGAAGGCAAGGGGCTGATCCATCAGTCGATGCGCGGCCGGGACGTATATATCATCGTGGACTGCTTCAACCACGGCGTGACCTACAAAATGTACGGGCAGACCGTTCCCATGGGGCCGGACGACCATTACTGCGATCTCAAGCGGATCATCGGGGCGATCGGCGGCAAGGCGCGCCGGATCTCCGTGATCATGCCGATGCTCTACTGCGGCCGCCAGCATAACCGCACCGCGCGCGAGTCTCTCGACTGCGCGTCCGCGCTCCAGGAGCTGATCTCCATGGGCGTCTCCAATATCATCACCTTTGACGCGCATGATCCCCGCGTGCAGAACGCGATCCCCCTCGGCGGTTTTGACAACGTGAAGCCGACCTACCAGATGATCAAGGCGCTCATCAAGACCGTTCCGGACATCTGCATCGACCGGGAAAATCTGATGATCATCTCCCCCGACGAGGGCGGGATGGGCCGTTGTATGTACTATTCGTCCACGCTGGGGCTCGATCTCGGGATGTTCTATAAGCGCCGCGACTATTCCACCGTGGTCGACGGGATGAACCCGATCGTCGCGCACGAGTTCCTCGGCAACGACATCCAGGGCAAGGACGTGATCGTGGTCGACGACATGATCTCCTCCGGCAGCTCGATCATCGACGTGGCAAAACAGCTGAAGGAAAAGGGCGCCAGACGGATCTTCGTTTTTGCCTCCTTCGGTCTCTTCTGCAACGGACTGGAGCGGATGGACGCCGCTTACCGCGACGGGCTGATCACCAAGATCTTCACCACCAATCTGGTCTACCGCGCCCCCGAGCTTCTGAAGCGGGAGTGGTATACCGAGGTCAATCTCTGCAAATACGTTGCGTATATCATCGACACGCTCAATCACGACGAAACGATCAGCAACCTGCTCAATCCGTCGAAGCGGATCAAAAAGATCCTCGCAAAGCATCTGGCCGAAATCAGCGGCGAGGGCGAAGAAAAGGCAAACTGACAGACCGTTCCCCAAAAGCCGTCCGCAAGGGCGGCTTTATTCTTGTTCGATGCGGAAAACAGCGGCGGTGAGCAGCCAGAGCTGGGGGAAATAGCGGTTGACGGTCCAAACGCCGAAGCCGGGGAGGTTGTAGTCGATCACCGTCTCCAGCATCGCGTTTGCCGAGCGCCCGTCTTCAAACCACGTTTCGTATTCCTGCGGGATCTCCTGCACCGTGTCGGTATAAAGGAAATAGGGGGAGGCGCTTTCCTCGCTGTAAAGAATATCGGCGCGTTTTTCGCCGGCGAGGGCGAGCGCCTGCAGATTGGAGAGATAGCGCGGCCCCTCTCCCTCCGGCGGATCGGGGATCTTCCAGGAATAGGCAAAGTTCGGAGTCCCGAGCGAGATCTTGGCGGGCGGAACGAGCTCCGTCAGCGTATTGAGCGACGCGCGGACGCGGTCGATCGGCGCGATCGCGGTCGGGCCGCTTCTCACGGAGCCCCAGGTATAAGCCGTCAGAAAGACGCCGTCCGCCGCTTCGCCGAGGCGGCGGAGCCACTCTCCGTCCTGCGGGAATCGGTCGGAGGACGGTGCGTCGGCGGGCGGGATCGCGACGGAGAGCCGGACGGTTTCCGGGAGGGCGTCCTTCACTTTGCGCAAGAGGAGAAGATACGCTTCTTTCTGTGCGTCCGCGATTTCTTCAAAATAGAAGAGGACGCCGCGGTAACGTTTTTCCGTTACGGCGCTTTTCAGATCGGCGATCAGGCGCTCCGTCTTTCCGGGATCCGAAAGGATCGCGGGGAGCGCGCCGGGGTCGTAGCAGCCCTCGCTGTCCAGAGAGGAGAGGACGAGATGCGGGGCGGTCTCGTATTCGGAGGCGAGTTTGAGCAGGATCTCGTCGTCCGGCTCGGTAAGGGACCCGTCCGCCCGGATCCCGGCGGAAAAGACGTACAGCCTTGTGAGATACGGGAGGGTGCGGCGCAGCGCGGCCTCGTCGGCGTCCGGCATGGCAAAGCCCTCGGTCGCGGCGCTGCCGATCTGCGCGTCCCGGTAACGGATCACCAGCGTCTGGCCCGGGAAAATGTCCGGCAAGCCGCCGAGGACGGGGTTGGCCTGATAGAGGGAGCGCATCGGCACGCCGAAGCGCTTTGACAGGCCGAAGAGCGTTTCCCCCTTTCGCACCCGGTGGGTAACGGCGGGGGAAAGGAGCACCAGCGTTTGCCCCGGGACAAGGCGGTCCGCGTCGTAGAGGAGATTGTCCCCTACGATCTGGTTTTCGGACAGGGAATGCTTTTTGGCGATGGAATAGAGAGTGTCGCCCTTTTGAACGGTGTAAACGGTCATAAAACCCCTCACAGAAAAAAGATCAGTTATCTATATGCAAGCACGGCGGGAAAGATTTCCGTTCTTTTTTCAAAGCGATGAAAAATAGTCTTGACAAGAGGGGGCGGAGTATGTATAATGATACTGTTGCCGGAAGCGGCAACCTTTTAAGCGAAGGGGGGGAAACAAGTCGTGGCAGAGATTCGGGTAAAAGATGGCGAGACTCTTGACAGCGCCCTTCGCAGATTCAAACGTCAGTGCGCTCGCTCCGGTGTCCTTGCGGAGCTTCGCAAGAGAGAACACTACGAAAAGCCGAGCGTCAAACGCAAGAAGAAGTCGGAAGCTGCAAGAAAACGCAAGTATAAGTAATCTTCTATCACAAGAAAAACGGCGGAACTCAACGAGTTCCGCCGTTTTTTCGTATCTCATCGCTCCGGGAAATAGGAGGTTTCGGCGGCGCGGATCAGGCGCCGGTAAAAGGAGGAGAAGAGAAGAAAACGGACAAGGCACAGGCCGGAAAGAAGAAGAAAACGGATCAAAAACACGAGAGAGAGGAGAGAAGCGGGATCCCCGAGGGACGAGAGCCACGGCGGGAGGAGAAAAAGCGCCGCCGCCAAAAACCGCGCGATCAGAAGGAGGAGCGGAAGAGAGGAGGGAAGCGGCGGGCGCGCGTTGCGGAGAACGGCCCGCGCGGCGGACCGCGCCGCCAAAAAAAGGAGGAAAAACGCAAGCGCGTTGCATAAAAGGAGCAGATCCGCGAGGACGAGCCAAAGCGGGGTTTTCAGGATGAGGGCGAACGGCTCGGGGAGGGCGATCCCGCAAAGCCCGGGGGAAAAGAAAAGCAAGAGGGATGCGGGGATCAAAAGTGCGAACAGAACGGCAAAGAAAAGGGAAGCGATCCGCAAAAAGAGGAGCGCGCCGGTGCGCATCGCGCCGTCGGAGATCTGCTTTGCCGAGGAAAGAAGCAAAAAGACGGCGAGCGTGAAGACGAGGCAGGGAGGATCGACGGCGGGAAGCACGGAAACAGCTCCTCCGGTCTCCCGGAAAGAAAACGAGGAGAGAAGAAAGAAGAGAAGCTGCACGATCGCGAACGCGCGGAAAGCACGGGAGCGGAGAGAGTCCGATAGGATCTCGCCGAAGGTGAGATGGATGCTGTACCCCTGCCCCGGCCGGTAAGGCGGCGGCGTGTAGGGGGTCTGATCTTCTTTGCGGCTTTGTTCATTCATGGGAAACGTCCCCTTTCCATTTTTCGTTCGGAACGGCGGTCAGAATTACGTCCCACGCGGGACACACGTCGGCGCGGGAGAGATAAAAGCGGTACGCGGGACAAAGCTCCGCGATCAGCAGCGGAAGAGAGAAAAAGTCTTTTGCGCGGTGATAAACGGAAACGGCCAAAGCGGGGCGGTCGCGGCGGATCAGTTCTCTTGCTCCCAGGAGCGCGTCCCTTTCGCACCCTTCCACGTCCAGCTTGATATAGTCGCATCCGGCGGCTTCCGGGAGGGAGTCGAGCGCGCAGGTTTTCGCAAGCGTTTTTCCGCCCTCTCCAAAATGAGCGCCGCGGTTGCCCCCGCCGGAGAAGGGGAGCTCGTCGTCGCGGGAGGAAAGCCCCACGGGATAAAAGCAAAGGCGGACGCGTTCGGAGGAAAGGCTTTGAAGACGGGAGAAGGAGGCCGGATCCGGCTCAAAGCAGTATAGCTCCCGCAGAGAGGGGAAGCGGGCGATCATCTCCTTCGCGGTGTCGCCGCGGTAGGCGCCGCCGTCGACCGCTTTGCGGACGCTGTCCGGCTCGATGAGAGCGTAGAGCCGCTCCTGCGGCGCTGCGGCGCGAAAGAGATCGGCAGGCGTCTCCGTCCGTTTGCAGCGCAGCAGCGCGTCAAAGAGGGTAAGCGAGAGGGGGTCGCGAAAGAGAGAGCGGGCGCGTGAGATCTCGTCTTCGTGCTCCGCGAGGAACGCTTCGTCCGTCCACTCCTCGCCAAAGAGCGGAAGATCGGGGACGAAAACGATCCCGCCGGCGGCTTCGACCCGCGCAAAGAGGAGGCGGGCTTCCGCACCGGAGCAGCCGAAGGAGACGATCGCGGCAAAGCCTTCCGGTTCCTTTTTTGCCACGTCGGAAAGCGAGAGAACGGGGAAGCCGGCAAACGTCTGCCCCCGGACGTACCCGTCGCTGGCAAAGACCCCGGAGGGGGAAAGACCGCAGCGCCTGAGATACGCAAACGCCTTTTCCGCCCCGTTGCCCATCCCGTAAAGGTAGACCGGGATCCCCGAGCCGCGGAGAAAGGAGGCGGGGGAGACGCGCGCAGGATCATAAAAATAACGCTTCATGCTTGACCTTGACGAAAAAAGAGAGTAGAATAAAGAGGAAAGAAAGAGGTGATGGTATGGATTGTCTGTTCTGCAAAATCATCGAAGGGAAGATCCCTTCCGCTCCCGTCTGGTCGGACGAGTGGTGCTATGCCTTCAAGGATATCAATCCGCAGGCGCCGGTCCACGTGATCGTCGTGCCGAGGGCGCACGTCGAGAGCGCGGACGGGATCTACGAGGGCAACAGCGTGTACGTTGCCAAGATCTTTGAGGCGATCCCGAAGATCGCAAAAGAACTCGACCTGGGAAAGGGCTACCGCGTGATCACGAATATCGGCGAGCACGGGTGCCAGTCGGTCAAGCATCTGCACTTCCATCTGCTCGGCGGCACGCAGCTGCCGGACCGGATGGCGAACTGAAAAAGAACGCAAGGCGGTGAGAGAACCTCGCCGCCTTTTGCGTTGTTTATTTGACAAACTCTTCGTATACCGCCTCGATCGCCCGGGGGTAGTCCTCCTCGTCGACGCCGAGGATGATATTGATCTCGCTGGATCCCTGGTCGATCATGCGGATGTTCACGCCCTTCGAGGCGGCGGCGCGGAAGACGCGGCCGGCGGTTCCCTTCGCGCTGATCATGCCCCGTCCCACAACGGCGATGATCGCAAGCCCCCGTTCCACGGAGATGCTGTCCGGCTCGACCGCGCGGGAAATGTCGTTGACGACGGCTTCTTTTTTTCCGTCGAGCTCCTTGTCGGCGATCACAACGCTCATCGTGTCGATTCCGGAGGGGAGATGCTCGAAGGAGATCCGGTGCCTCTCCAGCACCTCAAGGACCTTGCGGCCGAAGCCGATCTCCGCGTTCATCATATCTTTTTCGATCGTGATGACGGAAAACCCGACCTTGCCCGCGATCCCGGTGATGACCGTTTCGTAGTTGTAGAACTTGCTCGTCGGGACGATCATCGTCCCCTTTTCTTCCGGGGCGTTGGTGTTTTTGATATTGATCGGGATGCCCGCGATCCGGACGGGGAAGACGGCGTCCTCGTGCAGAACGGTCGCGCCCATATAGGAGAGCTCGCGCAGCTCCCGGTAGGTGATCTCGTCGATCGTGCGCGGGTTGCGCACGATGCGCGGGTCCGCCATCAGAAAGCCGGAAACGTCGGTCCAGTTTTCGTAGAGAGAGGCGGATACGGCGCGCGCCACGATCGAGCCGGTGATATCCGACCCGCCGCGGGAGAAGGTCTTGATCGTGCCGTTTGGCATCGACCCGTAAAAGCCGGGGAGAACGGCGCGCTCGTGCTTGCGCAGCACGGCGGAGAGAGCGGCGTTCGTCTGTTCCGCGTCAAAGGTCCCGTCTTCCTTGAAGAAGATATACTTTGCCGTGTCGATAAAATCGTAATCCAGATATTTTGCCAGGATGATGGCGTTGAGATACTCCCCGCGGCTTGCGGCGTAATCGCGGCCGGGATGGTGGAGGAGCGCCGCCGAGATGCGCGCAAACTCGGCGGAGAGATCGAGATCGAGCGCAAGCCCGGTGATGATCGCCTCGTAGCGCCCGCGGATCCGGTTGAAGAGATCCTCAAAGGGCAGATCGCGGGAGGCGAGATCGTAGACCTCGTAGAGCATATCCGTGACCTTGACGTCTTCCGGACGGCTTTTGCCCGGCGCGGAAGCGACCACGTAGCGCCGCTCGCTGTCGGCGCGGATGATCTCTGCAACTTTTTTGAACTGTTCGGCGTTCGCGAGAGAGGAGCCGCCGAATTTTACGGCTTTGACTGACATTTTATCACCTGTTACCTAAACGTGAAATCATACGTTGATTATAAAACAGAAGGGAAGAATTGTCAAGAAAAGAGGGAAAAGAGCGGAAAAATCAGTCGCTCCCGGCGCCGTCCGACGCGCGGTACCCCTCCGCGTATTTCTTGGCCTGCGCAAGGAACATCTTGTAGTAGATCCCCCGGCGGTCCATCAGCTCGGCGTGCGTTCCCTCCTCCGCGACCCGGCCGCCGGAGATGACGATGATCTGATCGGCGGAGACGGCGCTGGAGAGACGGTGGGAAACGAAAAGCGTAGTCTTTCCGGAGCGCAGAGCGTCGAACTTATTGAAGATCTCCTGTTCGGCGAGCGCGTCGAGGGACGCGGTCGGTTCGTCTAATATCATTATATCGGAATCTTTGAAATATGCCCGGGCGATCGAAAGCTTTTGCCACTGTCCGGTGGAAAGCTCGGTCCCGGTTTCCTCAAAGAGACGGGTAAGCGGCGTGTCGTAGCCGCGCGGCATCGGCTCGATAAAGGCGTCGGCGCCGCTCTCGTGCGCCGCGTAGCGCATCCGCTCCTCCCGGTCGGTGCGGGAGAGATCGCCGAAGCTGATGTTGTCCCCGGCGGAGACCGCGTACTGCCCGAAGTCCTGGAAAAGGATCCCGAAGAGATCGTAATAGGCGGAGGTGTCGAGCGTTCGGATATCCGCGCCGTCAAGCAGGATCGTTCCCTCGGTCGGATCGTAGAGGCGGGTGAGGAGCTTGATGATGGTGGTTTTTCCCGCGCCGTTGATCCCGACGAGCACGGCCGTGCTGCCCGGCCGGATGGTAAAGCTCACGTCGTCAAGGACCTTTTTCTCCGAGCCGGGATAGGAAAAGCTGACGCGGCGGAACTCGATCTTGTGCGGGATCCCGCGCGCGGGCTCTGCGGGTATTTCCGCCGTGGAAACGATCTTCCGTTTTTCCTTCAAAAAGAGCATCAGATTGTCGATAAAGAGCGTTCCCTCGTAGATCGCGGATCCGGAGACGATCAGAGAGGAGATCGAACCGGTGATCGAAGAAAGCGCGCCGGTGTAAAGACTGTAATCGCCGATCTGCAGCACGCCCCGGTAGACCTGATACGCCACGTAGAGGAAGAGGACGCAGTAGCCGGACAGAGAGAGCAGGGAAAAACCGGTTTTCCAAAGGCTTTCCCGCACGATCAGGCGCCGGATCCCGCGGTAGTATTTGGTAAAGACCGTTTTGTACCGGCGGATAAAGTCGTCGGAAAGATCCATCAGGCGGATCTCTTTTGCCCGGTCCTTGTTGACCAGAACGTCGGTGTAATAGTTCATCTCCCGGCGGTCTTTGGAGTTGCGGCGCATATAAAGAAAGGTTTTTTTACGGAAGATGAAATTGATCAGCGCGGTCGGAACGGCGAGCAGCAGCATCAGAACCGGCGCCCAGAAGGAAAGACCGGCGAGGATCACGACGAAGGAGATCATCGTGATGATATGACTGAGACCGTCGAAGAAGGAATTGACGATCTGCACGGGCCGGTTTCCCGCTTCGCGGTTGGCGTTTTCAAGCCGCTCGTAAAAAGAGGGATCGTCAAAGCTGGCGAGATCGAGCTCTTTGGTCTTTTCGGCGATCATCATCTTGATATGATGGGAGACGAGCTCCCCCGCCAGTCGGTAGACCATCTGCGAATAAACGGTGATCAGATGGCTGACGAAGCGATAGAGGAAAAAGAAGATGATCAGCGTCAGAATGATATGAAACGCGGTAAGCTCTCCGCTCAGCGCAAGGTAGAGCTTGTTGAGGATCTCCTTGGTCAGGAGCGCGGCGATTGCGGGCAGAATGCCGCTTGCCAGCGAAAAGAGCGTCATCAGGATCAGGATGGCGGGGCTTGCCTTCCACGAGATACGGAAAATGAAAAAAAGATGAGAGAAAAAGCCGGACAGGAGACGGCGCAGATAACCGGGCCACTCTTTCAGCGTTTTCGGCAGCGGTTCCTTGAATTTGTCTGGACTGGCGCCGTATCCTCTGAAGTTCATCACGTTCCTCCGTTTGAAGTAAAGACCGGCAAAAGACCGGAGACGGTCGGGCCGGGTAAAGTATCTTTATTTTAGCACAGCGGGGGCGCTTTGGCAACAAAAAACGGAAAAAGTTCAGCTCAATCCGGCTGAACTTTTTTCGTATCCGCGCGGTATTGGGAGAGTTCTTTGCTGATGTAGTCGCTGATCCCTTCCGGGGAGAGATAGGTCCGGAAGAGGGCGGTGAGATCTTCTTTCGACGGGAGATCGGCCGTTTTGAGCATCCGCTTCAGGCGGTAGAAGATCACGTTCTCGGAGACGAACAGCCCGGAGGAGATGCGGCTGTACGGATAGCCGCGCAGCAGCCCGCTGATGATCTGGAAGTCGAGGATGTCGCACTTGGAGAGAACGCCGTCCACCTTCAGGATCCGCTGGCTCTCCTCGTCGCTGTAAAAATTGATGCCGGAGGAGACAAGAGGGACGGTGTACGTCATCGGCTTGACGTAAGGCGTGGCAAAATTGGTGGAACGGCGCACCTGGAGCGTGGAGGACACCTTCGCGGTCATGTAGATCTCGTCCGCCGCCTTGCGGAGATAGGAGTAAGCGAAAATAGCTTGCCGCCCCAGCGTTTCATGATCGACGGAGACGGTGGTAAGCGAGGGGGACCCGAGCTGGGAGAGAAGGGACCCGCCGAAGGAAACGACGTAGCCGTCCTCCGGAACGGAAACGCCGTTTTCCCGCAGATTGCTGATCAGCGAGTAGGCGACGATATCGTTGGCGCAGATAAACGCGTTGTAGCGGCCGAGGTTTGGTTTGAGAGTGGAAAAACAGCGCTCCAGATCGGAATTGTTGTAGTAGATATCCTCCGGCCGGAAGCGGTCGGGCGCCTGCCGGATCAGCTCCTCGAAATACTCCTTTTTGATCATATCGGTCGAGGAGTTCCGGTTGATGCCGTAGAGAGCAAAACGCTCGTGCGAGGTTCCCTCGAGGTATTCGACGATCGAGCGCATCGCGGCGGTGTAGTCGACGATGATGCTGGAACAGTTGACGGAGGCGGCGACGTTCTGGTGGTTGATATAGATCGCGTGGATATTGTTGACAAGGAAGAGCTCGTTTAAGGCGGCGGAGCTTTCCACCGCGGTGGAAAGGACGAGCAGGAGCCGCTTTTTTTCCTCGCCGAAAAACGCGTCCAGATCCGTCTGATAGAGCAGATCCGGATCCAGTTTTTTGATCAGATAGCGTTTTTTCGCGGCTTCCGCCGCGATCGCGCCGAGGGTGCGCCGGCACCAGAGCGTATTCTGATAAGCGGGCTCCACGTAGAGATAGATCGTCATAAGCGAACTCCTTTTCCCGATTATTTTACCATTGCCCGGGAGGCTTGTCAAGCCTATTCGAAACGACAAAAACCGCAGGAAAAAATCCGGGCAATTTTGTCTTGACAGAAAAAACGCGGCTTGTTAAAATTGAAGCAGGAAATCAGGAAAAGGAGCATGGTATTTTGGGTAATATTATCGCACAAAGAGAAAAAATCGTGATTCCGACCTATCCGGAATCTCCCCGCGAAGAGCTGCCGATGTTTGCGGAAAACCGCGTGCATCAGCGTTCCTCCGGCAACCCCTATCCGAACAAGGTCGTGATCAAAACCCGCAAAAAGGAAAAGATCGACCGGGAGTACGACGCGATCCGCCTGGAAAACGACTATCTGGAGCTGATCATTCTGCCGGAGCTCGGCGGACGCATCTTTTCCGCGAAGGACAAGCGCACCGGCTACGATTTCTTCTACCGCCAGCACGTGATCAAGCCCGCGCTGATCGGGGCGCTCGGCTCCTGGATCTCCGGCGGGGTCGAGTTCAACTGGCCCTTCCATCACCGCCCCTCCACCTTTATGCCGGTGGACAGCGAGATCGTGCGGGACGGCGCCGGATACACCGTCTGGCTCTCCGAGCATGATCCGATCGACCGGATGAAGGGGATGGTCGGCATCCATCTCGACGCCGACAAAGCGTATTTTGAAACGCAGATGAAGGTCTCGAACCGCACGCCGATGCGTCACTCGTTTTTGTGGTGGGAGAACACCGCCGTGCCCGTCAACCCCGATTACGAGATCTTTTTCCCGCCGGACGTGGACTACGTGAACTTCCACTACCGGCGCTCTCACACCACCTACCCCATCGCGGAAGGACTCTTTAACGGCTTCCGGTATCCGGAAGGCGGGACGGACATCCGCAAGCATTTCAACACCAAAAACGCGACCTCGTATTTTTCCGCCGATTCGGATTACGACTTCTTCGGCGGGTACGATAACGGCAAGCGGTGCGGCGTCGTCCATGTGGCCGACCACCACACCTCGACCGGCAAAAAGATGTTTACCTGGGCGTACAATCAGCTCTCCAAGTCCTGGGAACGGGCGCTGACCGATACGGACGGCGCGTACGCCGAGCTGATGGCGGGCTCCTACTCCAACAATCAGCCGGATTTCTCCTGGCTGGAGCCCTATGAAACGAAGAACTTTTCCCAGTTCTGGTTCCCGATCGCCGAGATCGGCGTGCCTACCTACGCGAACCTTTCCGCCGCTCTCAGCATCCGCGACGGGAAGCTCAAGCTCCAGACGACCGTCCGCGTCCGCGGGGAGAAGCTGAGCCTCACCGTCGGCGGGAAGGAGATCCTCAAGGAAAAAGTCACGCTCGAGCCGGGTGAGATCGCCTCTTTCGATCTGCCGCCCTGCGATCTGACCGAATACACCGTTTCGCTCGGCGAGATCCTTCGCTACGAAAAGCGCGTCCGCGTCAAAAACCCGCTGCCGCCGTTTTTCCCGGAGGTCCCGATGCCCGACGAGATCGGATCCGCCTACCGCGCCTATCTCTCCGGTGTGCACTTCATGCAGTTCCGCGATCCGAACGCGGATCCGAAGGGCTATTTCCTCCGCGCGGCGGAGCTGGATCCCGAGCTTGCGCCGGCGTACGAGCGGCTCGGCGAGCTGGCGATCGCCGACGGAAACTTTGAAACGGCGGAGTCCTTCCTTCTGACCGCGACGGACAAGTATAATTACTACAACAAAGAAGAAGAGAGCGGACGGGCCTATTACCTTCTCGGTCTCGCCGAGCGGTATCTCGGCAAGGATATCGAGGCGGACCGGCACTTCCGCAAGGCGGCGTGGTCGGCTGATTTCGTTTCCGCCGCAATGACGGAAGCGGCGATGCTCAACGCCAGACACGGCCGCTACGACGAGGCGCTCTTCTGCGCCGAAAGCGCGCTGCACGTCAACCGCGAAAACGTCTGCGCCGGACCGATGGCCGCGCTCTTCCTTTACAGCAAAGGAGAAAAGAACGAGGCGAGAAAGCGCCTGGCGGAGATCCTCGACGCCGACCCGCTCAACCATCTCGCGCGTTACGCTTCCTGCCTCTGCGGGCGGCTCGGCGAGCGTGAGTTTTACGAAAAACTCTCCTCCAATCCCTCCCAGACCTGTCTTGACGTTGCGATCGATCTTAAAACGGCCGGTTACGGGAAGGAGGCGGCGCGTCTTCTCGAACGTCTTACGGACTTCACGGGAGACGTGGCTCCCACCGTCGCCTACGCGATCGGAAAGCCGAAGCTCGCCAATCCCATGCACCCCACCTTCCCCTTCCGCCCCGAGGAGCGGGAGATCCTCGCGGGGCAGGGCGACGAGCTGGCGCGTTACCTGCTCGGCTGCCTTGAATACGCAAAAAGAAGATACGACAGCGCCTACGATCTCTGGAAGACCTGCTCCGGCTGGGAGGCGGCGAGATGCCTTGCCGTTTACTTCTGGAAGAAGGGCCGCTTTGACGAAGCGTTTGCCGCGCTTGACCGGGCGATCTCCCTCAATCCGTCCTGCGAGCAGCTGATCTACGAAAAGGCGTACCTCGCTAATCACGCCGGCAAGGACGCGAAAGAGACGGAAGCGGCGATCGCCGCGCTCGTGAAGGATCTCGCCTCCGCGCGCGACGATATCTGCACCGAGTGGGCCGCCGCGGCGATCCGCGCAAAGGACTACGAAAAGGCGCTGTGGATCCTTGAAAACCACGAATACATCCCCTGCGAAGGCGGCGAGACCGCGATCGCCCGTCAGCATATCAACTGCCACGACGGCTTAAGCGATCTCTATTTCTCGCAGGGAGAATACTCCCGCGCTCTGGATGAAGCCCGCGCGGCGCAGGTCCTTCCGCAAAATCTCGGCGCCGGGCTCTGGCACGAGTGCACGATCGTTCCCGCCAAGTACCGGGAGGCGCAGTGCCTCATTAAGCTCGGACGCAGCGACGACGCGCAGCCGATCTTTGCCTATATCGCGGGTCTTACCGTTGATTTCTTCTCCAACGGTCAGCTCCCGGAGCTGCCTGTCTACCAGGCGCTCGCGCTGATCAAGCTCGGCAGGACCGAGGAGGGGCTTTCCCTTGCCCGCCGGACCAAAGAAGGCTTTGACGCGGAAGGGAAGAGAAAAGACAGCGGCTTCTTCGGGACGACGCCGTTCTTCCTCTCCTATCTCGACGATCCCGTCGCCGCGCGCGCGGCGTTCTACCGCCGTCTCTCCGATTTTGCGGAAACTGTGATCAACGGCACAAGCGACCTGTTTTAAAGGGGCCGCCCGTTCCGATTAAACAAGAAAGGAAACGCTATGAAAAAAGCAATCGCCATTCTTTTGACCCTTTGTCTTTTTCTTCCTTTCGCTGTTTCCTGCGCTCAGAATACCGACCCCGCCGATACGACCGACGGGGCGGCCGTCTCGGAGACGACCGAGACGCCGGAAGAAAAACCGGACCTTCCCGACGAGACCTTTGACGGATACGAGTTCAGCGTCCTCGTGACCGGCAATTTCCAGAACAACGATTTTGCCGTGACCGAAGGCGCCGAGGATCCCGTCAACAACGCGCGCTACATCTGGCTGTCCGATCTGGAAGAAAAGTTCGACGTCAAGCTTTCGCAGACCGAGCAGATCAGCTTCGGCTCCGCAACCGGCAGCGGCCCCGGCTACAACGCCGTTCAGAAGATCAATAAATCGCAGGATCCGATGTACGACGCCTGCATGATCGGGACGTACGACGTTGCCAAACTGGCGCAGCACGGTTACCTCTGCGATCTCAATTCTCTTGACTACGTCGATCTTTCCCGCTCCTGGTGGGATCAGAAGGCAAACGAGGATCTGACGATCCAGGGGAAGATGTTCTATACTACGGGGGACATCAGCCTGACCGATAATATCGTGACCCATTGCATCCTTTTCAACAAGGAGCTGATGCGGCAGACGACGGACGAAAACCTTTACGATCTTGTCCGGCAGGGGAAGTGGAGTTTTGAAAAGCTCGCCGAGCTTGTCATGCGGGTCAGCGAGGACGTCAACGGCGACGACGTGATGGACGCCGCCGACAGGTACGGTCTTCTTACCTGGAACGACTCGATGCTCCAGATCCTCGGCGCGGGACGCGAGCGGATCTGCACCGTCAACAAGGACGGCCGCATCGAGCTTTCCCTTTACAGCGACCGGACCGTTTCGATCTATGAAAAATACACGTCGCTGGCGTACAAAGACGAATACGTCATCAACTACCAGGTCGACCGGAAAAACCCGCTCAACGCTACCCCCAAGGAATCGTGGGATCCCACGAGGGACGCGATCTTCAACGAGGGACGCGCGCTCTTCTATATGTCGGTGTTCACCGCCGCCGCGCGGCACCGGGATTCCGACGTTGACTTCGGGATCCTTCCGTTCCCGTTGATGACGGAAGAGCAGACGGAATACGGCCATCAGGTCAGCGCCTATCATTGCCAGTTTTTGTGCGTTCCGTATTATATCGAAAACGCCAGGATCAGCGGTACCGTTCTCGAATATCTCGCCTATACCGGCAAAAAGCTGATGACCCCCGCCTATGCCGAAAAGACGCTGGTCGGCACCCAGTTCCGGGATGAAGAAAGCGGCGATATGCTCGATATCATCTCCGCTTCCCGCGTTTACGACGTCGGGATCTATTACGGGATGCCGTATCGCGATCAGCTGATTGCGCTGTTCAAAAACCGGACCGTCGCGATGACCACGATCTATGAAAAGCTCAAAAACGGCACGCAGGTCCTCATTGACCGCATTAACGACAGTTTTGCCGAGCTCGGCGATTAACGGAAAGGAAAAAGGACTTTTCGCCCCCGCTCCGGGGCGAAAAGCCCTTTTCGAAATGATAGGATGAAAAAGAAAACCTGTTTGTTGCTTGTCTGGTCCCTCGTTCTTGCCTGCGCGCTTCTCCTGCTCGCTTGCGAGAGGGAGACGCCGACGGAAACGGGGGAGACCGTTTCCGATACCGCCGCGCCTGCCGATCCGGAAACGGCGAAACCGACGGAGACTTCCGCGGAGCCGCAGAAAACTGACGCCGTTACCGTCGCGCCGTCTGCCCCGGAGACGCAAAAGCCGGCGGAGACTTCCGCGGAGCCGCAGGAAACCGACGCCGTTACCACCGCGCCGTCGGTCCCGGAGACCCAAAAGCCGGCGGAAACCGAGGCGGCGCCGAATACGGATTTCACCGTCCGCTCCTTTTCCGATTTCAACGCCGCGGGAACGGTCGACTCTCACGCCTCGGACGGCAAAGCGTGCCTG
>JAFSSQ010000062.1 GCA_017450965.1 Clostridia bacterium
ATATCGAGTATCTATAACGGACTTGCGTTATGGATAGCTATTGCTTATCTCTGATCGGTTTTTTATATTTCGCAGTTTGCTGAGGCGTAAAAACGCTGCTGTAACCGCTTTCTGTCAATAAAACCATTATTGTTGTAGAATGAAAAGCTGTGTTTTTCTAAAGCGCGGAGAGTCGTCCGCGACAAGTCTTACCGCAGCTGGATTAACTATTCTGATGTTTTCCAAATCCGAAAGAAAAATCGCCTCTTTATCTTTAACAAGCGTAGAAATACCAACACAGTAAAGAGCTTTGTTCCCCATGCTGTTGGTTGTAATCTTTTTTATCATCCATTCCTCATCGCGGATATCCAAGCGCATAGGATCGCTCGCTTTCGGTACGTTTGCCGTTGTTTCCCGTCGCTTGATAAAAGATTGAATGCACGTCACGTGCTCAACAGAAAAGAAGCACCGAGTCAACTGCTCGGCGCTTCTTTTCTATCGGTATGTCAAAAACCGCAAGCAAACGTTTGAACGTATCCTGCCCGTCGAGGCAGGTATCGGTAAGGCATCCCTTTTCGTTGTCCCGTTCGAAAAGACCGCGATAACAGAACGCTTTTTTCGTGTTACCGACTCCGGGGTGGTGCAATGCGCCGGATCGGTGTTTAGCAGTTTGCGGCGAGGGGCCGTATCCGGCTCCGGCGCTGTCAGTTGGCGGCGGGGGTCTGCGCGGAGGCCGAGCCGCCGAGGATCGGGATCACGCTGTCCACGCCCGCGACGTAGTTCTCCGGCAGTTTGCCGTCCCACTGCTTGGTCTTATAGTATTCCACAAGCAGGTCGGTGAGCGTTTCCGCGACCGCCTTGTTGATCGCGGCGTCCTTCTGGCCCGCGTACTCGGCGGCTTCCGCCTGGATCTTGATGACGTTTGCGTCCGCTTCCGCCTGGATCACGGCGACGGCGGCTTCCGCCTCGGCGGCAATCTTCTGCCGCGCGGCGGCCGCCTCCTCCTCCATCGTCTTCTGCTCCTGCTCGGTCTGCGCCTTCAGCTTGTTCTGCTGGGCGACCTGCTTCTGCTCGACGGCGGTGGTAAAAGCGTCGGAAAAGTCGAGACTCTCGATCGCGGTATTGACGACGTCGATGTTATAGGGACGGAGATTATCCACCAAGATCGAGGTGATGCGCGCGGAGAGCTGGTCGCGGTTTTCGATCAGGCTTTCGGCGCTGTATTTGGCGATCACGGTGCGGACCGCCTCCTCGATGCGCGGCTGCATCACGATCTGATAATAGTTCACGCCGATGGTCTTATAGATCGTCTGGGCGTTTTCCTTCTGGATCTGATAGTTGATCGAATAAATGACCTCAACCTCCTGAATGTCGCTCGAGAAGCAGGGGAGGTTGAGACGCTCCTTCTGCGTGCGGTTGTCCATCACAACGACCTCCTGGATCGGGAGCTTGAAGTGCATACCCGCTTCCAGCGTTTTGTTTTCCACCTTGCCGAAGGTCGTCAGGATCCCGGTGTGTCCCGTCGGGACCATCGTGACCGAGCCGACGACGAGCCAGGCGAGCCCGATCAGACAGAGCCACTGGCGGGGCCGGCGGTTCCACGTCTTGCCGTTGACGCCGAGGAGGATGAAAAGAGCGATCACGGTAACGAGCGTCAGAAAAATCCAAATCATAACATGGTTCTCCTTTTTGTTTTTTTCATCTTATTCTACCATATTTCGCCGGAAAAAGCAAGAAAAATCGGGGCGCCGCGCGGCGGCGCCCCGATTTTTGCTTTCTCTTATTCCGCTTCCTCCGCGCAGCGCCGGAGAAAATCGGAAAGCTCCCGCCACGCGGCGTTTTGTTCGACCCGGTAAGAGATCCCTCCGAAAACGAGCGTCCCTTTTTCTTCCCCGATCACGACCTCCGTTACGGCCCGGTCGGCGCCGGCTTTCTGAGGATCGGGATCCCGTTCGACGGTGAGCGCGTCGACGAGCTCCCGGAGCCGGGCGATCTTCGCGGGATCGGTAAGGAGACCTTCGGTTTGCGTATCCCGGATCCGGAACCGGACCGGCTCGTTTTCTTCGCCGTAAACAGTCGCCCCCGTCCCGGAGGGCGCCTCCGGGCTTCTTGTGTCTTCCTTTTGTTTCGGCTCTCCCGTGTCTGGTTTTGCCGTTTCCGGGTCCCCGTCGCAGGGCTCGGCCGCGACGTTCGTATCCGCTTTTTGCAGTGTGTCCGCCATCGAGGCGTTTGACGCGGTCTGCTCCCGCGCCTCATTCTCCGTCGGCGCGCCGCCCGGCGCCGAATAGCAATCCCCCGGCGCGTTCGACCGCTTCGCCTCAAAACCGCCGCGGATCACGGGGAAAAGCCCGATCACAAGGAGAAGACAGGCGGCGGAAGCCGCCGCGAAGGAAAGCCGCCGCACGATGCGCGCCCGTTTTTTCTCCGCTTCCCGTTTTTCCTCCACGCGCCGCCAGACGGCGGCGGTAAACTCTTTTTGCGTTTTTTTCATAAGAGCGCTCTTCCCTCCTCTCCCAAGTATTCTTTCAGCCGTTTTTTGCCGCGCTGCAGGAGATTGTCGATCTGTTTTGTGTTCTTTTTCATCACGGCGGCGATCTCCCCGTAGGACATTCGCTCAAAATACAGAAGATAGATCGCCAGCCGCGCCTCCGGGTCGAGCTCCCGCATCGCGCAGGCGATCGCCCGGTTGCGGATCGCCTCCTCCGCCCGTTTTTCCGGGCGGTCCTCCGCGCCGGCGAGCTCCGGCAGATCCTCCAGCGGGGCGGAATACGCCTGACGCCGCTTCTTCCGGCGCAAAAAGTCAAGCGCGCGGCTGCGGGCGATCATGTAAAGATAAGTCTTGACCGAGGAACGCCCGTCGTACCGGTCGCGGCGGAGATAAAGCTCCGCAAACGCATCGATCGCAAGCTCTTCGGCATCCTGCTCGCTGCCCACCATCCGGTAAAGGAAAAAGAACAATCCGTCCCGGTACAGGGCAACGCATTCTTCAAAATCCTCTTCCCTTCCGGAAAGGAAACGGCGGTCTTCGCGCTCACCGTTTTCCATACGTTCTCCTCTTTCTTTCCTTTTATACGGCGAAAAAGGAAAATCTCCTTCTTCTCTGCGGTTTTATTATAAAAAAATTTCCCTCTCCTGTCAAGGTTCCGCTTCCCGCCCGAAAAAGGGCAACGCCGCTCCTTCGCCGGATCGCGCCGGCCGAACCGAAAAAGCCGTCCGTCCGGAGTTTCCGGGCGGACGGGTTTTCTTTTATCCGAAGTAGTTGCGGCGCATCGAGCGGTTTTTTCTGCGCTGCTTGCGGCGGCGCAGGAGCAGCCGGAGATAGAGAACGAGCAAAACCAGTCCGAAGAGGAGCGCGAGGATCAGGATAACAAAGAGGACGGTCAGGATCACGCTCCGGGGAGAAGAGAGCAGCTCGGCGGAGGCGAGGGTAAGGGTAAAGGTCTCCATCCCCTTCGTGTTCACCGCCGCCACGCGGATGCGTTTGACCGCGCCCGGATCGCGGATCCCGGCAAGATCGACGAAGATCTCGCTTTCCTCGCCGTCGGCCGCGGAAAAGAGAGAGGTATAGACGGTACGCACGCCGTCCGTTTCCGCGATCAGATCGACGCGCAGATCCACCCGTGCGGCGGCGCCCGCGCTGTCCGGCAGCAGGGTGAGGCGAAGCCATCTTGCCTTGCCGGTCAGGGTTTCCGCGGGGATCGGAGCGGAAACGCCCGCCATCCCGTCCGCGCCGCCGCGCAGGACGGCGTAAAGGCGGTTGACTCCCTCGGAGGAGGGCAGGATCTCCAGCGAGCGGGCGTTATAGGAAGGATAAAAACCGCACAGGGACCCGCCGGTGAAATCGAAAAGCGGGAGCGTTTTCAGTCTCGCGTCCGGCTTGGCGGAAACGCTTGTCAGAGACGCTTCGAGATAAACGGGATCCGGGACCGTCAGCCCCGGGATCACCGAGGACCAGTTCCCTACCCCGACAAGCGGGAGATAAGGCGCGGCGGAAACGTCCGCCTTATCCGTATCCGCGAGACGGAAGACCTCGCAGATCGGTTTTTCCTGCGGGAAGGATCCCTCCTCCGCCGGATAAAAGAGCCCGTTTGACGCCGCCTCCGTGTCGACGCGGGTCGGAAGGATCCAGCCGACGACGGTCGGGACGGTAAGCAGCCGCCGGTAGGCGTAGGCAAAGGCCGCCGCCTGCTTCTTTTCGGTCGTTTCGTTATCGCGGGCGGTGGAAACGGGCAGCCCCGTTACCAGGATCTCCCGCGGCTCGCCGCGGTAGGTCCTCCCCTCCGCGGAGAGAAAATCGGCGAGGATCTCGACGTTGGAGAAGGAGATCACCTCGGCGGAAAGGGTCTTCTCCGCTTTGGGATCGTTCCACAGATCGGGCGTCTCCTCCCGCACGATCTCGGTATCAATGGCGATCCCGAAGGGGATCTCGCCGTTCTGCGCCTGCAAAAGGAACAGCGAAGAGAGCAGCTCGGCCGAGCCGCCGCCTCCGGCGGTATGGAACGCGCCGGAAACGCCGAAAAACAGGCGGCAGGCGGCGTTTTCGCTTTTGATCGCCGCAGAAAAGATCCGCAGCAGCATATCCGCCGCGGCGGGGTCGCTCTCCGGGGCGCGGGGCGCGAGGATCACGGCGGAGACCGTCCCGTTTTCGCCTCCTGCGTACCGCTCTGCGAGATAGGAGAGCAGCGCGCCGTAGGAAAGGGGATCTACTCCCTCCAAAGAAGGCGAAAAACGCAGCATCACGGTCACGCCGGCGTCGGTGAGCGTCTTTACCTCGTAATCGAGCCGGGCGATCTCCTCGCCGCGGATCTTGTAAGTCGACTGACCGACGGAACGGGCGGTCCCCTCTCCGCTCCCGGAGATCAGAGCCGCCGCGTCGAGGTCAAGGATCGTCTGAGAGACGAAAAGCTCCTCCGCCTCGCTCGCCTTCACGCCCGCCAGTCCCTTTTTGGAAAGCGGCGCGACGGAGGCGGAGAAAGGCGCGAGCGTTTCGGGATCCTCCAGATAGCGGATCTCGCCGAGTTTCGTATAAACGCCGTCCCTGCGGATCGCCAGAACGAATTTGCTGTAGAGATCCGCCTTCAGCTCGGAGCGCTTTAAGGAGAAGGAAACGTCGGCCGCCGCGCGTTTTTCCGCCGCCGGCGTCATCACGGGCAAAGCGGACGCGTCCTCCTCCGGCGAGAGGGCGAAGAGATAGGCCTTTCTCCCTTCCGCCGCCTCCAGAGCGTTCGCGGAGAGCTGCGCGTCGAACGTGAGGCTGTCCCCCTTCGCGCTCAGGCGAGCGGGAAAAAGCCTGTCCTCCGTGTAGTCGCTTTTCGGCGCGCAGGCAAAAAACAGCAGGGAGCACGCCGCCAGACAAGCCAGCAGAAAAAGCATTTTCACTCCCGTCCGTTTCATAAGCGTACCCCCTGTATGTTATTTTGATTTTTCAGTTCTTCCCGTTGGCCGCGGCCACGATCGCGGCGAAGGCGGCGGGCTTGAGGGAAGCGCCGCCGATCAGACCGCCGTTGACGTTCGGCTGTGCGAGAAGCTCCGCGGCGTTCTTTTCATTCATAGAGCCGCCGTACTGGATGACGAGCCTCCTCGCCGCCTTTTTGCCGTAGAGGGAGGCGACGGTCGCGCGGATGACGCCGCAGGTCTCGTCCGCCTGTTCCGGCGTGGCGGTCAGCCCCGTGCCGATTGCCCAGACCGGCTCGTAAGCGATGATCACGCTGCGAAGCTGCTTTTCCGTCACGTCCCGGAGCGCCAGCTTGGTCTGCATGGAGACGACCTCGTCGGTGATCCCCTTCTCCCGCGCGTCCCGCATCTCGCCGAGGCAGAGGATGACCTTCAGCCCGGCGGCGAGCGCCGCTTTGACGCGGAGATTGACCGTTTCGTCCGTTTCGCCGAAGTACTGTCTGCGCTCGGAATGTCCGACGATCACGTAGGATACGCCCGCTTCCCGGAGCATCTTGGCGGAGATCTCTCCGGTATACGCGCCCTTCTCCATAAAATGCACGTTCTGCGCGCCGATCTTGATCCCCGTCCCTCTCGCGCCGCGCACGGCGGCCGCCAGATCGGTAAAGGGAACGCAGAAGACGACGCCGCAGCTGTCCTTTGCGTTAACGAGGGGCGCGATCTCGCGGAAAAACGCCTTCGTCTCCGCGCGGGTCATATTCATTTTCCAGTTTCCGGCAATGACCGTTTTTTTCATGATACTGTCCCTTCCCTTTTCTTATTTGTCCTGCAGAACGGCGATGCCGGGGAGCTCGAGCCCCTCGAGAAATTCGAGAGAAGCGCCGCCGCCGGTGGAAATATGCGTGATCCGATCGGCAAAACCGAGCGATTCGCAAGCCGCGGCGGAGTCGCCGCCGCCGACGATGGTGACCGCCTTGCTCTCCGCGAGGGCGCGGGCGACCGCCCGGGTCCCCTCCGCGAGGATCGGGTTCTCAAACACGCCCATCGGTCCGTTCCAGACGACCGTGCCGGCGTCCCGGACCGCCGCCGCGTAAAGCGCCGCGGTATTTTCGCCGTTGTCGCAGCCCTCTTTGTCCGCGGGGATCTTGTCGGCGTCGACCGTCTCGGTCTCGACGGGCGCGTCGATCGGATCCGGGAACTCGCGGATCACGACGGTGTCAACGGGGAGAAGGAGCTTCACGCCGTTTTTCTCCGCTCTCGCCATCATCTCGCGGCAGTAGTCGACCTTCGTTTCGTCGAAGAGCGAGTTGCCGATTCCATACCCCTTTGCGGCAAGGAAGGTGTACGCCATGCCGCCGCCGATGATCAGGGTATCAACCTTGGTGAGCAGGTTTTCGATCACGTTGAGTTTGTCCGCGACCTTGGCGCCGCCGAGGATCGCAACAAAGGGACGGGCGGGATCGGAGAGGGCCTTGCCCATCACGCCGATCTCCTTCTGGATGAGGTAACCGCAGACGGCGGGCAGGTAGTCCGCCACGCCGGCGGTGGAAGCGTGGGCGCGGTGCGCCGTGCCGAACGCGTCGTTGACGTAAACCTCCGCAAGGGAGGCGAGGTCTTTTGCAAACGCGGGATCGTTCTTTTCCTCCTCCGCGTGGAACCGGACGTTCTCGAGGAGCATCACGTCGCCGTCCTTCAGCGCCGCCGCTTTGGCGCGCGCGTCCTCTCCGATCACGTCCTTCGCCATCGCGACCGGCTTGCCGAGCAGCTCGGCGATCCGGGCGGCGACGGGCGCGAGAGAGAGTTTGCCGAGATCTTTTTTCGCTTTTTCAAGCATCTCCGCTTCCGCGGCGGCGCGCTCGCCCTCGGGGAGAGCTTCGAGTTTCGCCTTTTCTTTTTTATTGAGTTTGATCTTCTCGTTGAAAACGTTGTGGGGCTTCCCCATATGGGAGCAAAGGATCACTCTGGCACCGTGGTCCGCGAGATAGCGGATCGTGGGCATCGCGCCGACGATCCGTTTGTCGCTTGTGATCACGCCGTCCTTCATCGGGACGTTGAAATCACAGCGGACAAGGACCCGCTTGCCGGAAACGGCAAGATCTTCTACGGTTTTCTTATTGTACATAGACATGGCAAAACCTCCGTCATAACGCCGCTTTTGCGGCTTATTTTTTACTGTTTTTTATCATATCACACTTTTTCCGCATAATCAATAAAAATCTTGTTAAAATTTTGACAGCGCCGCCCTCTTTTTTTTGTATTGATTTACCTTTTCCCGAAAACGGCGAAAAAGTGAAACGCTTTTTCCGGTTTTCGGGCGTTTTTCCCGCTTCCGGCCGCAAGGAAGGCCGACGGCGCGAGGACCCTGCCTCCCTTCCGGCGGGCGCGGTTTTCTTCTTTTTTCTATTGACATATCCCGAAACGGACTGTATAATTATCTTGAAGTTTTATTACCTATCATCGGTAGGAATGCGTTTTCTGCCGCCGCGAAAGGAAGTTTTATGGAAAACACCGCCGCCGGCTCCCGGATGCTCATCAACGCGCTTCTCCGGAAGCTCTCTCTCATCCTGGCCTGCACCATTCTCGGAAGCGCGCTGTTTTTTGCCTACGCGACCTTTTATATCCCCGACCGCTACCGGACGAGCGTCCACATCATCGTCCTGAATGCGAATACGACCAGTCAGACCTATATCTCCTCTTCCGACATCAGCGCGGCGAGTATGCTCTCCGAACAGTTCATCGCGATTTTGAAGATGAACGCCGTACTCGAGGACGTCTCCCGCTCGATCGGCGACGATCCGCTGACCGGGGAACGCAAGATCAGCGCCGCCGGGCTCGCCGGGGTCCTCTCCTTCTCCGCCGAAAACTCGATCCTCACGATCTCCGCGACCTCCACCGACAAGGCGCTTTGCGTTGAGATCTGCGAAGCGATGGCGACGACCGGCGCCAACCGGCTCAAAGCGGCGGTCGAGGCCGGCTCCGTCTCCCGCGTGGAACAAACGGTCGACGAGATCGCGGAGCCGGCCCGCGTATCGAAGCAGGTCCTGAAAAAAACGCTGCTCGGCGCTCTGCTCGGCCTTTTCCTCTCGGCGGGGACCGTCGTTCTGATCAATTACTTTGACGATACCGTCAAGACGAGCGATTACTTCACGGAGGTCCTCGGCGTTCCCGTGCTCGGCGAAGTCCCGTCCCTCAAGAAAACCGGGGAAAACGACTATAAGGCAGGTAAGAACTATGTCAAATAACCATCCGAACACAGCCGCGGAAGAGGATCGCACCGCGAACTTCTATATCACGGAGTCCTACAAAACGATCCGGACCAATCTCCAGTTTTCCCTCGCGGCGGCGGAAGACAAAAAAGTAACGGCCGTCACGAGCTACGAGCCCAACGCCGGCAAATCCATCACCACGGCGAACGTGGCGATCACGATGGCGCAGACCGGCGCGCACGTTCTCCTGATCGACGGAGATATGCGCAACGCTTCTCAGCATAAGATCTTCGGGGTGACCAATACCAACGGGCTCTCCAAGCTCCTCTCCGGCCTCTCCAAACCGGACGACACCTCGTTTTTCCGCAGCGTCCGTCCCAATCTCGACCTGCTCCCCGCCGGTCCCATCCCGCCGAACCCCTCCGAGCTGCTTTGCTCCAAAAATATGAAAAAGCTCCTCGACGCGCTGCGGGAGGCGTACGACTTTATCTTCGTCGACTGCCCGCCCGTCGGCGTGATCTCCGACACGCTCTCCCTGCTTTCCAACGCGCCGAACGTCGTCATCGTCGTCCGCCAGCGCCAGACGCGGCACGACGATATCAAACACTCGATCGAAAAGATCCGGGCGGTGGGCGGAGTCCTGCTCGGCGTGGTGATCACCGACGTTGCCGACTCCGACTCCATCTTCGGCGGAAGATACGGAAGATACGGCAAATACGGCAAGTACGGGAAATACGGCAAATACGGACGATACGGCAAGTACGACAAATACAGCGCCTACGCCAAAAGCGGCGAAATGCATTATATCGGCAGCAGCCAGGCCAACACTCAACCGGAGGTGAAGTAAGATTTCGACCGTGATCCGGACCGATTTTCACAGCCATATCCTTCCGGGGATCGACGACGGAGCCCGCAACCCGGCGGAGTCTCTCGCCATGCTCGCGCTCCTGCGCGCGCAGGGGATCGGAGTCGTCTACGCCACGCCGCATTTTTACGCGGACGCGGTCACGCCGGAGGGCTTTCTTGCCGTCCGGGAACGCGCATACGGCGAGCTGACCGCCGCCGCGCCAGAGCGGCTTCTGCCCGAGGTCCGTCTCGGCGCGGAGATTCTGCTTGCCAAAGGCCTCTCCTCCCTTGATTTGACCGGGCTCGCGATGGGGGATCTCCCTTATATGCTCTTTGAATTCGGCGGCTGCGAGTTCCGCCCGTGGTTTTGCTCCGAGATCGACAAAACGGCGTCGAAGCACGCCGCCTTTCCGATCATCGCGCATATCGACCGTTTTCCCTGGCTCGGCATCCGCGAGCTTTCCGAGCTGACGCGGCTCGACCGGGTCGTCTTTCAGGTCAACTGCGAGGGACTCTCCGACCGCTTTACGCAAAAAAAACTCGCCTTCCTTCTTGAGAGAGGAGAGAAGATCGTCCTCGGCAGCGACGCGCACAACGTCTCCGACCGCGCACCGGATTTCCATCTGGCGAACACGTTTTTCGAGGGACCGGCGCCGGGGGAACGTCGGCTCTTTTCTCACCGGACGATCTTGGAGCCCGCCGCGCTGAAAGAGGCGATCCTCCGGTCCTCCGGGCACCTCTCGGAAAGCGGACGCAAGGAAAGCGGCGGCCTTCTTTTCTGACAAAACTGACAAAAACGGCCTTCCGTCCGCCGAGTGTTTTAAGGACACTCGGCGGACGGAAGACCGTTTTTCTTTTTTACGCGAGGCACGCGGCGACCGCCGCCGCGCTGATCTCCGCCGCCCGCTCACAGAAGGCGCCGAAGTTTTCGGGAGCGTCTCCGTCCCCGCTGTCGCTGATCGTGCGGATCGCGGCGAAAGGAACGCCGTTCACATAGCAGACCTGGGCGATCGCGCCTCCCTCCATTTCCGCCGCGTCGGCGGAAAAGAGGGCGCGGATGCGTTCTTTCTCCTCCGGGGAGGCGATGAACCGGTCGCCCGTGGCGACCGTGCCGGAAACGGCGCGCCCGCCCGCCCCGCGGATCGCGTCCGCCAGCGCCCGGGAAAGCGCCCCGTCCGTCTCAAAATAGATCTTGTTGATCCCCGAGATCATCCCGACGGGATCGCCGAGCGGGGAGGTGTCCATATCGTGCTGCACGAGGCGGGAGGCAACGACGGTATCGAGGCAGCGAAGGGACGGGGAAAGCGCGCCAGCGACGCCGGTGTTGATGATCCGGTCCGGACGGTAGGCGGCGATCATGGCCGCGGCGCAGGACGCCGCAAAGACCTTGCCGACCCCGCAGACCGCCAGCGCGGTCTCCTCCCGGCCGATCTTCCCTTCGTAAAAGGGTACGCCGCAGAAAACGCGGGGTTCCTTTTTTTCCGTCATCCGTTCCATGAGGCGTTCCGCCTCGCACGGCATGGCCGCAATGATACCTGTCATCTTTTTTCTCCGCAGAATACGATTTTGAGAACGCCCGCCTTACGCCTTCTTTCTGGCGATCGCCGCTTTCGCCTGCCGCGCCAGATCAACGGGGGTAAGGCCGTACTTTTCCAGAAGCGCCGCGGCGGAGCCGGACTCGCCAAAACAGTCGGGCATCCCGGCGCGCACGAGCAAAACGGGGCAGTTCTCGGAGAGCGCCTCGGCGACCGCGCTCCCAAGCCCGCCGATGATATTATGCTCTTCCGCCGTGAGCACGCAGCCGGTTTTAGCGGCGGAGCGGCAGATCAGCCCGGCGTCGAGCGGCTTGATCGTATGGATATTGATCACCTCGGCGGAGATCCCCTCGTTTGCGAGGAGCTTTGCCGCCTCCAGCGCCATCGAAACGGTAAGCCCGGTGGCGATCACCGTAACGTCCGTTCCCTCGCGCAGAAGGCGCCCGCGCCCGAGCTCGAAGCGATACCCCGCCTCCCCGGCGGAAAGGTCCGGCACGGCGGCGCGGCCGAAGCGGAGATAGCACGGCGTTTTCAGCCGGGCGCACGCCTCGACGGCGCAGATCCCCTCGGTGTAGTCCGCCGGGTTGACGATCGTCATCCCGGGGAGGGTGCGCATCAGCCCGATGTCCTCGTTGCACTGGTGCGAGGCGCCGTCCTCGCCGACCGAGATCCCCGCGTGCGTTGCGGCGATCTTGACGTTGAGTCCGGGATAGGCGATGCTGTTGCGGATCTGCTCGAAGGCGCGGCCCGCCGCAAACATCGCAAAGGTCGTGGCGAACACGGTCTTGCCCGCCGCTGCGAGCCCGGCGGCGACGCCCATCATATTTTCCTCCTGGATCCCGCAGTTGAAGAACCGCTCGGGGAACGCCCGCCGGAAATACTCCGCACGGGTCGTCTCCGCGAGGTCCGCCGTCAGGACCACCAGCTCCGGCATGGAGGCGCCGAGGGCTTTGAGCCCGTCGCCGAGCGCTTCTCTGGTCGCTTTTTTCTCTGCCATATCACGCCTCCCGCGCGGCGGTCAGTTCCGCCATCGCTTTTTCGTATTCTTCCGGGCTCGTCGCTTTTCCGTGCCACGCCGCCTGATTTTCCATAAAGGAAACGCCCTTGCCCTTCACCGAGTGGGAAAGGATCGCCGTGGGACGGCTCTTCGTTTTTCTCGCCGTTTCAAAGGCGCGTTCGATCTCGTCAAAATCGTGGCCGTTGATCTCGCACACCTCCCAGCCGAAGGCGCGGAGCTTGTCCGCCATCGGCGCGATGTTCATCACCTTTGTTACCTCGCCGTCGATCTGGAGCCCGTTGAGATCGAACACCGCGCAGAGATTGTCGAGCCGGTAATGAGCGGCGAACATCGCCGCCTCCCAGACCTGCCCCTCTTCGCTCTCCCCGTCGCCGAGGACGGTATAGACGCGGTAGTCCTTTTTGTCGAGCTTGGCGGCGAGCGCCATGCCGCAGGCGGTGGAAACGCCCTGCCCGAGGGAGCCGGTGGACATATCGATACAGTCCAGCGCGTGCATACTGGGATGCCCCTGGAGCCGGGTGCCGAGCTTGCGCAGCGTATAAAGCTCTTCCCACGGGAAAAAGCCGCGCAGCGCGAGCGCCGTATAAAGAGCGGGCGCCGTATGCCCTTTGGAGAGGACAAAGCGGTCCCGGTCCGGATCCTGCGGCGCCTTCGGATCCACCCGCATCTCCTTGAAATAGAGCCACGTTACGATCTCCGCGATGGAGAGCGAACCGCCCGGATGCCCGCATTTTGCGGCGTTGGTCGATTCGATCACGCCGACGCGGACCTTCCGGGCGAGCTCGGTGAGTTCTTTTCTTACGGAAGCTTCCATGTTCTGCCGTCCCTTCTGTTGCCGCGGTCCTCGGACCGCGCTTCTGTCTTCGCCTTTATTATATACGATTTCCCGCCGCAAGGCAAGATATCTTCTTCAATTTCTTTTCTCTTTTTCCCCGCTTTTTTTCAGGCGGAGGCAGGTCTCGCGGTAGGAGGAAAAGAGCGCCTCCGCAAGCGTGGGCGAAACCTCGTCAAACGGCAGGCGCATCTCCCCGCCGCAGAGCCCGAGCGAGGAAAGCAGCGATTTGACCGGCGCGGGATTGGTCTCCGAAAAGAGCAGGCGGGTAAGCGGCTCGAGCGCGAGGGCGATCTCCCGGCTCTCCCCGATCTTCCCTTCCGCAAACAGCCGACAGAGCCGGACGCACGCCTCGGGAAACACGTTGGAGAGAACGCTGACCGCGCCCCCGCCGCCGAGCGCGAGGGTGGGGAGAAGCTCGCCGTCGCAGCCGGTATAGACGTGGAGATCCGTCTCCCCGTCCGCGAGGTAGCGGGCGATGCGTCCGATCTCGCCGGACGCCTCCTTGATCCCGACGATCTCCGGCTCGCGCGACAGGAGGCGGACCGAGCGGTAGGAAAGATCGGTCCCCGTGCGGGCGGGCACGTTGTAAAGCAGGATCGGCAGACCGATCCCGCAGGCGCGGCGGTAGCTCTCCCGCACGCCGCTCTCCGTTCCCCGGTTATAATAGGGGGTCACGATCAAAAGCCCGTCGCAGCCGATTTTTGCCGCCTCGCGGGAGAGGGAAAGCATTTTGGATACGTCCGGACTTCCGGTACCGGCGATCACCGCCGCGCGCCCGGCGGCCTTCTCGCAGGCAAAGGAAAAAAGCGAGAGCTTTTCCCGTTCGCTCAGCGCGGGCGCCTCTCCGGTCGTTCCGGCGACGACTAGGGCGGGCACGCCCGCCGCGATCTGCCTCTCGATCAGGCGCGAGAGAGCGGGGTAGTCCACCTCCCCGCCGGAAAAGGGGGTAACGAGCGCGGTACAGATCCCGTAAAAGGGGGCTTTTTTGGCAGTTTTCAGCATATTTTTCTCCCGGACTTGCATCAGCGCGTCCTTTGTATTATAATGAGGTAAAAGAAAGAACGGATCCGTTCTTTTCCAGTATATGACCGCCGCAAAGAAAGCGAACCGAAAACATGATCGTCAATCAACGTCCTGAAACGACTCTCCGCACCTCCGACTTTTTCTACGAACTGCCGCACCGTCTGATCGCGCAGACGCCCGCCGAGCCGCGGGACGCCTCCCGCCTGATGGTCCTCGACCGCGAGACCGGCGCGATCGCGCACCGGATCTTTCGCGACGTCGCCGATCTTCTCCTCCCCACCGACACCCTCGTCGTCAACGACAGCCGCGTCATCCCGGCGCGCCTCCTCGGCAAGACCGACGACGGCACCGGCCGCGATATCGAACTTTTCCTTCTGAGCGCCCTCGGACAAGACCGGTGGGAATGTCTTTCCCGCCCCGGCAAACGCGCCAAGCCGGGCGACGCCTTCGTCTTTGCGGACGGCGCGCTGCGGGCCGAGGTAACGGAAGTGAAAGAGGACGGCAACCGGATCGTCCGCTTTTCCTACGACGACCCCGCCGGTTTTTACGCCGTGCTGGACCGCGCGGGCAAGACGCCGCTCCCTCCGTACATCGAAACGCCCTGCGCCGACCCCGAACGCTATCAGACCGTCTACGCGCGGGAACGCGGCTCTGCCGCGGCGCCGACCGCCGGGCTGCATTTTACAAAAGAACTGCTGGATAAGATCCGGCAAAAGGGCGTCGCCGTCGTGCCGGTGATGCTGCACGTCGGGCTCGGGACCTTCCGCCCCGTCAAGACAGAGCGGATCGCCGAGCACGCGATGCACGCGGAGTTTTTTACCGTGACGAAGGAAGCGGCCGACCTCATCAACGAAAGAAAAAGGGCGGGCGGGCGCGTCGTCTGCGTCGGTACGACCTCCTGCCGCACGCTGGAGAGCGCGGCGGACGAGGACGGGACGGTCCGGCCCCAGAGCGGGGAGACCGGCATTTTCATCTATCCCGGTTACCGCTTCAAGGCGACGGACGCTCTGATCACGAACTTCCATCTGCCGGAGAGCACGCTCATCATGCTCGTCTCCGCCTTTGCGGGCAAGGAAAACGTGATGGAGGCCTACCGCACCGCCGTTCGGGAGGAATACCGGTTCTTCTCCTTCGGCGACGCCATGATGATACAGTAAACGGCGCCTGTCCGCGCCGTCGGAAAGAGGGATAACAATGAAAACGTCAACGGAAATCAACTCGATCGCAAAAATCGTCGGGGAAGAGGAGGCGGTCCGGCTCGTCGCCGAGGCAGGCTTTGACGCCTACGATTTTTCCATGACCTCGATGGCGCGGTTCGACTGGAAAAACCGGTGCGTGATACCGACGGACCATCCGCTGCGCTCAAAGGACTACCTCGCGTTCGTCAAAAAGATCCGGCGGATCGCAGAGGAAAACGGCATTTCCTGCAACCAGTCCCACGCGCCCTTCCCCGTCTCCCATCCGCAGATCCGGGAGATGCTGCCCCGCGCGCTGGAATGCACGGCGGAGGCGGGCGGCGAGCACTGCGTTATCCATCCGGACAACAACAAACCGGCGGCGGAAAACGCCGAGATGTTTTTCGAGCTGCTCCCGATCGCGCACGCGTGCGGCGTGAAGATCGCGACCGAGAATATGTTCAACTGGAACAAAGAGGAAGGGCGCGCGCTGCCGGCCGCCTGCAGCGACGGGCCGGACTTCCTTGAGCACCTCCGGGCGGTCGACGACCCCTTCCTTGTCGCGTGCGTCGACGTCGGACACGCGGAGATGGCGGGGCTGGGGACGAGCGCCGTGCGGATGCTCCGCGAGCTCGGTCCCCGGGTCGAAGCGCTGCACCTGCACGACAACGATCTCCGGCACGACTCCCATCAGCTCCCCTTTACGATGCAGATCGACTTTGACCCGATCGTCGACGCCCTCGTTGAGATCGGATACCGCGGCTGTCTCACGCTGGAAGCGGTCAAATACTGCGCGGGGACCTCGCCGGAGGAGCTGCCCGCGCGGGTGCGGGAGATGTCCGCCGCGGCGCGGCGGCTTGACGCCATGTTTACGGAAAAGGAAAAAAAGCGCCATGATCTGCATCGGATTTGATTACGGCGACCGCCGGACGGGCGTGGCGGTCTCGGACGCTTCCGGCTTTCTCGCCGGCGGGGTCGCGACGATCACCGCCTCCTCGATGACGAAAACGGCGGAGGAAGCGATCCGCCTGATCGGAAAATACCGGGCGGAGCTCGCCGTGGTGGGTCTGCCGCTGAATATGGACGGCAGCGAGGGAACGCGCGCCGAAACGGCGCGCGCTTTCGGCGCGATGCTCGTTTCCCTCTCGGGCGGGAAGATCCCCGTCCTCTTCTGCGACGAGCGGCTCTCCACGGTGGAGGCGCACGGCATCCTCTCCGATATCGACGTCCGCAAAAAGAAACGCAAAAAGGTGATCGACACCCTCTCCGCCGAACTGATCCTCCAGTCTTATCTCGACGGGGAGAGGAAAAAAAAGGCGGAGAACGGCCGCTGAAATTCAAACGCTTTTCCGGTTTTCTTCATCCAGTTTTCACATTCCGGGGGTAGAATAGGGACAGAAAGAAAAGCCAAGGAGGTCATCGATATGGCAGACTATACCTTCCGTCCCGAAGACGAACACCCCGCCCCGGAGACCGAACCCCGGGAAAGCGCCGAAAAGGAAAACGCGTCCGCGGAACAGGACGCGCCGCAAAACCCGCAGGAAAACGCCGCCGGACAAAACGGCGCGCGCGTGGAATACCACTATGCGGGCCCTCAGATCAACCGCGAAACGAACGCCTGCGGCGCATACCGCGGAGCCGACGCCGGCTACGTGCAAAATCCTTACGCGCCGCAGAACCCCTACGCGCAAAATCCCTATACGCAGGGCGCCTACGCGCAGCAAAACGCCTACGCCGGACCGCGGTACGGGCAGTACGCTTACGCGCAAAACCCCTACGCCGCGCCCGCGGCCGCTCCGAAAAAAAAGGAAAAGAAAAAGATCGGCGCGGGGCTTGCCGCCCTGCTTGTGGCGCTCTGCATCCTCTTCTCCGCCGCGGGCGGCGTCGGCGGCGTGCTGCTTGCGCGCTACCTGCCCTCCTCCGGCTCCTCGAATACGACGGTATCCAATCCGCCGGAGACAGGCTCCGCTCCCGCCGCAAGCTCCCCCTCCTCGACCCCCAGCGTCGTGATCGTCAACAACGGCAAAGACGTAGTGGAAACGGGCACCTACGCCCAGGTCGCCGCGGCGGTCAAGGACTCCGTCGTCGAGATCACGACCGAGACGGTCCGCACCAGCCAGATCTACGGCCAGTACGTGACCGGCGGCGCGGGCAGCGGCGTGATCATCTCCACCGACGGGGTCGTGATCACCAACTACCACGTCATCGACGGCGCCGGCACGGTGACCGTCCGCACCACGGACGGAAAAGACTACCCCGCCACCGTCACCGCCAGCGACAGCGAGTCGGATATCGCGCTGCTGAAGATCGAGGCGACCGGGCTCACCGCCGCCACGCTCGGCAACTCCTCCGCCCTCGTCGTCGGCCAGGAGGTCATGGCGATCGGCAACCCGCTCGGCTCGCTCGGCGGAACGGTCACCAACGGCATCATCAGCGCCCTTGACCGCGAGATCGAGATCGACGGGCAGACGATGAACCTGCTCCAGACCAACGCGGCGGTCAACCCCGGCAACTCCGGCGGCGGCCTCTTCAACCTCGGCGGCGAGCTGATCGGCATCGTCAACGCGAAATCCGCCGGCAGCGACGTGGAAGGGCTCGGCTTTGCGATCCCGATCAACGACGCGATCGAGGTGATGAAGGAGCTGAACGAATACGGCTACGTCCGCGGCCGGGTGCAGCTCGGGATCACCTATTACGAGGTGGACTCCTCTTCGATCTACTCCAATCCCTTCTCTGCGTACAGCACCCCCGGCATCTACGTGAGGACCTCCGAGCTGAATCCCGATCTGAAAAGCGGGGACCGCATCATCTCGGTCGACGGCAAGGAAGTCTCCTCGGCGGCCGGGATCAAGCGGGCGCTGCAGGGGCACAAGGTGGGCGACACCGTGGAAGTCACGGTCGTCCGCAGCGGCCGCACCGTGACCGTCACCGCCACCCTCTACGAAAAAGTACCCTCCGGCGTAAAAACCGAAAACTGAACGTTCTCCGACCGGAGGCGGGATCCCCCGCCTCCGGCGGTTCCTATGAGGTCGTTATGGTCAAGATACTCGTTGTCGACGATGAAAAACTGATCCGCGAGCTGATCCGCAAATACGCGGAGTTCGAGGGGCACGCGGTAAGCGAGGCGTCCGACGGACTCTCCGCCGTGCGGATGTGCCGCCAGAACGCCTACGATATCGTCATCATGGACATCATGATGCCGGAGCTGGACGGCTTTTCCGCCTGCCGGGAGATCAGGCGCTTTTCCGACGTGCCGATTTTGATGCTCTCCGCGCGCGGCGAGGAATACGACCGGATCAACGGCTTTGAGCTGGGGATCGACGACTACGTCGTCAAGCCCTTTTCCCCGAAGGAGCTGATGCTGCGGGTCGACGCGATCTTAAAGCGCGTCCGCTCGGGCGAGGAGCGGGGACGCGCGCCGGAGCCCGTTTTTGAAGTCTACCGGCAGGAGGGGCTGGAGGTCAACTTCACCTCCCGCACCGTCGCGGTGGACGGGGTGCGCGCGGAGCTTTCCCCCAAAGAATACGACCTGCTTTTCTATCTGATCAAAAACCGCAATATCGCCCTCTCGCGGGAAAAACTGATCTGCGACGTGTGGGGCTACGATTTTTACGGCGGGGACCGGACCTTAGACACGCATATCAAACTGCTGCGCCGGCAGCTCGGCCCTTACGCCCGCTTCATCGCCACGCTGCGCGGAATGGGGTACCGCTTTGACGGGCCGGACGGACAAAGCCATGACTGAAAAAATCGAAAAGAAAACGCGCCGGAAACGCAGGCTCCCGCTGAAAGGAAAACTGTTCCTCTCTTTTGCGGGTTTTCTTGCGTTCCTTCTTGCGTTTTTGTGGGTATTCCAGATCGTCTTTCTGGACGATTTTTACTATTTCATCACCAAAAACTCGCTGGAGCGGGCGGGCGCCGAGATCGCACAGGCGGACGCCGACGACCTGCAGACGGTCTGCGACACCGCCGCCCTGCAGTATAATATCTGCGTGCGGGTGCTGAACGCCGAGCTGGAGGATCTCGCGTCCTCCGAGATCAGCGCGGGCAGCATCATCCACCGGCTCGGCAAGACCTCCGTCGGCGATCTCTACCGGGAAGCGAAGGAAAAAAAGACGGTCGTCTCCTCCTTTGTGTTCGGCTTTGCGCCGACCGGAAGCGAGGAAACGGAGAACGCGGACGCGCCGGCGGCCGAAAAAAAGAAGGGCGAGCCCGGGCGGTATTTTGATATGTCCCGGATGGTGTACGCCGGGCTCTTTTCCGACGGGGAGGGCGCGGAACGCCTGATCCTGCTCGATACGGCGCTCACGCCGGTCGGCTCGGTCAAAAACACGCTGAAGATCCAGCTCCTGCTCGTCTCCGCGCTGGCCGTCTTGATCGCCCTCGCGGGCGCCCTGATCCTCTCTCACCGCCTCTCCAAGCCGATCGTCGGACTCTCCGAGAGCGCCGCGCTGCTCGCTTCCGGCCGCTACGACGCGACCTTCCGGGGCGGCGGCTGCCGGGAGATCGACGAGCTCTCCGGCACGCTGACCTACGCGGAGCACGAGCTCTCCAAGGTCGACCGGATGCAGAAGGAGCTGATCGCCAACATCTCCCACGACCTGCGCACCCCGCTGACGATGATCTCCGGGTACAGCGAGGTGATGCGCGACATCCCCGGCGAGAACACGCCGGAGAATATGCAGGTCATCATCGACGAAACAAAACGGCTGACCGCCCTTGTCAACGACCTGATCGAGGTCTCCCGCCTGCAAAGCGGCAGCCGGACGCCGAAGCCGGAGCTTTTCTCCCTGACGGAGGCGCTGAAACAGACCTGCGGCCGCTTTGAAAAGCTGACCGAATGCAAGGGCTACACCATCCGCCTGGAAAGCGACGGGGAGCACCGGGTCCTGGCCGACCGGACGGGGATCCTCCAGGTCCTCTACAACCTGATCGGCAACGCGATCAGCTACACGGGGGAAGATAAGACGGTCCTGGTGCGCGAACGGGGCGAGGGCGCCTTCGTGCGGGTCGACGTGATCGACTCGGGCGAGGGGATCCCGGAAGAAGACCTCCCCCGCATCTGGGAGCGCTACTACAAGAGCGGCGAACACCGCCGCGGCGTGGGCGGCTCGGGGCTCGGGCTTTCGATCGTCAAAGGCATCCTCGAAGAACACGGCGCCGCCTACGGCGTCTCAAGCGAGCCGGGCAAGGGCAGCGACTTCTGGTTCCGGCTCCCGGAGGCAGGGGCGGCGCCCGACCGAACGGAAGGGACAGAATGAACGACTGCAAAGCCGCCGTCTTTGATCTGGACGGCACGATCCTTGACACCCTCGACGATCTCGCGGACTCTCTCGCCGCCGTCCTGCACAGCGCCGGCCTGCCGGAGCGGACGTGGGAGGAAACGCGGCGCTTCGTCGGCAACGGGATCCGGCTCCTGATCGAGCGGGCGGTGCCGCCCGGAACGGACGAAAAAAAGACGGACGAGGTATACGCCGCCTTCCTCTCCTATTACGGCGCCCACTGCGCCGAAAAGACCGCCCCCTATCCCGGGATCGCGGAAACGCTCGCCGCCCTCCGGCGGGCGGGGATCCGCACCGCCGTCGTCTCCAACAAAGCGGACGCGCCGGTCAAAACCCTCGTCGCCCGCTACTTCCCCTCCCTCTTTGACGCCGCCGTCGGCGAGCGGGAAGGGATCCGGCGCAAGCCGGCGCCGGACTCTCTCTTTGAGGTGATCCGGCTCCTCGGCGTCTCCCCCGGCGAAACGGTGTATATCGGGGACTCGGACGTGGATATCGAAACGGCGAAAAACGCGGGGATCCCCTGTCTTTCGGTTACCTGGGGGTTCCGCTCCCGCGACTTTCTCTGTCGGCACGGAGCCGGCAAACTGGTAGACAGGCCGGAAGAGCTGATCGCCCTTCTCGCCGGAAAGGAGCGCTTTTATGGTTGAGATCACGCTGAAGATCGAGGGGATGATGTGCGGGATGTGCGAGTCGCATCTCAACGAGGCCGTCCGCGCCGCCCTCCCGGTCAAATCGGTCGCCTCCTCCCGCAAGACCGGCGAGACGGTGATCGTGGCAAAAGAGGATATCCCCGACGAAGAACTCCGCCGCGTGATCGGCGGGACGGGGTACGAATTGAAGGGCATCACCCGCAGACCGTACGAAAAGAAGGGGCTTTTCTCCTTTTTCAAACGCTGAACGAAAAAAAGTCCCGCCGCTGCCGCGGCGGGATTTTTTATAACGCTTTTTCGTAGACCGTGCGCTGCGGGGTCATCCCGAGCGAGCGGTAGAACGCCTCCGCCTCTCCGTTGAAGGACCAGACCGTCAGGTCGACGCGGACGGCTCCCCGCTCCCGCCCGAGGCGGACCGCCTCGTCAAAGAGCGCGCGGGCCACGCCGCGGCGGCGGAAAGGCGCGGCGACGATGAGATCGTCGAGAAAGAGAGAAGGGACGTTTTTCATCGCCGTGCGGGGCCGGATCTCGGCAAAGCAAAAGCCGATCGGCTCGCCGTTTTCCTCCGCCGTAAGGGAGACCGTGCCCGGCTCCGCGAGCCGGGCGCGGATCGCTTCCTCCGAAAAGAGGGGGTGCTCCCCGCCGACGAAGAGGTCCGGACGGTTTTCAACGTGGAGCCGGTGCAGCTCGTCCGCCAGCGGCTCCAGCGCCGCGCGGTCGTCCGGCGCAAAGGGACGTACGGTCACGGTTTCCGGCGCTTACGCCCAGGGGTTGAGGGATTTCGGGTCGCGGATACCGACCATCAAAAACTGATCCCAGAGATACCAGGTGCCATCGCCGGTCTTGCGGAGCTGCACCTGACGGGGCGAATCGGCTCCGCCGGAGACGATATCCAGCTTGGCGTATCCCTCGTCCTGATAGGCGTAGGGGCCCGCTTTGATCTCAAGCGTAAACGGCTCGGCGGGTTTGTAGTCGTTTTCCGGGGTCGCGCCCTTGAAGTAGGAAAACGGGATATAGTAGTGATTGTCGGCAAAGCGGTCCTTCAAAAAGGAAATCTCCTGATTGGAAAGAGGACGGGGCCCTCTCAGGAAGTTCAGCATCTCGATCCCGATCGAGGGCTCGGCTCCGTAAACGCAAAGCGCGCAGACGGTAAGCGCCGCGGTCTTGAACGGCGTGTCCATCGCCGCTTCCGGCAGCGCCTTCAGTTCCTCAAGGCTCTCGGGGAGCTTCCCGATCACGACCGTCTCCGTTTTGACGTTCGCTCCGACCGCGTCGCGGGCCGCCTTTGCCACGTCGCTGACTGTTCCCTTCAGTTTGTCAAAAATGCTCATGTTTGTTCTCCTTTTTCTTATTTTAACGGTCTCCGACCGCAAAGCACAAAATCAGTCCGTCTCCTGCGAGATGCGCTGGCGGTAGGCGCTCGGCGTCTCTCCCGTCAGTTTTTTGAAGGTGTTGGAAAAATGATATACGCTGGAAAAGGAAAGGGTGCCGGCGATCTCCTTGATCTCGCAGCCCGGATCGGCGAGCAGCTCCTTTGCGCAGGCGATCTTGCGGGAGAGCATATATTGCTTCGGCGTGACGCCGTACTTCCCCTTGAACACCGAGGTAACGTAGTTGCTGTTGAGATGGAAGCGCTCCGCCAGCCGCTCCACCGTCATCGAAAAGTCCCAGCTGTTGTCGAGATAGATCTTCACCCGCATCGGGAGATCCACCTTGCCGACGGCGTCCCGCAGATGGCGGTCCATCTTGCCGATCAGCTCGATCACCTTCAGGGAGGCGCGGTAGTTGCGCTCGGCAAAATCCGCGTCCCCGGCGGATCCGTAGATTTGCCGGATCTCCTCAAAGATCGGGAGGACGTCCATCCGGCAGATCACGACCTGACTTGTGATCCCGTACGCCTCGAGGACCTTGTCGATCAGCTTGCCGCGGACGTTGAACCAGACCTTTTTATACGGAGCCGACTTATCGGTATAATAAACGTGCGAAGCGTTCCGGCCGAGGAAGTAAAAGTCCCCCGCCTCCACCGTGTACCGGATCCCGTCGCACTCCACGTAGCCCTTGCCCTCGAGCACGTACTCGAACACGAAAACGCCGAAACGCCCCACGCCCTGCCGGACCCGCTCGATGCGGTAATCGGGGTTCGGGTTGGTCACGCCGATACATTCCATAAAAAAGGGAACGCCGGGCGAGTACGGCATACAGCTTGCATAGAAGCACTCGTCCGCGGGCGCGCTTTTTTTGGAAACCAAAGGGTGCGAAAACGCGTTTTCCAGCATGCCCCTTACCTCAAGATGGGATTTTTGTAACAATCCAAAGAATATTTGCATTGTTTTTTCTTTGCTTTTATCTTAACATAAAGAAAAGAAGATGTAAAGTCTTTTTTTCATTTCCGTTTTATCCTTTTCCCCGATTTTACAAATTTCCGGGAAACCCGTGATTTCTGAAAGGAGAATCCATGAAAAAAACCGTACTTCTCTGTCTCGCGCTCCTGCTCGCCTTCTCGACGCTGCTCGTTTCCTGCACCGAGGGGACGAAGCCCGCGGGAACGACGACGGAAGATCCGCAAAGCTCCGGGGAGGCGCCCGGCGACACGACCGGGGGCGAGACCTTCGGCGTTCCGGGCGATCTGAAGTTTTCCGACTCGTCCTTCAATATCCTCTGCACCGCGTGGATGGACAACGGGATCAACCCCTTCGTCTACGCGGAGGACTCCGCCCTCGTGATGGACGACGCGATCTACCGCCGCAACGCGAAGGTGGAGGATATCTACGGCATCAAGCTCACAACGACCGACTTCTTCAAGAACAGCTCGTCCGGAGCCTCCTACCTCACCAAGAACCGGGCCTCCGGCGACGCGGCGTATGACGGCGCGCTGATGGGCGTGTTCGATACGAGCGCCCTCGCCTATCAGGGCTACTTCCTCGATCTGCAGAAAGCGCCCTACGTCTCCCTGAAAAGCTCCTGGTGGGATCAGAACGCGACCGCCGATACCAGCATCTACGGCCAGACCTTCTACACCACCGGCGACATTTCCTACGCCGACAAGGAATACACCTTCGGCGTGATCTTCAACAAGACGATCCACGAGGAAAAGGGGCTTGAAGACGTCTACAAGCTCTCCCGCGAAGGGAAATGGACGCTGGAGGTCCTTACCGAGATGTGCAAAACGGTCAGCGAGGATCTGGACGGCGACGACAAGCTCACCTCCAACGACAAGTACGGCATGATCGTCTGGGACGCGATGCTGACCGCGATGATCAACGCCTCGGGCAATACCATCGCCTCCATCAAGGACGACCAGCTCACCTTAACGCTCAACAACGAGCAGACCGTGGCGGTCGTGGAGCAGTTCGTCTCCCTCTGCCAGGATCTGTCCGTGATCAACTTCCAGCACATGGACTCCGCCAAGAAGTGGCCGGAGATGTTCGAGAGCAACCAGTCCCTCTTCCTGCTCGAGTACCTCAAGGCCCTCCCGCTCTTCCGGGACGGCGATCTCGAATACGGGATTTTGCCGATGCCGAAGCTGACGGCGGAGCAGGATCGCTACTACTGCGGGCTTGCCGGCTATCAGGCGACGATGTACGCGATCCCCGCGGACTGCGCGGACGAGGAAAAGAGCGGCGCGATCACCGAGGCGCTCGCCTACTACTCCAAGGAGATCGTGACCCCCGCGTACTATGAGAAGACCCTGAAGGGCAAGAACGTTCAGGATCCCGACAGCGCCGAAACGCTGGATATCATCTTCGCGAACCGCATCTACGACCTCGGCCTTTTCTACCGCGTCGGCAACATGAGTACCCAGGTCGGCCAGCTGCTTGCCAAAAAGACCACCGATTTCGCCAGTATGTACGCTTCCTACGAGCAGGCGGCGCAGAGAGATATAGACCGGATCAACAATTTCTTCGAGTCCGCCCTTGAAAACTGAAAAGAACAGGCAAACGGCGCCGGGATAAAACCCGGCGCCGCTTTTTTCAGCGCAGGAGAAGGAGGACGAGGATCGCCCCGAGGGTGAGAAGATCGGGCTTTTCCTCCCCGCAGAAAAGAAGAACGGCCAGCGCCGCCGCGAGGATCAGATCCCCGCTGTCCGAACAAAAGGGAGGACGGGGCCTTTTTCCGCAGGGGCGGGGCGGCGCCTTTGGCGGTTCCCCGCACGGACGCGCGGGGGGCGGTCCGGGCGGCGGGGGATCCGGGCAGGGGCAGGGGCGGGTCGCCGTCCAACCGCTGTAATCCGGGGGGATCCCGCCGTCCGGGCGGACGCGCTGTTTATACATAAGACGCTCCTTTCCCTATTTGAGCAGATCGATCAGCTCCGTGACCTTCAAAACGATCTCCACGGCGTCCGCCCGCTCCGGCGAGAGGTAGGGCTTGACGGCGCGGAGCAGCGCCGCTCGTTTCTCCCCTTCGCTTTTCGGCGCGGCGGGGAGGGCGGCGGTCTTTTGCGGCGCGCCGCCGAGGGAGGAAACAAGTGAGAGGACGACGGGCAGCGCCCGCAAGAGCGCCGGATCGGAGAGGAGCCCGGCGAGCGGGGACGCTTCCCCCTCCGTTTTTTCTTCCGCGCCCGTCTCCGGCGCCCGCTCCTCCTCCTCCCGCTCCGGCGGGGCGGCGGGGTCCTCTCCCTCCGGGCCGTCCGCCCGGCCGCCCCCGGACGCCGCTTTCCCCGGCGGGTCTCCGTCCGGCTTTTTTCCGCCGAGCAGCTCGCCGAGAACGGCGACGAGATCGGGGCGGCTCTCCTCGCCGGGCGTCACGGCCGCCCGCCGCTCTTTTTCAGATAATCGGTCAGCGCGGCGAGATCCTTATCGGTCGCAAGACTCGCCGCCTGCCGCAGACGCGCCATCTCCTCGGGGGCGACCGTTTCCGGCAGCTCGGCGCCCGACTGCGCCGCCACCGTGCGGATAAAGGTCCAGAGCATCTTGTCGTCCATCTTCAAAAGGCGCTCCACGCCGCTTTTGTTCAGTTTCATTGCGTTTCTCCTTTTCCCGTTCTCCCTTTCAGTATATGCGCGCCGCCGCCGGCGGTCCGGAAAAGGAGAACTTTTTTCAAAAGGAATATCTCCCCGTAAAACCGACGGCCCCGCCGCCCGAACGGGCCCGGTCGATCCTTTCCAAAATCAACAAACGGGAAGCCGGGCGTCCCGCAGGACGTGTACATGCCCGCGGCACACGGCGGCGCCTGCTATTTCGAGGACTACGCCAGCGCCGAGGAGGGCCCGAAGAACAACCAGACCTACCGCAGCTACAA